>CAYNDD010000244.1:0-5087 GCA_964395425.1 uncultured Frankiaceae bacterium
CGCCGCCGATGCCGAGCCGGTGGCCGCCGCCCGGTGAGCATCTCGGTCCTGCTGGTCGACGACCAACCCCTGCTCCGGATGGGGTTCCGGATGGTCCTCGAGGCTCATGACGGGATCCATGTGGTCGGCGAGTCCGAGGACGGCGAGGCGGCCGTCCGGGCCGCCCAGGAGCTCGCCCCCGACGTCATCGTCATGGACGTGCGGATGCCCGGCATGGACGGCATCGCGGCGACCGAGAGGATCACCGCCGCCCGGCCGGAGGCCAAGATCCTCATCCTCACCACCTTCGACCTCGACGAGTACGCCTTCGCCGGGCTGCGCGCCGGCGCGAGCGGCTTCCTGCTCAAAGACGTCCCACCGGCTGAGCTGGTCGCGGCGATCCGCACGGTGGCCAGTGGCGATGCGGTGGTCGCGCCGCGGGTCACCCGTCGGCTGCTCGAGACGTTCGCCGGTCAGCTGCCCGACGCCTCGGGTGCCGAGCCGGACCCGCGGCTCGGCACGCTGACCGAGCGAGAGCGCGACGTTCTCACCACGATGGCACTCGGCAAGAGCAATCTCGAGATCGCCGCGTCTCTGCACCTGTCCGAGGCGACCGTCAAGACCCACGTCAGCCGCATCCTCAACAAGCTCGAGCTGCGTGATCGTGTCCAGGCGGTGATCTTCGCCTACGAGGCCAGGCTGGTGCGACCGTCGTAGCAGGTCAGCCGTGGGGGTAGTTCCAGATGTCGGTGATCGGCTTGCGATCTGCACTCTTTCCCAGCGCTCGCAGCCGGTACGCCGCCTCCAGCGTGCGCAGGAGCCGGTAGTGGTCGATCCGCTCCGCGTAACGCCCCGGCCTGACGTCAGCACCGACCACGATGGTGGGGATCCGGTTGGGCACGCTTCCGTCGTCCTCGTCCCAGGTGATGACGACCAGGCCGCCGTCGCGCTTCGCGGCTGCGACGTACCTGCCGAGCCGCCGCTTCATCCAGTTGTCGGCCTGGCGAATTGTGCCGTCGTGCATGTCATGGTTGAGGTTGGGAGTCACGAACGAAAGGGTCGGCAAGGCATTGAAGCGCTTCGGGAAGGCGGAGAACGGCCGGTCGGTCGACTTCGGCAGATCGCCGAAGTTCACCCACGGCACGTGCTTGCGCACATACGCACCGACGTAACAACCTGCATAACCGGTGTGCGGTAGGCCCTCGGCGTAGCCGGCAAAGGTGTCCTTCGCGGCGATCAGTTCGGAGCCGAGGTTGCGGGTTCGATAGGTGTGCGGGCACGAATCGCTCGTCACGCCGTGCGTCGAGCCGGAGAACAGCGCCAGGTAGTTCGGCTCGCTCGGATGGGTGATCGCATGGGAGTGCGTGAACAGGGCGCCGTGGGCGGCGAGCGAGTTCAGGTACGGCGCCTGCGGGTTACCGATGATGTCGGAGTAGGAGTGGTTCTCCATCATCACCACGATCGTGTGCGACGGTCGCGGGACTGCGCGCGGTGCGGATGCGGCTCGTCGGCGGACCCGGGTACGGTCGGATCCTGTCGCAGTGGCCACGGGATGAACGGTCGGCCCGCGCCGATTCTGGGTCTGGGCAACGGACCGGCCCGCTGGTGCCGCGCACGCAGACCCGACCACCAGCACCACGGCGGCGAGCCCAAGGGCGGCCCAGCCGGCCGAGCCCGTTCCGGAACGCTTCACTTGCTCTGACCCACCCCACGCACATCGACGCCCCGGTCAGGCCACCGCTGGCTGCGCTCCGGCGTGACGGACACCAAGCCTAATCGCCGACAAATCGGCCGGGCCTAATCGCCGACAAATCGGCCGGCCTTCGCACAGTCGGCGCAACGCTTACTGGCCCGTTTGGGTGCGGACCAACGTCACCTCCGGCCGAACACAGGCGTTGTCCACAGGCCGATGGACGCTCTAAGGACTGGGAGAGGGGCTCAGGTGGCACGCATCCAGCGCGTTGTCACAGCGGTCGCGATGTTCGCGCTCGCTGCCTTTGTCGTGTCCACGATCCCGGGTGTCCGGCCCCATCCCGGCTACAACCTCTACCTCGACGGGCTGCTCAACAACTTCGTCTACGCGATGTCGGCGGCGGTGTGCTTCGTGCGCGCCCGCCGCGCGACGACGTTTCGCGCGAGTTGGCACATCCTCGCCATCGGCCTGGCGCTCTACGGCAGCGGGAACATCTACTGGACGATCGCATTGCGGCCGCTCAACCCCGAGCCGTTCCCGTCGCTCGCGGATGCCTTGTTCCTCAGCTTCTACCCCTGCGCCTTCATCGCCCTCGTGCTCATGGTCCGGGAGCACTTCAAGCGCTTCAGCCTGAGCCTGTGGCTGGACGGCATCGTCGGCGGGCTCGCCGCGACCGCCGGCGCCGCGGCAGCGATCCTCGGGCCCGTCCTCTCGACCACGACCGGTAGCACCGCGGCCATCATCACCACCACTGCGTACCCGCTGCTCGACCTCGTGCTCCTGCTCTCCCTGATCGCGACGCTCTCGCTCTATCACTGGCGCCCGCCGGTCGGGATGTGGATGCTCGCGGGCGGGCTGCTGATCTTCGTCGTCGCCGACGGCGTGTACACGGTCCTCACCGCGCACGACTCCTACCAGGCGGGCGGCATCAACGACGCGCTCTGGGTAACCGCGACGATGGTCATGGCGATGGCGCCCGGCTGGCCGGACCGCCTCGCCGGGCTGCGGCTGTCGGGCTGGTCGCTGCTCGCCGTACCGGTCGTGTCGACGCTCGCCGCGCTCGCCTTGCTCGTCTACGGCAAGATCCACCCGGTCGCGGTCGGCCTCGCGGCGGCGACGATCGTGGTCGCGCTGATCCGGCTGATCGTCACGTTCCGCGAGGCATCGAACCTCGCCGACAGCCATCAACTCGCGTTAACCGACGACCTCACCGAGCTCGGCAACCGCCGTGCCCTCTACATCCGCTCGGAGCAGGTCTTGGTCGAGCCGGACGTCAACGCCGCACTTCTGCTGCTCGACCTCGACCGGTTCAAGGAGATCAACGACAGCCTCGGCCACCACTCCGGCGACGAGCTGCTCCGCCTGGTTGCCCGCCGGATCCGCGACGCAGTGCCCTCGAACGGCTCGCTGCTGGTCCGCCTCGGCGGCGACGAGTTCGCGGTCTTCCTGCTCAACGCCGACCAGGGCGTGGCCGAACGGACTGCGATCGAGGTCCGCGACGCCCTCTCGACACCGTTCGCGCTCGAGGACGTCAGCGTCAGGATGACCGGGAGCATCGGCGTCGCGGTTGCGCCGGAACACGGCCTCGACATGTCGTCGCTGCTCCGGCATGCCGACATCGCGATGTATCGCGCGAAGTCCCAGCGCAGCGGCTACAGCGTGTTCTCGCGGACCGGTGAGGACGTCGACGGTCGTGACCGGCTGCATCTGATCGACGAGCTCCGCGGCGCGATCAGCGACCGCGAGCTCACGATGCACTACCAGCCGAAGGTCGACGCCTCGACCCTCCGGGTCCTCAGTGTCGAGGCCCTGGTCCGCTGGAACCACCCGGTGAAGGGCCTGCTGCTGCCGGCATCCTTCCTGCCGCTGGTCGAGGACTCCGGCCTGATGCACGAGATGACGGTTGCCGTGCTCGAGCAGTCACTCGACCAGGTGATGGCCTGGTCGACCACAGGCCTTCACCTGCCGGTCGCGGTCAACCTGTCCCCGTCCTCGCTCGTCGACATCGAGCTCCCCCAACGGGTCGAGCGAATGTTGATCGAGCGTTCGCTCGATTCGTCGCTGCTGATCCTCGAGATCACCGAGGACGTGATCATGAGCGATCGCGAGCGCGCCCGCCACATCCTCGACGAGCTGCGCCGAATCGGCATCCAGGTGGCGGTCGACGACTTCGGCACCGGCTATTCGTCGCTGGCATACCTGCGCGAGCTGCCGATTGACGAGCTGAAGCTGGATCGGTCCTTCATCGCGACCATGAGTGCCGACGACCGCTCGCTGGCGATCGTCCAGTCCGCGATCGATCTCGCGCACTCGCTCGGTCTGCGGATGGTCGCCGAGGGCGTCGAGGACGAGCTCACCGCGCGGCGGCTCTGCGACGCCGGTTGCGACGAGGCGCAAGGCTTCTACTT
Organism: uncultured Frankiaceae bacterium; assembly: GCA_964395425.1. Taxonomy (GTDB): domain Bacteria; phylum Actinomycetota; class Actinomycetes; order JAFAQI01; family JAFAQI01; genus DATAUK01. The sequence continues at coordinate 4,081 of CAYNDD010000244.1, forward strand.
CAGCCAGGCTCTTCCGGTCGCGGAGTTCGAGACCTGGCTGACCGACTACGAAGCATCCCTGGACGACGCCGAGCTGAGGGTAGGTGCCTAGCCGATGACCGCTCCAGGTCGGAGCTATCGCGTCGCGCCACCGCTGCACACCGAGGTCGCCCATGGCGTCGATGCCGTGCTCGCGGAGTCGACCCGCCTCGCGTCGCTCACCGGGGCAGTAGCCGACGCTCCGGTGACGGCCCGCTGGCCGTGGCTGGCGGCATCCGTCGCGAAGCCCGCGGCCGGCGAGAAGCCGTGGCTGGTCTCGGTCGCTGCGGGCAGCGAGCTGGTGGCCGCCGCCCTGCTGCTCGACTCCCCGGGCGGGTTGCGACGTACCACCCTGGCGGGTACGGCGGAAAACCATCGCGGCGCCCTGCTCGCGGTCGACGATCACGCGGCCGAGCAGCTCGGTGTCTCCCTCGCCGACGCGCTGAGCCGCGAGCCGCGGGAGTTCTGCCTCGGGCCGATCAGCCACGGCCCTGCGCTCGCAGCGATGCTTCGAGCGCTGCCGGTCGCGCTCACGATCCAGCACGTTGCCGTGCCGATCGTCCGGACCGTCGGCACCGACTCCACCGGTATGAGCCACGGGGTCGCGAGAACACTTCGCAAGGCGCGCAACCGGTTGGCAGCGGACGGTGTCGTCTCGACCGTCGACGTCACCACCGACGGCCGCGAGATCACCGCCACGCTGCCGCTGCTCGAGAGCATCTGCCGTGACCGCGACCATGCGGGCGGGCGGCTGAGCCCGCTCGACGATCCGGCCCGGCGGCGACTGTGGCACCGGCGCGTGCTCGCGCTGGCGGGCACCGGGGAGTTGCAGCTGGCCACCCTGCGACTCGACGGCGAGCTCGCCGCCTACGTCCTCGGCATCGAGGACGGGCCGGTCTACCGGGTGCTCGAGGGACGCTACGTCGCCCGATGGGCCCGCTATGCGCCGGGTCGCCTGCTCGAGGCTGCCGCGCTGGACGCGGTCATCG
>CAYNDD010000245.1:0-5075 GCA_964395425.1 uncultured Frankiaceae bacterium
AGTTCGACTACACCAAGGGCTACAAGTTCTCGACCTACGCCACCTGGTGGATCCGCCAGGCGCTGCAGCGCGCGATCGCCGACCAGGGCCGCACCATCCGGGTGCCGGTGCACATGGTCGAGCAGATCAACAAGGCGCTGCGGGTCAAGCGTGACCTGGCCACCGAGTACGGCCGGGAGCCGACCTTCGCCGAGATCGGCGTCGTACTGGAGATGACCGCGGACCGGATCGAGGAGATCCTCGGCTACGGCCGCGAGACGCTCTCCCTCGAGACCCCGGTGGGCGACGACGGTACGGCGACCTTCGGTGAGTTCATCGAGGACATGGACGCGCCGATCGCGGCCGACGTGGTCGACTTCGGGCTGCTCCAGGACCGGCTTCGCTCCGTGCTGGGCACGCTCCCGGACCGCTCCGCGATCGTGATGCGGATGCGCTTCGGGCTCGACGACGGCCGCTCGCGCACCCTCGACGAGGTCGGCAAGGCGCTCGGGCTCACCCGGGAGCGGATTCGCCAGATCGAGCGCGACACGCTGCGCGAGCTGCGCCGCAGCGACACCGCCGCCACCCTGAAGGCCTGGCTCTAACCACCTTCGGAGCCCCGGCAGGCCCCCGTACAAAGCAATGTGACATTGCCCCCACGTTCGTGGGGGCAATGTCACATCACCCCCGGATTAGGCTGGGCGATGTGACATTGCTTCGGGGGTTGGGGCGTCGTAGCCTCGGGTAACACTTGCGAGCCGGTGCTGAAAAGCATCGGCTCGTGCACGACACGGGCAGCGTCGCCCGTCTACCGACCCATCGTGGGTGCCCAGCACCCAACACAGGCGAGGAGATGACATGACGAGCAGCCCGATCCCCTCGTTCGAACGCGAGATCCGCAGCCAGATCGCCGCGGCCCGAGCCGCCGCCTTCGACGCGAGCGCCCGCGGGGACGAGGACCTCGTCCACGCCGCGCAGGACCGCCTCGACGGGCTCTATGCGCTGGCCAGCCGCAACGGCCTCGAGCTCGACCCGATCGGCATCGACTCGGTCGTCGTCGTACTGCCCGAGCCGACCGCCGAGACCTTCGCCTAGTCCCCGAGCAGGTCTGGCGCCGATGGCTGAGGACTCGCCCACCGATGCCGAGCAGCTGATGGCGACCATGCCGTTCGCCGGCCTGATCGGGATCCAGACGGTCGCGGCAAGCAAGGACGAGGTACGCGCCCGGATCGAGTGGGACGAGCGGCTCTGCACAGTTGGCGGAGTCCTGCATGGCGGAGTCCTGATGTCGCTGGCGGACTCGACCGGTGCGATCTGTGCATTTCTGAACCTACCCGACGGATCCATGACGTCCACGATCGAGTCGAGGACCAACCTCCTGCGCGCCGTCCGCCAGGGCCAGGTCGAGGCGGTCGCCCGGCCGTTGCACGTCGGGCGGACCGTGATCGTGGTCGAGACCGAGCTCAGGGATGCCGACGGCCGGCTGGTCGCGAAGACCAGCCAGATCCAGGCCGTGCTGCCTGCGGGCTAACCGGCCGCGGGCTAGATGTTGGTGTCGTCGATCGGCACGTCCGCTGGCAGCGACATGGTGGACAACCCGTTGGCGGGCGCCGGGAGCGGGCTATCCATGCCGAGGGTGTAGGCGGTCATCGACAGCGAGCCGTAGGCGTAACCGTCGATCAGCACGTCCGTACCCGTGCGCGCCGCGCCGGCCAACCCGGCGAGATAGAGCAGCGGCAGAAAATGGTCCGGGGTCGGCACCGCGAGCCGGTAGTCCTGATGTCCGTCGAGCCGGGCGACCTCGGTCGGGTCGTCGGCCATCCGGGCTTTCGCCTCCTCGTCGAAGCGCTGCGCCCAGTCGTAGCCGTCCTCGGCCAGCCGCGGGTTCATCCCGCCGAGGTTGTGTACGACGTTGCCGCTGCCGACGATCAGCACGCCGCGCTCTCGAAGCGGCGCGAGCTTGGCCCCGAGCTCGAGGTGGTAGTCGAGGCCCTTGTCGGCGTTGATCGACAGCTGGACGACGGGGATGTCCGCCTGCGGGAACGCATGCACGAGGACCGACCAGGTGCCGTGATCGATCCCCCACGAGTCGAGGTCGGCGCCGACCCAGGTCGGCTCGACGATGTCGCTGATTTCCTTGGCCATCTCCGGCATCCCCGGCGCCGGATACTCGACGTCGAACAACGCCTGCGGGAAGCCGTAGAAGTCGTGGATCGTGCGCGGCCGCGGCATCGCGGTGACTGCGGTCGCGTTGATATACCAGTGCGCCGAGACGACGAGGATCGCAGTCGGCTTCGGCACCGACTCGCCGAACGCGTGCCAGGACTCGGTGTAGCGGTTGGTCTCGAGCGCGTTCATCGGACTGCCGTGCCCGATGAACGCCGCCGGCATCAGCGCCCCGCTGGTCCCGTCTGCCATCCGGCCTCCTCGTCGCGAGTGGACCCGACTTGTGCGGTCGGTTTGGGTCCGCCAGCGCCAAGGCTATGGCCCTTGTCGAAACACCGCGAACGCGCGCGAGACGATTGGCCCGATGAGGCTGTTCGCGGCGATCGACCCACCCGAGTCTGCGGTCAAGGACTTGCGCTGGGCGATCGGTGCCACGGACGACACCCTGCGCTGGGTCGCCGAAGAGCAGTGGCACATCACCCTCGCCTTCTACGGCGAGGTGAGCGACGCGGTCGCCGAGGGGCTCGTGGAGCGGCTCGAGCGGGCCGCCGCCCGTACGCCGCCACTGTCCTTGCAGCTCGCCGGCGCGGGCTGCTTCCCAAACCGGCCCAACGCCGCGCGGGTGCTCTGGATCGGCGTCGACGGAGCCGTCCCGGACCTGGCCAGGCTGGCCGAGCGCTGCACCGCCGCCGGACGTCGCGAAGGGCTGGCGATGGAGAAGCGGCGGTTCCAGGCCCACTTGACCCTCGCCCGGGCCCGTACCCCGGTCGACGTCAGCAAAAGGCTCGCCGCACTCTGGCCGTACGCCGGCCCGGCGTGGCCGGCGACATCGCTGCGACTGGTCAGGTCGACGCTCGGCCCGAAGACCCGCCACGAAACCCTGGTGGAGTGGCCGCTCGGCCGCGATCAGGCGTAGCCGCCGCCACCGCCGTGCCGGCGGTCGAGCAGGATCCTCGCGACCATGGGCCCGAAGAGGCCGAGCGGCAGCATCCACGCCTGCCAGGTGGTGCGTTCCTCGCCGAAGCTCTCCGCGAGGTCACCCACCATCCGAATGCACAGCGCCTCGATCACGACCGCGAGCGCAACGCCGAGCAGGATGACGACGTCCGCGGCGCTCACCGTCTCACCGTATTCGGCGGACCAGTCTTCCGGCATGATGACGTCGACCGCACCCGGGAGCGAACATGAAGCAGATCCACCACGTCGTCGACATCGCGACGAGCACCGACTCGGTGTGGGCGGCTCTCACGACCGCCGACGGTCTCGCCGGCTGGTGGAGCACCTCAGTCGAGCTCGAGGGTGGTGGCCTCGGCGCGGAGATCCGGTTCACCTTCGCCGCCGACTTCAACCCAGTGATGCAGGTGGCCGCCTTGGAGCCCGGCCGATCACTCGAGTGGCTGTGCGTCGCCGGCCACCTGAACTGGACCGACAATCCCGCCCACCACTGCCTGTACCAGTCGCACGCGTGAACCCCATCGTTATGTCAACCGGCCGGAACTCGCGATCGGACGGGCCAGAACTGGCATTCTGGTCGCCTGCGCCGTTGCAAGAGGCCGCGCTGTCTCGGCATCACTTCGCGCGCGGTGGGTCATTCTTCGTTCGTCTCCTGTTCGGCTGACGTATGCCCAGCGACGGCCAACCCCTGCAATGGTCGGTTCGACGAGTTGACTGTCCGAGACGAGTTGACTGTCCGAGGAGACGTCATGAACGGTCGACGTGCTGTCCGGCGGCTCACTGTCGTGCTGAGCGCGGTGGTGGTTGCTCTCCTCGGGCTGCCAGCGTGCGCCGGTGCGGCTGGGTCCCAGAGGCAGCCGATCGTCAGTAGGGGGTTGCGCGCCGGGACGTTCGCCGCCATCTCGTTCGACGGCCCGGCCAACCTGTACGACGTGTCTACCGGACTGGCGATTCGTACGCTGCTACCGGAGACTCGTGGCGACGAGAGCCTGACTGACCTTGAGCAGTTAACGCACGGAGACTTGCTGGCGACGTTCCATCAGGGGATTCACTGCCTCAACGGACAGCAGGAGTGCCCTACTAGCCCAACGGGTTGCGGCGGAGAGATCCTCAAGGTCGATCCCACAACTGGCGACGAGCACACGTTGTGGCGGGTCGGCCCGAAACTCGAGCTTGACGGTGCGACCGCGAGCCCCGATGGGCGTCAGATCGCCGCCCTCGTCGAGCCATGCAGCTACAAGTCGTACTTCTCCGCTCACCTGCTCATCCGGCGGTTATCCGACGCGAGAACCTGGACGATCGGCCGAAAGCTAGCAACGTGCCACTGGCTAAGTGCCCCTGTCTGGACTGCGGACGGCCATGCCGTTGTCGTCAGTTACGGAGCGTCAAGCGAACAGCCCAGTGCAGCGCGCTTAGGAATCGACGGCACCAACGTCTCATGTCCGGTTTGGCAGCGCATCGTTCAGGTGCGGTTCAACCCGGATCACTCCCAACCTTCGCTGCATGGCACCGTGCGACGACCACCGAAACATTGCGACCTGTCCACACCAGTGATTCGGGCGGGACGAATCTTCGATGTCAAGACCTGCGACGCCATCTACAACAGTGTCCGCACGTACATCGAGCGACTCAGCCGACGGATGCAGCCGGTGAAGGTCTGGCGTCTGGGCGCATGCGACCAAGGCGCTGACCTCTCACTCAACGCCAGTGGCCGTCTCCTTGCCTCAACGTATGACTTCTGCAACCCGCCGCTACCCGGCCACAAACTGCGCAACCCGGTGAGCCATCTCTATCGACTTAGGCACCACCGGATAGTCCGGATCGCCTCCGCCAAGGGAGGTGACCTTGCCTGGAGCGACATGGTCTCGTGACGCGAGAACCATCACGTGGCCGGGCGAGACCGGCAATACAGCGCTCGACAGCGCCAGCTCCGCGCGATCGCAAGACTGCCTCAGAACGAACAGAACCGTCACTAT
>CAYNDD010000246.1:0-5063 GCA_964395425.1 uncultured Frankiaceae bacterium
TCTCGACGCGTTCGCGGTGACCGCCGCCGACCTCGATGCCCGGGTGACCTCGGTCACCGTGCGCGATGTCGTGCGGCACGAGGTGGCTCGGGCGGCGACTTTGCTCGAGAGCGGTGCGCCACTCGTCCGGCGGTTGCCCGGTGCCGGCAAGATCGCGGTGGCGGGATACGTGGCCGGCGGGCTGGCAACCGCAGACGCGTTGCGGCGGGCCGATTTCGACGTGCTGGCAACCGCTGTGTCGCCCCGGCGGATCGACACCGCCCGGCACGCGATCCGACTGCTGGCCGGTCGGCCATGACGGCGACCATCGACGCGGCGTACTCGATCTGTGAGGACACCACCCGGACGCAGGCGCGCAACTTCCACTACGGCATCAGGTTGCTCCCGCGTGACAAGCGGCAGGCGTTGTGCGCGATCTACGCGCTGGCACGCCGGGTCGACGACATCGGCGACGGCTCCCTTCCGGTCGAGCCTAAGCGGCAACGGCTCAGCGAGCTGCGGGCCTCGATCGCCGCACTGTCGGATTCGGCCGATCCGGTGCTCGTGGCGGTCCGCGACGCGGCGCAGCGGCTGCCGATCCCGGTCGCCGCGTTCGACGAGCTGATCGACGGTGTCGAGATGGACGTCGCCGGCCGGCGGTTCGCCACCTTTGACGAGCTGGTCGTCTACTGCCGGTGTGTGGCGGGTTCGATCGGCCGGCTGTGCGTGGGCGTGTTCGGGGCCTCCGACCAGCAGCTGGCACCCGGCTACGCCGACCAGCTCGGCATCGCGCTGCAGCAGACCAACATCCTGCGCGACATCCGGGAGGACCTCCTCAACGGGCGGGTCTATCTGCCCACCGACGACCTCGACCGGTTCGGCGTCGAGCTGCGCATCGATGTCGACGGTGCATTGGTGGACGACGGGGGGCTGTCCGCACTGATCCGGGCGACGGCCGCTCGCGCCCGGCTCTGGTACGACGACGGGCTGCGCTTGGTGCCGCTGCTCGACCGGCGCAGCGCGGCGTCGGCGCTGGCGATGTCGGGCATCTATCGCCGGTTGCTCGACCAGATCTCGGCGCAGCCGGCGCTCGTCCGCGACCGGCGGCTGTCGCTGTCCGGCTGGCAGAAGGCGGCAGTTGCCGCCCGCGCGCTCGCGGGACGGGCATCATGACCGGGTCGGTCGGGCGCACCCCACACGCGGTGGTCGCGGGTGGTGGCCTGGCTGGGATCAGCGCGGCCCTGCAGCTCGCCGATACCGGTTGGCGAGTCACCCTGATCGAAGCGAAGCCCCGGCTGGGCGGGCTGACCGCATCGTTCCGGCGCGGCGAGCTCGAGGTCGACACCGGCCAGCACGTCTTCCTTCGTTGTTGCACGTCGTACCGCGGGTTGCTCGATCGGCTCGGCGTGACCGGCCTGACCACGTTGCAGCCCCGGCTCGACATCCGCGTCGTGCGTGCATCCGACGGGCGACGGGCGCGGTTGGGTCGCGGTCGGCTACCGGTCGTTGCGGGCCTGCCACTTCACCTCGCCGGGTCGCTGCTCGGGTACTCGGCCATGCCGCTGTCGGCCCGGCTCGCATCCGCGCGCGCCGCGCTGGCGCTGCGGTCGGTCGACCCGGCGGCCGCGGCCACCGACGACCGTTCGTTCGGCGACTGGCTCTCCGCGCACGGTCAGCTGCCCGCGGCGATTGCCGCGCTGTGGGACCTGGTCGGCGTCGCGACCCTGAATGCCCGCAGCGACGAGGCCTCGCTCGCGCTCGCGGCCACGGTGTTCCAGCTCGGCTTGCTCACCGACGCCGGTGCGGCCGACATCGGGTGGTCGGACGTGCCGCTGCAGCAGCTCCACGGCGAGTCCGCGATGCGCTCGCTCGCGGCGGCCGGCGCGGACGTCCGGCTGCGGACGAGGGTCGAGTCGGTCGAGCCGGCCGGGCCGGCCTGGTCGGTGCGCACCTCGGACGGCGACCACGATGCCGATGCGGTGGTCGTCGCGCTGCCGCCGGCCCAGACCGAGCGGGTGATTCCCGAGGGCGCACTCCGGCTCGCTCCGGGCTGGTCAACCGCACTGGGTTCGACCCCGATCGTCAACGTCCACGCCGTGTTCGACCGGCCGGTGATGGACGAGGTGTTCCTCGCCTGCGTCGGCTCGCCGCTGCAGTGGTTGTTCGACCGGACCACGCCGTCCGGGCTGGACGGCGGTCAGTACGTCGCGGCGTCGCTGTCGGCCGCCGACGACGTCGCCGACCTCCCGGTGGAGCAGGTCCGAGCCCGGTTGCTGCCGGAGTTCGAGCGGGTCCTGCCGCGCGCCACGACCGCCGAGCTGGTCGACTTCTTCGTCACCCGTGAGCCGCACGCGACGTTCCGCCAGGCGCCGGGCAGCGCGCGCTGGCGGCCGCCGGCCGCGACCGGCCACCGCGGCCTCGTGCTCGCCGGCGCGCACACCTCGACCGGCTGGCCGGCCACGATGGAAGGCGCGGTCCGAAGCGCGGAGGCAGCCGTGGCCGCGCTGTCCGCGCTCGCTCCCTCGGGCATCGGTGCCGGCCCCCCGGCGCGGCAGGGGGTGGCGGCGGCATGACGATCACCTTGCCGACCACTCTCAACCGCAGTCGGGACCTCGTCGAGCCGGCGCTGCGCGCGGCGATCACGCGGCTCGATGAGAACAGCCGGGGTGTGGCGGCGTACCACCTGGGGTGGGTCGATGCCGACGGAGCACCGGCGGCGGGCGGCGGGAAGGCGGTCCGTCCCGCGCTTGCCCTGCTGTCGGCGCGCGCGGTCGGCGCGGCACCCGAGGTCGCGGTGCCGGGAGCGGTCGCGGTCGAGCTGGTCCACAACTTCTCCTTGCTGCACGACGACCTGATGGACCGGGACGCCCAGCGCCGACACCGCAAGACGGTCTGGGCGGTGTGGGGGCCGTCGACCGCCATCCTGGTCGGCGACGCGATGCTCTCGCTCGCCTATCAGGTGCTCGCGGACGCCGGCGACGACGCCTCGGTGGCCGCCGCCTCGATGCTCGGCACCGCCACCCAGGGTCTGATCGCGGGCCAGGTCGAGGATCTCGCCTTCGAGCGTCGGTCGACGGTGACGGTCGAGGAATGCGTGGCGATGGCGGCCGGCAAGACCGGTGCGCTGCTCGGGTGCTCGGCCGCGATCGGTGCGGTCTTGGCCGGTGCGCCGCCGCCGACGGTCGCCTCGCTCCAGCACTTCGGCGAGCAGCTGGGCCTCGCCTTCCAGCTGGTCGACGACCTGCTCGGGATCTGGGGTGAGCCTGCGGTGACCGGCAAGCCGGTCGGCAGCGACTTGCGGGCGCGCAAGAAGTCTCTGCCGATCGCGTTCGCGCTCGAGTCGGGGACACCGGCGGGTGGACAGCTCGGGCGCTGGCTGGCAGCCGGCGGCCCCGACACCGACGAGTCGGTGCAACGAGCGGCGGACCTGGTGGAGGCTGCGGGCGGGCGGGCCTGGGCGCAGCAGGAGGCCCAGCGCCGGCTCGAGCTGGCCGCGGGAGCCCTCGACCTGGCCGATCTCGATCCGGCCGGTCGTGACGAGTTGGTCGCACTTGGCCGCTTCATCGTGAGTCGGGACAGCTGATGACTCTCACCAGCGACGACCGCATCGAACTGCGCGCGGCGGACGCCTCGGCCGCCGCGCAAGCTCTGGATCGGGCCGTCGACCACCTGCGGTCGTTGCAGGACGCGGCCGGCTGGTGGAAGGGCGAGCTCGAGACCAACGTCACGATGGATGCCGAGGACCTGCTCCTGCGGGAGTTCCTGGGGATCCGCACGGCCGCCGACACCGATCATGCGGCCCGATGGATTCGGTCGCAGCAGCGCACTGACGGCAGCTGGGCCAACTACTTCGCCGGGCCGGGCGACCTCTCGACGACGATCGAGGCGTACGTCGCCCTGCGGCTGGCCGGCGACCCGGTCGACTCGCCGCACCTGGAAGCGGCGCTCGGCGTCATCCGCTCGGGCGGCGGGCTCGAGTCGGCCCGGGTGTTCACCAAGCTGTGGCTGGCCTTGTTCGGCGTGTGGTCGTGGGACGACGTACCGAATCTGCCGCCGGAGATCGTCTACCTGCCCAAGTGGTTCCCGTTCAACCTCTACGACTGGGGCTGCTGGGCGCGGCAGACGATCGTGCCGTTGACCATCGTCGCGACCCTGCGGCCGGTGCGTCCGCTGCCGTTCGACGTGGACGAGCTGCGGACCGGTCGGCCGCCGGCCCCGATCGCACCGTCGCTGAGCTGGGCCGGCGCGTTCCAGCGACTCGACCGCGTCCTGCATGCCTACGGCCGCCGGCCGATCGGCGTGCTTCGCCGGGCCGCGATGCGGCGCGGCACCGAGTGGATCCTCGCTCGTCAGGAGGCCGACGGGTCGTGGGGCGGGATCCAGCCCCCGTGGGTTTACTCGATCCTCGCGTTGCACCTGATGGGCTACCCGCTCGACCACCCTGCGGTCGCGGCCGGGATCGGTGGGCTCGAGGGGTTCATGATCCGGGAGCAGACCGAGCACGGACCCGTCCGCCGACTCGAGGCCTGCCAGTCCCCGGTGTGGGACACCGGCCTGGCGGTGACCGCGCTGCTCGATGCCGGCGTGCCCGCCGACGACGACGCGGTGCTGCACGCGGCCGACTGGCTGCTGGCCGAGGAGATCCGGGTCCGCGGTGACTGGTCGGTGCGGCGGCCCGAGGTCGAGCCCGGCGGCTGGGCGTTCGAGTTCGCCAACGACGGCTACCCCGACACCGACGACACCGCCGAGGTGGTCCTTGGCCTGCGCCGGATTGCCCACCCCGACCCGGTGCGGTCACGGGCCGCGGTCGACCGCGCCGTGCACTGGCTGGTCGGGATGCAGTGCCGCGATGGCGGCTGGGGGGCCTTCGATGCCGACAACACCAGGGAGTTGGCGTACAAGCTGCCGTTCTGCGACTTCGGCGCGGTGATCGACCCGCCGTCCGCCGATGTGACCGCCCATGTCGTGGAGATGCTGGCCGCCTGCGGGTTGGCCGGATCCGAGGCATGCCAGCACGGAGTTCGATGGTTGTTCGATGCCCAGGAGACCGACGGCTCGTGGTTCGGCCGGTGGGGTGCCAACTA
>CAYNDD010000247.1:0-5061 GCA_964395425.1 uncultured Frankiaceae bacterium
ATCTGGCCCGTCGTACGTCGCCTCGCATCACGATCTCGAGGTGGTCAACCACCGGCGAGTGCACCGGGAACGTGCGCTCGACCCCGACGCCGAAGCTGACCTTGCGGACCGTGAAGGTCTCGCGTACGCCGCCGCCGTGCCGGCGGATGACGACCCCCTGGAAGACCTGCACCCGGCTGCGGGTGCCCTCAACCACCTTGACGTGCACCTTGACGGTGTCGCCGGGGCGAAACGCCGGGATGTCGCTGCGCAGCGATGCCGCATCGATCGAGTCGAGCGTCTGCATGGTCGTCGATTCCTCGGTTCGCGGGCGCGCCGAAACACAGCGCAACAGGTCAGGCGGTGCCCTCCACTGTGCCACAACCGGCCCGGGAGTGGGTAATCGGCGACCGGCACCGGTCGGGCCTCAGCCGGCCAGATCGGGACGCCGCTCGCGGGTCCGCCGCAGCGATTCGGCGTCGCGCCAGCGCGCGATCGCAGCATGATCACCCGAGAGCAGGACGTCGGGCACCGAGAGGCCGCGCCACACCGGCGGCCTGGTGTAGGACGGCGCCTCGAGCCGGCCCGGGTGGGCCGAGAACGAGTCGTCCAGCGTCGAGGCGGCGTTGCCCATGAAACCCGGCAACAGCCTCGCCACGGTTTCGATGATCACCAGCGCGGCCACCTCGCCTCCGGCCAGCACGTAGTCGCCGATCGAGACTTCCGCGACCGGCATCCGGGTCTCGGCGTCGGCGACCACGCGGGCGTCAATGCCTTCGTAGCGACCACAGGCCACGATCAGGCCGGGCAACTCGCTCCAGGCCAGCGCATCGGCCTGCGTGAAGCGCCGGCCGGAGGGGGTCGGCACGATGAGGACCGGCGGCGGGCCCGGCGAGTCCGCGATCACGGCGTCGATCGCAGCGCCCCACGGCTCCGGCCGCATCAGCATCCCCGGTCCACCGCCGTACGGCGCATCGTCGACGCTTCGATGCACGTCCTCGGTGTGATCGCGCAGGTCGTGCACCCGCACGTCGAGCAAACCACCGGCGCGCGCCTTTCCGAGCAGCGAGACGTCGAGCGGGGAGAAATAGTCCGGGAAGATCGTGATGACGTCGATCCGCATCACAACTCCAGCAGTCCCGGTGGCGGGGTGATGACGATCCGGCGGGCCGCGAGCTGGACGGCCGGCACGATCGCCGCGACGAACGGGACGAGCGCCTCGGTGCCGTCCGGCCGGCGGATCACCAGCAGGTCCGCCCCCGGCGGGTGCAGGACGTCGGAGACCTGACCGATCAGCGCCTGATCCGCGCCGACCGCGTCGAGGCCGATCAGGTCGTGATCCCAGAACTCGTCGTCGTCCTCGGGGGCGGCGCTGGTGGCCGAGTCGGCCACCAGGAGGGTGCCGCGGATCGCCTCCGCAGCGCTGCGATCACCGACCCCGGCGAAACGGACCAGGAGCCGATCGGAATGCCAACGGGTGGCCTGCACCACCAGCGGACCCCGATCCGTCGGTTCGGTGTCGAGCTGCGCACCGACGGCGAACCGGTGATCCGGGTCGTCGGTGCGGACGTCGACCGAAACCTCGCCGCCGACGCCGTGCGCCTTCGCGATCCGCCCGACGACGAGCTGCACGGGGCTACCGGCCGCGGTCGACGTCCACCAGGTCGACCCGGACCCCCCGACCGCCGAGCGCGGTCATCACCGTGCGCAACGCCTTGGCCGTGCGGCCGGCGCGTCCGATCACCTTGCCGAGATCGTCGGGGTGCACGCGGACCTCGAGCACGCGGCCCTGCCGGCGCTCGAGCAGGTCGACCGTGACGTCATCGGGATGATCGACGATCCCACGCACCAGGTGCTCCAGCGCGTCCTCGAGCACTATTCGGCGGCTTCCGCTTCGGCGGCGGGAGCTTCCTCCGCGGCCGGCGCCTCGTCAGCGGCCGGCGCCTCGTCAGCGGCCGGCGCTTCCTCCGCAGCCGGAACCGCTTCCACAGCCGGTGTCTCCTCAGCTGTCGTCGCAACTGCGCCTTCGGCGGCCGGCACCGCCTCTGCGGCCGGCACCGCCGGCGCGGCGGTCTTCCTTGCGGGCGCAGCCTTCTTCGCCGCAGTCTTCTTGGCCGGCTTCTCGGCGGCCTCGAGGGTCTCCTTCGCCGCCGCGTCGAAGATCGCCTTGCGGTCCTCCCGCGGGGCCGCGGTGCGGACACCGTGCTCGGGCGCCGGCAGGCCGTGATGGGCCTGCCAGTCGCCGGTGAGCTTCAGGATCGCGGCCACGGGCTCGGTCGGCTGGGCACCGACCGACAGCCAGTAGCGGGCGCGGTCGGAGTCCACCTCGATCAGCGAGGGCTCCTGCTTCGGGTGGTACTTGCCGATCGTCTCGATCACGCGACCCTCACGCTTGGTGCGTGCGTCGGCGACGACGATTCGGTAGTACGGAGCGCGGATCTTGCCGAGCCGCATGAGTCGGATCTTGGTTGCCACGAAGTGTTGCTCTCCCAAATATGTGCGCGACGTACGCTTCGTGCTGAAGCCGGCCTGGCGCGCCTGGTCTGCCGAGTGCTCCCGGCCATTCTGCCAGAGGAACCCGCCCAGCGGGCGGGACGAGGGCTCTAGCCGACCGGCAGCTGCCCGGCCCGCCATACGTCGCGCAACGCCCAGGGCATGACCACGAAGCCCCACAGGCAGGCGCCAAACACGCCCAGGCCACCGGTGAGGATCGCGGCGACCACCAGCACGACGAACACGATGACCAGCCCGAGCGTGCACAGCACCCGGCCGATCGGACCGAACGTGGTCTGGGTCTTGCGCCACCGGGTCTTGACCACCTGCGGGGGCAGGGTTGCCTTCGCCGGCATCGGCCGGGTCGGCGCCATCGTCGCCGTCATGGTGGGTGACGGTGCGTTCGCGGCCCGTCCGCGCGGGGCATAGCACTGCCCGCACCATTGCGCGGCTTCGCTCAGCGACGCGCCGCAGGCGTAGCAGGACTCCACCTTGGCTGCATCGGCCGGCCGGAGCCGGCACTTCAGTACGCCGCTACGTCGGCTCCGGGCCGCCCGGCAGCTTGAGGTTGGACAGATCGGGTGCCAATCCGGGCGGAAGCGACATCCCGGGCGGGAGGCTCAGTCCGGACAGCCCCGGCGCACCCGGTCGCATCGGCATCCGGCCGCCCTGCCCCGACCGGCCGCCCTGGCCGGCTCGAGCCGAGGATCCCTTGCCCTTCTTGCCCTTCTTGGTCGCGCGCCGCATGCCGGGACCGGCCATCCCGCCGGTCACCTGCTTCATCATCTTGCGGGCGTCGGCGAAGCGGTTCACGAGCTGGTTGACGTCGTTGACGGTCACGCCGGCACCGCGGGCGATTCGCACCCGGCGGGAGCCGTTGAGGATCTTCGGGTCTTGCCGCTCGGCCGGGGTCATCGAGCGGATGATCGCGGCCACCCGGTCGAGGTCGCGGTCGTCGATCTGCGCGATCGCGTCCTTCATCTGGCCCATGCCGGGCAGCATCCCGAGGATGTTGCCGATCGGGCCCATCCGCTTGACCATCAGCATCTGCTCGAGGAAGTCCTCGAGGGTGAGCTCGCCGTCGCCGCCGAGCATCCGCTCGGCCATCCGAGCCGTCTCATCGGCCTCGAAGGTCCGCTCGGCGTGTTCGATCAAGGTCAGCATGTCGCCCATGCCGAGGATCCGCGAGGCCATCCGCTCCGGGTGGAAGACGTCGAAGTCCTCGAGCTTCTCCCCGGTCGAGGCGAACAGGATCGGCCGCCCGGTGACGTTCGCGACCGAGAGCGCCGCACCGCCGCGGGCATCGCCGTCGAGCTTGGTGAGGACGACACCGGTGAACCCGACGCCGTCGCGGAACGCCTCGGCGGTCGTCACCGCGTCCTGACCGATCATCGCGTCGACCACGAACAGGATCTCGTCCGGCTCGACCGCATCGCGGATGGCAGCGGCCTGGGCCATCAGCTCGGCGTCGATGCCGAGCCGCCCGGCGGTGTCGACGACGACGACGTCGTGCCCGAGCCGTTTGGCGTGCTCGATCGCGGCCTTCGCGACCGCGACCGGGTCGCCGACCCCGTTGCCCGGCTCCGGAGCAAACACCTCGACGCCGGCCTGGCCGCCGACCACCTGGAGCTGCTGGACCGCGTTCGGGCGCTGGAGGTCGGCCGCCACCAGAAGTGGGGCATGCCGCTGGTTCTTGAGCCAGCGGCCCAGCTTGCCGGCCAGCGTGGTCTTTCCGGTGCCCTGCAAGCCGGCCAGCATGATCACCGTCGGCGGATGCTTGGCGAGGGTGAGCGATCGGGTCTCGCCGCCGAGGATCTCGACGAGCTCTTCGTTGACGATCTTGATGACCTGCTGGGCCGGGTTCAGCGCGCGGCTGACCTGCGCGCCGTGCGCCCGCTCCTTGACCGCCGCGACGAACTCACGCACCGCAGGCAGTGCGACATCGGCTTCGAGCAGCGCGATCCGGATCTCGCGCGCGGTGGCGTCGATGTCGGCGTCGGAGAGCCGGCCCTTGCCGCGTAGTGACGCGAACGCCGATTCGAGCCGGCTGGAGAGGGTTTCGAACATCAGGTCAAGGCTACGTCGCCGCGGCCGGTCTCAGACCGACGCCGGCGCCGGCGCGGTGCCGATCTCGATGCCGCCGCCGGCGTACATCGCCTCGATCTGCTCGCCGTACCGGCCGAGCACGCCGCGCCGCTTGAGCTTCATCGTCGGGGTCAGGACGTCGCTGTCGGGGAGCCACTCCTCGCCGAGGACCAGCACCCGGCGCGGTTGCTCGACCCGCGAGAGCCGGCCGTTCGCGTCAGCCACGTCATGGGCGATCTCCGCGAGGACCTCGGGGTCGGCCGCGACGTCCGCGACCGAGCGACCCGGGTAGCGGACGCTCACGGAGTCGGGATCCAGCGTGAGCAGTGCGACCAGGTAGGGCCGGGCGTCGCCGACCGCCATCGCCTGCGCGACGAGCGGCACGGTCTTCAGCACCGCCTCGACGTTGGCCGGCGACACGTTCTTGCCGCCGCCGGTGATGATGAGCTCCTTCTTGCGATCGACGATCTTCAGGTAGCCGGCGTCGTCGAACTCGCCGATGTC
>CAYNDD010000248.1:0-5059 GCA_964395425.1 uncultured Frankiaceae bacterium
CCGAAGCATCGGTACGCGTCACCGACCGCTTCCGAGCCCGCCTGGCAACTGGCATGACTGACGTTATGGGCAACGGTGTAACCGGAACGCAGGGCGCCGGTCGCGGTCACCGGGCGGACCCGGCTCACGACCGTGGGCGCGGTCGCGCGGGCATTCGGCCGATGTGCGGCCGCGCCGGCCGGCGAAGCGGCGAGCGCGAACCCGCCGACGGCGATCAGGGCGGTCACAAGGGCAGCTAGACGTCGCATCCGCTCACGATATGACCCGCGGCTAGCCGGCCTCTGCAAGGACCTCGTCGACGTACGGCGCGGCGGCGGCTCGCCAGGCCGGGACGAGGTCGAGCCGCAACCGCCGGTCGAGGACGTCGTCCGCGGTGATCGCGCCTTCCGCTTCGACCGCCCAAGCCACCTCGCACCTCAAGGCCGGGACCTCGGCCGCAATCGGGTCGGCCGGGCCGGCCCCGGCCACCAGCGCGGCCTCGGCCCCGAACCGGCGGGTCAACCGGTCCGCACCGGTCGCCGCTCGCGGCATCGCACCGACCAGCGGCAAGCCGGCGGTCCGGCACCCCACCCCGTGGTCGAGCGCCGCCGCCACGCGGTCGACCGCGTCCTGCGCCATCCGTCGATACGTCGTCAGCTTGCCCCCGACGATCACCAGTACGCCGTCCCGGTCGAGCAACGCATGACGGCGGGACAGGTCCGCGGAGGTCGAGTCGTCTGCGCCTCCGAGCAGCGGGCGGAGTCCGGCGTACCGTCCGATCACATCGTCGGAGGTGACCGGGCGCCGCAGTCTCGTCGAGAGCATGTCGAGCAGGAATCGCTCATCGGCATCGCTCACCGAGGGCACGTCCTCGATCTCGTCGACCGCGTCGTCGGTGAGACCCACCAGCACGGTGCCGTCCGGGCGCGGGGCGGCAAACACGAACCGGTTGAGAGTGCCGGGCAGCAGCAGGTTGATCGCGACCTTCTGATGCTCGACCGCCTCGGCCCGGATCACCAGGTGCGCGCCTTTGCTCGGCTTCAGTGGTACGTCGGTGACCAGGCCGCCCGACCAGACTCCGGCCGCGACGATGACCGACCGCGCCCGGACCTCGCCGACTTCGCCGGTCATCTCGTCCCGGATCTGTGCGCCGTCCCGCGTCACCTCCAGTGCGGTGCAGTGCGTGACGATCCGAGCGCCCTGTGCCGCTGCGGTGCGAGCGAGCGCCACGACGAGCCGGGCGTCGTCTTCCAACGCACCGTCCACGTGGATGTAGGCGCCGTGCGACGGCCGGAGCGCGGGCGCGAGCGCCTGCGTCTCGTCGGCGTCCGCCCAGTGCGTGCGGGGCAACCACGGCGGAGTCCGCGCGGCGGCCCGCAAACCGTCGGCGACAACGAACAACATCCGGGATCCGGCCCGCCCGCCTCTCGGGCCGCCCGGGAAGTAGGGCAGCACGAACGGCATCGGCTGCACCAGGTGCGGCGCGATCTTCGTCACCAGGCGGTTGCGCTCGACCGCGGACTCCCAGGCAACGCCGACCTGGCCGGAGGCGATGTAACGGACGCCGCCGTGCGCAAGCTTGCTCGACCACCGGCTCGTGCCGGCCGCGAGGTCGTTGCGCTCGAGCAACGCCACCGACAGACCGCGGCTCGCGGCGTCCAGCGCGACACCTGCGCCGGTGACGCCGCCGCCGATCACGAGGACGTCGACCACCTCGCCAGCCGACAACGCGGCGAGGTCGGCGCGACGCCGGGCCGCGGTCAGCCGTGAGCCGGTCACGGTCGCAACCACCCATCGAGGCCGTGCTCCAGTTCGCCGAGCGCGCGGTCCGCGCCGATCTCGTCGAACAGCCGCGCGGACACGATCCACGGCAGCGCCGCCATCAACACACCGGTAGCGATCGCCTCGGGATCACCACCGCGGATCGATCCGTCCGCGTGCCCTTCACGGATCGCGCGGCGGACCCGGGCCAGCGCGAGTCGCTGAGTCGAGCCGAGCCGAATCGTGAGATACGGAAGCAGCAGCTCCGGGTCGACGTCGAGCACCCGGCGAAACAGTGGCTCGGCCGGAAGCCGTCGCGCGGTCTGCACGGTCAGCGCGACCAACCGTGCCCGCGCGGTGGCCCGGTCTGCGACGCTCGCCTCGATCTCGCTCAGCAACCCACCGAAGTCGTGAGTCATGACGTTGAGCAGCAACGTCTCGACGTCCGGGACGAGCCGGTAGAGGGTCATCCGGCTGACCCCGGCCCGCCGGGCCACGTCGGTCAGCGTCGTGCGCCGAACGCCGACCGCGAGCACGGACTCGCGGACCGCGGCCGCGATGTCCTCGGGCACGGGTCGAATCGGAATCTGTCGATCCGGCGCCGGGCGCCCGTCGGCCGGTCGCGGGGCGGCCACCACCCCGGCGTGGGGTTGGGCCCGCTTGTGACGTTGAGACGCCATGTGTCACACTGTAGCGCGATGGACAACGGCTCGTCCTGGACGTCGTGGGGCGCCTCACAACCGGACCTGACGCGATCCGGGCGCTCGCTGCTCAAGGCCGCCCTCGGGCCGCTGTCCCCGCAAGAACCGGTGCCGATCGAACGCGCGACCGTGCCGGCCTCGAAGCTCCCGGCCCCGGTCAAGGCCGAGCTGGTCATCGCGCTTGGCCCGGACGGCGTCGCTGACGACGACCCGGCCCGAGCCCGGCATGCCGGCGGTCAGGCCTACGCCGACCTCGTCCGGCGCCGCCGCGGAGACGCCTCCGACGCACCGGATGCCGTCCTGCTGCCGCCACACACAGCGGCGATCGCCGACGTACTCCGGATCTGCTCGGCCCACCGGGTCGCGATCGTGCCGTGGGGCGGCGGCACCAGCGTGGTGGGCGGGCTGTCATCGATCCGCGGCGACTTCGACTCCGTCGTCGCGCTCGACCTGACTCGGCTCGACCGGATGATCAGTGTCGACACGGTGTCGCACACCGCAACCTTCGAGCCGGGCATCCGCACGCCCGACGCCGAGGCGGCGCTGGCCGAATACGGCTTGACCCTCGGGCACGTGCCACAGAGCTTCGAACGTGCCTCCCTCGGCGGGTACGTCGTCACCCGCTCGGCCGGCCAGGCCTCGAGCGGTCGTGGCCGGATCGACGACATGCTCGTCGGCTGCCGGCTGCTGACGCCGCGGGGCGAGCTCGACCTGCCGGCGATGCCGGGCAGTGCCGCCGGGCCGGACCTGCGCCGGCTGGTGCTCGGATCCGAAGGCACCCTCGGCATCGTGACCGAGGTGACCCTGCGCGTGCAGTCGCTCCCCGAGACCAAGCGGTACGAAGGCTGGACTGCGCGCAGCTGGGAGGACGGCGTACGGATCATGCGCCGGCTCGCCCAGGATGGCCCGAAGCCAGACATCGTGCGGCTGTCCGACGCCGAGGAAACCAAGATCTCCCTCGCCCTGTCCGCAACGGCCGGGTGGAAGCGGCGCGGGCTCGACCAGTGGCTCCGCCTGCACCACGTACGCGACGGATGCCTGATCATCGTCGGCTTCGAGGGTGGCGCCCGCGACGTGCGATATCGCCGGAGCGAGGTACGCCGGCTGCTCCGCGCGGAGCGCGCCGTACCACTGGGCCCGAGTGCCGGAAACTCGTGGGCGCACCATCGGTTCACCGCGCCATACCTCCGCGACACGATGCTCGATGCCGGTGTGCTCGCGGAAACGCTCGAGACCGCAACGGTCTGGTCGCGTCTGCCGGAGCTCTACGAAGCGGTTCGCACCGCACTCACGGATTCGTTGCGGCACAACGACAAACTGCCACTCGTCGGCTGCCACATCTCACACCTGTACCCAACCGGCGCATCGCTGTATTTCACCGTGCTCGCACATGCCGAGCCGGGGCGCGAGGTCGAGCAGTGGATGGCGGCAAAGCACGCCGCGAACGACGCACTCGTCGGCGCCGGTGGCACCGTCAGTCACCACCACGCGGTCGGCACCGCCCATCGGGAGTACGTCAAGACCGACCTCGGTGGCGAGAGCGGCGTCGGCGTGGAGGCTCTGCGGGCGCTGAAGGCCTATCTCGACCCGGCCGGGATCCTCAACCCCGGAAAGCTTCTGCCGGAGTCCTGATTCCAGCAGGGCCGGCTACGGCGACGCGGTCGACGTCGTCGTGTCGGTTGTGGTTGGAGTCGATGTCGGGGTCGAGGTGACGGTGACAGTCACAGTCGGTGTCGGAGTGGCCGGGGGCGAGCTCACACTCGGCGTCGGTGTGGTCGACGCAGACGGGGTGGGCTTGGGGCCCTTGAAGTCAGCCAGCAAGGTGTCCGCCGCATCGTCGATCTTGGCGGCCCGGGTCGCGGTCAGCTCACCTTCGGTCTGGAGCGAGGCGACCTCGTTGCGCAGGTCGTTCACGGCCTTCGCGAGCTGGCCTTTGCTCTTGCCGGTGACGGCGATCCGAACCGCTGCGACGTACTGCGACAACGCGTTCGCGGCTTTGGCCGAGATCGGGCTGGTGGTCGTCGGGGCGCATCCGGCCGCCGCAACGCACAGCACTGCGACGACGCCGACCACGAATCGCTTCATCGGCACGTCAACCGCTCCAGTCGCTGCATGTCGGCCTGCAACTTCGCCGACAGCCCGGGGGTCGTGGTCACGCAACTGCTACCGGTGCTGGAGTTGTTGTTGCTGCGGTTGACCAGCACCACGCCGACAACCGCCGCCACCACGATGACCAGGGCGACCGCGAAGACGGCGAACCAACGCCGTCGGCGACTGGGCCGGGCGACGGCGACCGGAGCCTGGACCGTCGGCGGCTGACGGGGCATGACCGTGGTCGCCATCGGGATCGCCATCGTCGGGGCGTCAGTCGGCGGAAGCGGCATCGCGCCGGTCCGCACGTCGCCCGAGGAGATCCGCACCAGTCGGTCGACGACCTGCGCCGCGGACAGCCGGGCGGCAGGCGACCGGGCGGTCATCCCGATCAAGAGGTCGCGCCAGCCGGGACCGAGATCGGGCGGCAGGTCCGGCTGGCGACTGAGCCGAGCCATCGCCGCCTCCAGCGGCGGACCGTCGTACTCGCGCCGGCCGGTCAGGCACTCGAGCAGCATCAGGCCGAG
>CAYNDD010000249.1:0-3788 GCA_964395425.1 uncultured Frankiaceae bacterium
TGGTCGACGCCCTGCACGATCGCGTAGTTGTTGAACATCCCGCCGCTGCTCGCGCAGACCCCCATTGCCAGCACCCACTTGGGCTCGGGCATCTGGTCGTAGATCTGACGGAGCACCGGCGCCATCTTCTGCGACACCCGGCCCGCCACGATCATCAGGTCGGCCTGGCGGGGCGAGGCGCTGAAGCGCTCCATCCCGAACCGCGCGATGTCGAAGCGGGGTCCGCCGACCGCCATCATCTCGATCGCGCAGCAGGCCAACCCGAACTGCGCCGGCCACACGGAGTTCTTCCGGGCGATGTTGAGGACCTTGGCGACAGTGGTCAGCAGGATCCCGTCTGGGATCTTCTCCTCGATGCCCATGTCAGGTCAGTCCCACTCGAGACCACCGCGGCGCCAGACGTAGAAGTACACGACGAACACCGCACCGATGAATAGCGCCATCTCGACCAAGCCGAACACCCCAAGGCTGTTGAAGTGGACCGCCCAGGGGTAGATGAACACGATCTCGATGTCGAAGACGATGAACAGCATTGCGGTTGTGTAGTACTTCACCGGCAGTCGGTGGCCGCGGAAGGCCTGAGCGGTCGGTTCGATGCCGCATTCGTACGACTCGAGCTTGGCGCGGTTGAACCGCTTCGGGCCCGACAACGAGCCGGCGACAACGGAGAACACCGCGAATCCGCCACCGAGGATGGCCAGAATCAGGATCGGGATCATGCTGTCCTCTCCTTCGCTGATGTCCTGGGTGTCAAACCGTCGAAAGTCTAGGTGGCGCCCTCACCCGCAGATCACGCGGCTGGGGTCAGCCGGTTCAGACCCGAGATGATGCGGTCCATGGCATCGCCGCCCTGAGGCTCGGCCAGGTTGGCCAGCAACTTCAGGCAGAACCGCATCAACGTGGGGTGCGGCAGCCCGTGTCGCGTGCACAGCTTCATCACCGAGGGATGCCCGATCGCCTTCACGAACATGCGGCCGATCGTGTAGTAGCCGCCGTAGGTGTCCGCCAGCACCGCCGGGTAGCCCGCCAGCACCCGCTCGCGGCGGGCCCCGGCCGGCTCGGCCAGCGCCTGGGCGACGATCTCCGCCGCGAGCCGGCCGGACTCCATCGCGTAGGCGATTCCCTCGCCGTTCATCGGGTTGACCATGCCGCCGGCATCACCCACCAGCAGCGCGCCGTCGGCGTAGTGCGGTTTGCGGTTGAAGGCCATCGGCAGCGCGGCGCCGCGGACCGGTCCGGTGGCGTTGTCCTCGACGAAGCCCCACTCCTCGGGCAGCGACGCCAGCCAGCTGTCCAGCAGCCCGCGGTAGTCGGTCTTGCCGAAGGCATCGGAGGTGTTGAGGATGCCGAGCCCGACGTTGCTGGTGCCGTCGCCCACGCCGAAGATCCAGCCGTAGCCGGGGAGCAGCCGGCTCTGGCCGGTCGCGCCGTCCCAGAGCTCGAGCCAGGACTCGAGCCAGTCGTCATCGTGGCGCGGGCTGCGGAAGTAGCGGCGGTAGGCCACGCCCATCGGCCGGTCCTCGCGCCGCTGGCGGTCGAGCGACAGGGAGAACCGCGAGCTGTTGCCGTCCGCCACCAGCGTCAGCGGAGCGCGGAAAGTGCGGCCGTCCTTGGTCGTGACGCCGCCGACCCGCCCGGTGCGCTCGTCGCGAATCGGGGCCACCACCGGGGTGAGCTCGTGCAGCTGCGCTCCGGCCTTCTGCGCGGCGTGCGCCAGCACCTCGTCGAAATCCTGGCGCGGCCGGACCAGCCCGTACGACGGGTAGCTGGCCAGATCCGGCCAGGGGATCTCGACCCGCATGCCGCCGCCGAGGATCCGCAGCCCGTGGTTGGCGATCCAGCCGTTCGCCGGATCGGTCTCGATCCCCATCGCGATCAGCTGCTTGACCGCGCGCGGGGTGAGGCCGTCCCCGCAGACCTTTTCGCGCGGGAACTGCGACTTCTCCGCCACGATGACCTCGAGCCCGGCCTGAGCCAGCCAGTACGCCGCGGTCGACCCGCCGGGACCAGCGCCGACGACAACCACGTCAGCGTCGTAGTCGGGGGCCGTCGTCGTACTCATCGTCTCCTGCTCGTGAAAGCGTTCACATGCGGGCTCGGCCACGATTCTAGTGTTGGTTCCCCCGGGACGCGCGGTGCAGGGCGACCGCGCCCAGCAGCAGCTGCCGCCAGCCCACCGACGACCATCCGGCCGCGGTCAGGCGCTGCGAGAACGCCGACGGCGACGGCCAGTCGCCGACCGATTCCGCCAGGTATTCGTATGCCTCGCCGTTGCTCGCGACCAGGCGGGCCAGGCGCGGCAGCAGGTGGTTGACGTAGACCTCGTGCCCGGCCCGGAGCGGCTGGCGCAGCGGGGCGCTGGTCTCCAGGACGACCAGCCGCCCACCCGGCCGGGTGACCCGCGCCAGCTCGCGCAGGGCGGCGTCGACATCCGCGACATTGCGCAGCCCGAAGGAGATCGTGACGGCGTCGAAGGCACCGTCCCGGAAGGGCAGCGCCAACGCGTCACCGGCGACGAAGTCCAGCTGGGGATGCTGGCGGCGACCGACCTCGAGCATGCCCAGCGAGAAGTCGCAGGCGACCGTGCGGGCACCGAGCGCCTCGATCGGCACCGAGCTCGCGCCGGTGCCGGCCGCGAGATCGAGCACCCGGTCGCCGGGCTGCACGTCGAGGGCTCGCGCGACCACCGCTCGCCAGCGACGTTCCTGGCCGAAGGTCATGACCGCGTTCACCCGGTCGTAGCGATCGGCCACCGCGTCGAACATCCGCGCGACTTCCTGCGGCTGCCGGTCGAGATGAGCGCGTGCCATCGCCCCATCCTGTCGGTGACCGCTCACTCGGTCGGCACCGGCCGGCCGCGCAGCTGCCTGAGCAGATCGACCATCTGCGTCACGCTCGCGCCCTTCTCGAGGTAGGCATTCGCGCCGGCGGCGATCGCTTCGTCCAGGAGCGCGGCTTGCTCGAATCCGGAGAAGATCACGATCAGCGCACTGGGAAGGCAGCGCCGCAGCCCGGGCAGCGCCTGCATGCCGTCCATGACCGGCATCGCCAGATCGAGCAGCACGATGTCCGGCTGCAACGCCTCGGCGGCGGTGAGCGCCTGCTTGCCGTCCGACGCCGTGCCGATGACCTCGAAGTCGTCCTCGGACTCGAGCAGAAGGGTGAGCAGCTCGCGCAGGTTGACGGCATCGTCCACCACGAGCACTCGATCCCGGCGCTCCCGCGGTCTCACGATGCGGGGTGGTCACCGCGAGCGGCAGCCTGGTCGCGGGGATCCGCCACCTCGCGCTGCGCCAGGCGGGCAGCCTCCACAGCATCGGCGTACCCATCTTCGGCGGCGGTACGCGCGGCCATCTTGGCCTGGCCGCGAGCCACGGTCGCCTCGACCGCCATCCCCATCGCTTCCCGCTGGCGCCGCAGCAGGAACCAGCTCAGCACCCCGGAAACAAACAGTGCACTGACAATGAGCACCAGGCCGGGCAGGCCGATCAGCCAACCGATACCGAGACATACCCCGAGCAGACCAAGACGGTAAACGTTGTAGGTCAACACAGCCCGGCTGGCGCCGTGATGCACGCCAGCGCGTTCTGCCATAAAGTCAGCGTACGACGGGCGACCCAGAGCCCCTCGATTGGAAACGATTCGGCCCGGTGCCTGACAACGGCGCGGTCCGAACGGCACACTGGCCGAGCGCGTCACGCCGACGCGCAGTGGAGGGGGTACGTCGTGGTTGAGTCCCGGGATCGGTTGCTGACCCCTGGGGAAGTAGCCAGCCTGTTTCGCGTCGA
>CAYNDD010000249.1:3888-5037 GCA_964395425.1 uncultured Frankiaceae bacterium
GCGTACGAATGCAGGCCGGTGATCACCGTGTTGACGACGTAGTAGTCGACCATCAGGCAGCCGAACGCGATCAGCGCCAGCCACGCCGCCCGCGGTCCGCGCCAGCCGCCGGTTGCCCTGGCATGCAGATATGCGGCATAGCCGAGCCAGGTGATGAACGACCAGGTCTCCTTCGGATCCCAGCCCCAGTAACGACTCCATGCCTGCTCGGCCCAGATCGCGCCAGCGATGATCGCGAAGGTCCAAACCGGAAAGGCGAAGGTGATGATCCGGTAGGCCAGCCGGTCCAGCGCGGCAGCCGACGGCAGCGACTGCATCAGCCCGCTTTGCGCGGCGTTCATCTCGACGACCGCGGCGGTGCCTGGGCCGACGCTCACCCGCTGCGGATGCAGCGGAGACTGGATCCGGCGCAAGAGCGCGATTCGCAACGGTGGGCGGCCGCGCTCCCAGCGCTCTTTCAGCAGGTACAGCACCGTCACAACGCCGGACACCATGAAGGCACCGGTCGCGGTGATCGCCGCGACCACGTGGATCTTGATCCAGTACGAGTCCAGGGCCGGCACGAGCGGTCCGGGTGCGGCGTACAGCACGGTGCCGGCCAGCCCGAGGTAGAGCACCACCGGAGCCATCAGGAAGGCGCCCAGATAGCGCACCGACTCCTTCGAGTGCCAGCTCATGGTCTGCGCGCCCGGCCGCCTGGTCAGGATCGCGGCGGTCCGTCGCAGCGGTTGGCTCATCAGCAGGAGCAAGAAGACCCCCACCGCGACCAGGGTGACCATGCAGGAGAACTCGTACATGTTTCCCCACGGCACCCGGTGGACGGCGAGTCCGCGGGTCGTCACTGAAGCGATGTGGAAGCCGAAACCGATTGCCGTGAGGGCAACCGCTCCTTCACCCAGCCGCCGGGCGGTCAGCCGGCGCGGAGCTTCGACCGCACCGTGTTCACGAGCGGCGGATCTGCGGGTGGCCGCGAACTCAGCCGCATAGCCGAGCATCGCGAAGGCGTAGCAGAACACCGCCCAGGTGAGCAGCACGTCGGAGACGTGCGCCAGCGGAAGGTTCGGTGCCACGTCAGTCCCTCTCGGTCTCTGTTGCCCCGTTCGGAGGCCGACCGATCTGCGCGACCAGATCGTCGAGCTCGTCGACGAA
>CAYNDD010000250.1:0-5020 GCA_964395425.1 uncultured Frankiaceae bacterium
GGAGGCGCTTCGGTCGGATGCGAGGCCGGCGCCGGAGCCGGCGGAGCGTCGTA
Source organism: uncultured Frankiaceae bacterium (assembly GCA_964395425.1). Lineage (GTDB taxonomy): Bacteria > Actinomycetota > Actinomycetes > JAFAQI01 > JAFAQI01 > DATAUK01. The sequence continues at coordinate 54 of CAYNDD010000250.1, forward strand.
GTCGGTGGCCGCGATGATCTTCACGATCGCGGCCGCGTCGAGGTCCTCACTGTCCGGAATCTGCGGCACGAAGCCGACCAGTACGCCGTCCCGCAGCACCATCGCCTCGAGACCGGCCGCCCCGTCGTTGTCCCAGATCGCCTCACGGCCGTCAGGGATCACGATCCGGACGCCCACGTTGTAGACCCCGGCCCGGCGATTGACGTGCGCGAAGATCGACCGGGCCCGCAACTGCTCGACCACATCGACCGCGATCGCCTCTTCCATGGCAGCCACGCTATGACGTCGCGCTGTGAAGATCCTTCAGATTCGCCAGGTCAGGTAGTCGGAGGATTCCTCCGCACCCCGTCGGATCCGTTCGATGTCGACTGCCACCATCTGCCGGATGACGTCCGTCAGCGGCGTCTGCGCCGCCCAGCCGAGCTCATGCCGAGCCCGGGACGGATCGCCCAGCAGCTGCTCGGGATCGGCCGGGCGGGCGATGGCCGGGTCCTCCTGCACGTATGCCCACGGATCGTCGATGCCGGCGCAGGCGAACGCGGTCGTGACGAAGTCGCGAAGCGACGTCGCGGCCCCGGTCGCGACCACGTAGTCCTGCGCGGTCGGCTGCTGGAGCATCAACCACATCGCCCGCACGTAGTCCGATGCGGCACCCCAGTCGCGTCGTACGTCGAGGGTGCCGAGCCTGAGCTCGGTGCGCAGACCGGCCGAGATCTCGGCCGCGGCGCGGGTGATCTTGCGGGTGACGAACTGCGGGCGCCTCAGCGGACTCTCGTGGTTGAACAAGATGCCGTTGCAGGCAAACAAGTCGTACTGGGTGCGGAACCGCACAGTGCTGTCGTGCGCGATCCGCTTCGCATAGCCGTACGGGCTCTGCGGCGCGCGCGGCGTGCCCTCGCTCAGCGGCTGCGAGTGAGCCGGGCCGAAGATCTCGGCGCTCGACGCCTGGAAGAACCGCGGGGCCTGGCCGCACTCGTCGCGATAGCGAACCAGGATCTCCAACAGCCGGCCGACCGAGGTCCCGTTGACCTCACCCACCTCGCGCGCGTCGTCCCACGACGAGCCGACCGAGCTCAGTGCAGCCAGGTTGTAGACCTCGTTCGGCCGGACCGAGAAGACCAGCCGCCGCATCTCGGCGACGTCGCGAACGTCGACCTCGACCACATCGACCCCGTGGAGGTACGGCGCGTAGTGCGTCGCCGCCTCGCTGCCGGGCGGCACCGTGCCGGTGATCCGGTAGCCCTGGCCGCCGAGGAACTGGGCCAGGTAGATCCCGTCCTGACCGGCGATGCCCGTAATGAGCGCATCCCTGTCCACGCGCGCAGACACTACAGTCTCAGCGGACGAGCCACCGAGAGGGATGAGATGCCGAAGCGTGCCCTGATCACCGGAATCACCGGTCAGGACGGCTCGTACCTTGCCGAGTTGCTGCTCGACAAGGGATACGAGGTGCACGGGATCATCCGGCGTGCGTCCACGTTCAACACGCACCGCATCGACCACCTCTACGTCGACGCGCACGACCCGAGTGCTCGGTTGTTCCTGCACTTCGGCGATCTCACCGACGGCACCCGGCTGGTCACACTGCTCACCAAGGTGCAGCCGGACGAGGTCTACCACCTGGCGGCGCAGACCCACGTGCGGGTGTCGTTCGACGAACCGGAGTACACCGGGCTGACCACCGGGCTCGGCACCACCCGGCTGCTCGAGGCGATCCGCGCGACCGGTCTCGCGACCCGCTTCTACCAGGCGTCGTCGTCGGAGATGTTCGGCGCAGCGCCCCCGCCTCAGGACGAGTCCACCCCGTTCCACCCTCGATCGCCGTACGGCGTTGCCAAGGTCTACTCGTACTGGATGGCCCGCAACTACCGGGAGGCCTACGGGTTGTACGCGTGCAACGGCATCCTGTTCAACCACGAGTCACCGCGCCGTGGCGGCACCTTCGTGACCCGCAAGATCACCCGCGCGGTCGCCGCGATCGCCGCCGGCGAGCAGGAGCACCTCTACCTCGGCAACCTCGACGCGATCCGGGACTGGGGCTACGCCCCCGAGTACGTCGAGGCGATGTGGCAGATGCTCCAGCAAGACGAACCCTCCGACTACGTGATCGCGACCGGTGCGCCGTACTCGGTGCGTGACTTCGTGCAGTACGCCTTCGACCATGCCGGGCTCGACTGGCAACGACACGTGCGATTCGACGAGCGCTACCTGCGACCGGCCGAGGCAGATGCCCTCGTCGGCGACGCGAGCAAAGCGGCGACCGAGCTCGGCTGGAAACCGAACGTGTTGACGCCCGACCTGGCCCGGATCATGGTCGACGCGGACCGCGCGATGCTCGACGCACATCCGACGGAACCGGCCGAGCGGCCGCGCACCTAGGGACCGGCGACACCGATCAGGTGCAGGCGCGGCAGCGGCCGAGCGCGATCCGCGATCGCTCGCTCACCGGCATGTCGCGGTGGCAGACCGAGCAGACGAACGTCTCCTCCGGCTCCTCGGGCTGGGCGCGGCCGACCTTGGTCAGCGCCGCGGCTCGCGCCCGCTGAAGGCGCTCGCGGGCAGAACCGCTCGTCGTTGCCATGACCACCATCTAGTGAGTAGTACTCGGACCGCAGAGTCGGACGAATCTAGGCAATTCATCGACACCGAACCTGAACGGATGCTGACCCGTTCGGAGCGGTTCGGCCCGCTCACCGGCGCAACCGGTCCTCAGCCGTCTGGCGCCGCGCACGGTCCGGGCCCGCGGTCGGCCCTCATCCGGCCGTACCCGGGATGCACGCCGCGCGTGAGGCCCTGACCGTCGGCGATCCGGTGCAACAGGTCGGAGAGCTCCTGCCGCTCGGCCGCGGTCAGCGTCGCGAGCAGGTCGCGTTCGGCCTGGCGACCCACCGTCGACAGCTCGTCCAGCATCTGCTCACCGGCGTCGCTCAGATACAGCAGGTGCACCCGCCGATCCCGTTCGTCCCGCCGGCGCTGCACCAACCCCCGCGACTCGAGCTCGTCGATGAAGCCCACCATCCGGCTGGCCGGCACGCCGAACTCGTCGGCGATCGCCTGCTGGCTGCGACCGGGAGATTCGCCAACGGCACGCAGTACGCCGACCTGCGGAGGAGTCAGGCCGGTCGATTGGATTCGCTGGGCATAGGTGAACGCAGAATGGGCACCTAGCTGGGAGAGCAGGAAGCCGACGCCGATCACCCGGGGCCGAGCAGTGCGCGCCGAGGGCTTGCCACGCTCCGCCATGGACCACAACAATACCTTTTGCCAAATCATTCGTCATGTGAAAGGTTTTTGGCTGGAACGAGTTGGCAGACTCGGGTGATCGGTGGGACAGAGGGGCATCGGGATGAGCGAGGGTTCGAACCGCGGGTCGCGGACCGTGATCGGTCGAGTTGCGGAGTTCGTGCTGACCCATCGTCGCTGGGTGATGATCGGCTGGCTGGTCATCTTCCTGGCCGGTGGCGCGGCGGCCTCAAAGGTCTCCAGCCGGCTCTCGGTCGACTTCTCACTCCCCGGCCAGCCCGGCTACGAGACCGCGAAACAACTCACCGCGGTCTACGGCCCCAACGCAACGATCGGGTTCACCAGCATCGGCGTGCTGACTCCGCCCGCCGGTCACGACGCTGCCCAGGAGAGCGCCTCGCTGACCCGCGCAGCAACCGCGATCGAGTCGGCGCTGCCCGGCACCCGGGTCGTTGATTACGCCAACACCCACGACCAGCGCTTCATCGGGTCCAACCAGCGCACGACGGTGGCCCTGATCTTCAGCCCACAACCGGTGTCATTCTCCTCGGACCCGACTCCGACCCTGAAGCACTCGCTCGCGACCGCACTGCCCGGCTGGCAGACCGGGATCACCGGGCTGAACCAGCTCTCGGCCGGCGGCGACACGAACGGGCCGGGCGTGTTGGCCGAGACGCTGATCGGCGGAGCCGGCGCGCTGATCGTGCTGGCCTTTGTGTTCGCTTCACTGCTCGCGTTCGTGCCGTTGCTGATCGCCGCGGTGTCGATCCTGACGACCTTCCTCGTCGTACTCGGCCTCACCACCATCACCGAGGTGTCGTTCATCGTCGAGTTCCTCGTGGCCCTGGTGGGTCTGGGCCTGGCGATCGACTACAGCCTGTTGCTCGTCACCCGTTGGCGCGAAGAGCGCGAGCACGGCCTGTCCAACCACGACGCGGTGGTGCGCGCGGCCGAGACCGCGGGCCGAACGGTCGCGGTTTCCGGCTTCACGGTTGCGATCGGCTTGTTCGCATTGATCATCCTGCCGGTGCCAGGGCTACGAAGTGTCGGGATCGGCGGAGTGCTGATCCCGCTGGTCTCGACCACGGTCGTCCTCACCCTGCTGCCGGCCCTGCTGGGCGGCATCGGTCCACGCGCCGACTGGCCACGGATCCGGCACGAAGCGAACGCCAGCCGCGCGTGGACCCGCTGGGCCAAGCTGATCGTGAAGCAACGGTGGATCGGTGCCGGCGTGGCGGTCGTCCTCCTCGCCCTGCTGCTGAGTCCGATCTTCGGGCTGAGGGTCGGTGAGACGAGCGTCTCGGCTCTGGCTCAGAACGGCTCGGCGCACGACGTCTACACCCAGATGACGAGCCAAGGGATCAGTCCTGGGATCCTCACGCCGCTCGATGTGTTCACCACGTCGCGGGCCGCGCCTGCCGCGCTCAAGGCGGCCGGCCAGGCGAGCGGGGTCAGCACCGCCACGCTGCCCGACGGGCCGACCGGCTCCCGGCGCGGCTATGCCGACATCATTGCGATCCCCGACGTCGTGACCGTCAACAGCCAGACCCTCGCGCCGGTGCGCAGCGTGCAGGCGAAGGTGAAGGGCATCCCAGGGGTGATCGGGGTCGCCGGCGACGGTCCGGTCCAGCAGGACTACATCCACGCGGTCTACGGGAACTTCCCGCTGATGTTCACGTTGATCGCGCTCGCCACGTTGATCCTGCTCATGCGCGCGTTCCGCT
>CAYNDD010000251.1:0-3380 GCA_964395425.1 uncultured Frankiaceae bacterium
TCGATCTCGGTCAGCTTGGCGCGCTCGAGGTCGCCCCAGATGCCGGCGTTGTTGACCAGGACGTGGACGCCGCCGAACTCCGCGACCGTCGCGGCGACCATCTCACCGACGCTCGCGGCGTCCGTGACGTCGACCTCCACCGCGAGGCAGCGCCCGCCGATCTCCCGGATGTCCGCGGCCGCGGCCCGCGCGGAGTCGTTGTCGACGTCGGCGATCACGACCGCCGCACCCTCCCGGGCGAACGACTGCGCGTACTCGCGACCGAGGCCGCGACCCGCTCCGGTGACGATGGCGACCTTGTCGTCGAGGGTCATTTCATGAGCTCCGATCGAGCGTTGGCACTAGCATTGGGCCTCTGACAAACCCCAAGAATTGCGTATACTCTGTTTCGATGGCACGCCGGGGCTGTAGTCAGCCCGCGGGCGGCAGTGTGAACCCGAACACAGCCGCGAGGAGTTCGCATTGGTGACCATCCCCATCCCGGGTGCGGACTTCCAGATCCCTTACAACGTGCTCATTCTGGGCCTGATCACCGGTCTCACCTATTCGTTGCTGGGCATGGGAATCACGCTGGTCTACCGGACCTCGCGGGTGCTGAACTTCGCCCAGGGGGAGATGGGCGCGCTGCCCGCGATGATCATCCCGATCCTGGTGATCAACCGGCACTGGAACTACTGGGTCACCTTGGTGATGGCGATCGGCGGCGCCGTACTGGTGGGTGCGCTGGCTGAGTTCCTCGTGATCCGGCGGCTGAACGCTGCCTCGCGGCTGACCGCGTTGGTCGCGACGATCGCGCTCGCCGAAGTGCTCTACATCGTGGGCATCCTGATCCCGAAGGGGTCATCGGATCTGATCGGGGCGTCGTACCCGACGCCGTTCTCGACGTCCATCACGATCGGCTCGCTGATCCTCGGGCCAGGGCAGCTGCTCATCCTCATCGTGGTGCCGCTCACGATGATCGGCCTCACCGTGTTCCTCCGCCGCAGCCGCCTCGGCCGGGCCAGCCGCGCGGCCGCGGAGAACACCGAGGCAGCCCAGCTCGCCGGTATCCCGACCAACCGGATCTCGCTGGCGATGTGGTCGATCACGGGTCTGCTGGCGGGCATCTCCGCGATCCTGATCGGCCCGACGCAGCCGATCTCCGTCGGTTCGGCGCTCGGCCCGACCCTGCTGGTGCGCGCGCTCGGCGCCGCGATGCTCGGTGGCCTGACCAGACTGCCGACCGTGTTCCTCGGCGGGATCGGGATCGGCCTGGTCGAAGCGCTGGTCACCTGGAACTACCCGAACGGCGACGCGACCGACCTGGTGATCTTCGTGATCATCCTCGGCAGCCTGCTGGTGCAGCGTCGGCTCGGGCAGCAGGCCCGCGGGATGGAAGAGAGCTCCTGGTCGCTGGCCCGCAACCTCCGGCCGCTCCCGCCGAACCTCGCGGCCCACCCGCGGGTACGGCGCGCCCGGGTCGTGGCGATCGTGGTGATGATCGCCATCGCGGTCGCGTTGCCGCTGCCGCTGCACTCCGCGCAGCAGTTCTTCCTCAGCGAGGTCGTGGTCTTCGCGATCATGGGCCTGTCGCTCGTCGTACTGACCGGTTATGCGGGACAGGTCTCACTCGGCCAGCTGGCGTTCGTCGCGGTCGGCGCCACGGTCGGCGGCCGCTTCCTCGAGATGGGCCTGCCCGGTCCGTTGGCGGCCCTGATCGCGACCCTGATCGGCGGTGCGGTCGCCCTGGTGGTCGGGCTGCCGGCGCTGCGGATCCGCGGGCTCTTCCTGGCGGTGACGACGCTTGCCTTCTCGGTGGCGGTCGCCGGGTGGATGTTCGGGCAGGGCTGGCTGGTGAAGAACACCGGCTTCGCCAACTCGTTGCAGATCTCGCGCCCGCACATCGGCGGGCTGAACTTCGAGGACGAGAAGTACTACTACTGGCTGTGCCTGCTGATCCTGGTGGTCGTCGGGCTCGCGGTCGGGTGGTTGCGAACCAGCCGGCTCGGCCGGTCGATGATCGCGGTCCGCGACAACGAGGCCTCCGCGGCGAGCCTGTCGATCTCGCCCGGCCGGACCAAGCTCGCCGCCTTCGTGATCAGCGGGTTGATCGCGTCCCTGGCCGGCTATCTGTACGGCGGGTTGCTGGTCGACTTCTCCTACGACCCGGCGTCGACCTTCGGCGCGCAGGGGTCGCTCGATCTGGTCGTGATGACCGTGCTGGGCGGTGTCACGACCGTGACCGGCGCGGTCGTCGGCGCAGCCTGGGTGCAGGGATTGCCGGAGTTGTTCGGTCAGAACATCGGGATCCTCAGCTCCGGCTTCGGGCTGATCGCGATCCTGCTCGTGCTTCCAGGCGGGCTGGCATCCTTGGTTTTCACCCTCCGCGACCGGGCCGCGGCCTGGCTGGCGAGGGGAGACAGCGGCGCGGCCGAAGCGCCACCGGCCGCCGGGACGGTCCACGCTCGAGCCGAGCCGAGCGGGCCACCGGTGGCGAGACCCTCGCCCGATGTCGGACCACCGGCGTCGGGCGATGCCGACATCCCGCTTCAGGCGCACGGCGTACGCGTCAGCTATGGCGGGCTGCTTGCCCTCGACGACGTGTCCGTCTATGCGCGTCCCGGCGAGATCGTCGGCATCATGGGCACCAACGGTGCGGGCAAGACCACGCTGTTCGATGTCCTGTCCGGACGGATCCGGCCGGTCGAAGGCGCCGTGCATCTCTACGGGCAGGACATCACCCGCCAGCCTTCCCACCGGCGCGCGCGGCTCGGGCTCGGCCGGACCTTCCAGCAGGCGCGGTTGTTCGACGACCTGACCGTCATCGACGCGGTTCAGATCGCGGTCGAGGGCGGCTCGGACCCCGGCCGGCCGCCGGCCGACACCGGCCGGGCCGAGGCGCGCCGGATCCGCCGGGGCCGTGCCTCCGCGCATGCCGCCTTGACGATGGTGGGTCTGCACGACCAGCGACATCGCTATGCCGGTGAGCTGTCCACCGGGACGCGCCGGCTCGTGGAGCTAGCGTGCGTGGCCGCTCTCGGCGCGAAGGTGCTCCTGCTCGACGAGCCGACCGCCGGCTTCACCCAGGCCGAGGTCGACGAATTTGTTGTGGTGCTAAGGAATCTGCGGGACACGACCGGGGTGACGCTGGTCGTCATCGACCACGACGTGCCGATGATGATCGACCTCGCCGAACGCTTGTACGTCCTCGAGGCGGGCCGGGTGATCGCCGAGGGATCGTCCATGATCCTGAACGACGACCCGCGGGTGGTCGCCACTTATCTCGGTACGACGACCACCGGGTGACCGAAAGGTCCGGCGCTGGCGCGCCACGTCCGGTTCAGAATTCGTAACAGTCGGGTGTCAATCCATCGACGGATTCGCAAGAATAGGGTATACCT
>CAYNDD010000251.1:3480-5010 GCA_964395425.1 uncultured Frankiaceae bacterium
TTCGTAACAGTCGGGTGTCAATCCATCGACGGATTCGCAAGAATAGGGTATACCTAATTCGCACCGCGGCCGACGGCTCGCGTTCCGGCGTACCGGTGTCGGGTTAAGGCTGGCGCGCATCCCAGCCACGACAGGAGGGGCACGACATGCTCGGTTCTCGTCCGCGTCAACGATCGATCCTGGCGACGATGGCAGTTGCCGTCCTCGGATTAGCGGTCGGCTGTAGTAGCTCGTCGAGCGGGGGCAGCCCGGGATCGGGATCCTCGTCACCCGCGACCAGTCCGTCGACCGCGCCATCGTCGACGACACCGATCACCATTGGTGTGGCGGTGCCCGACCTGTCCGTGTTCGTGAAGTTCAGCAAGGCGTTCGGCGTCGGCAACCCGCAGACCCAGGCCGCTTCCGTGCTGGCGGCGTGGAAGAGCGGCGGCAGCGTGCCGGTCAACGGGCACCCGGTGAAGTTCGTCTACAAGTCCTACAACATCGTCGACCCGGCCGCGGAGACCGCGGTCTGCAAGACGTTCGCGCAGGACGACCACGTCTTCGCCGTTATCGGCGGCCAGAGTTTCGAGACCGGTGCGCAGTGCCTGACCGGGCAGTTCCACATCCCGGTGGTCGACCTCGACTCGGTGCCGGCGAGCTCCTACCAGAAGGGTGCGCCGGACTACTTCACCCTCCAGCCCGACCAGAACACCTTCTACAGGGACTACATCGACTGGGCCGTGAAGGCGGGGCTGTTCAAGAACCAGAAGCTCGGCATGTTCATCAGCTCTGAGGTGCAGGAGAGCGCGAACGTCGCCAAGGCCGAGCTGACCAAGCTCGGCTACAAGTTGACCAGCAGCGTCACGGCCAACAGCGCCGGGGTGGGCAGCAACGCCGACCAGCTGGCGATGCAGAAGTTCAAGGCAGCCGGCGTGACCACGATGATCCCGTTCGTCGGTGGTAGCGACGAGATCAACGCCCTCGGGTACGCCGCGAAGCAGCACTACAACCTCAAGGTCGTCGATCTCGACACGTCACAGCACACGACCGACGTCGCAGCGGGCGCTTTCCCGGCCACGCTCTACAACGGAACGCAGGCACTGACGTTCGCGGCGACCGGCGAGAAGGCGGCCAACCTGCCCGCGACTGCTGAGCAGACCGCCTGCATCAACAACTACAACACCTTCTCGGGTGCGAACATCCAGCGAGTCAGCCCGGAGGTCTCGGGTGAATACCAGAACCTGCTGGAGACCTGCGACATGGCCAACATCGTCTTGAAGGGAATGCAGAACGCCGGCAACAATCTCACAGCGGCGTCCTTCATCTCCGGCCTGGAGCAGATCCAGAACATGGCGATCGCCAGTGGTGGCAACGTGTCGTTCAGCTCGACCGACCACTGGGGCATTCACCAGCTGCGCCAGCTGAAGTGGACGATCGCGTGCCACTGCTGGTCGGCGAACGGCAACTGGTTCTCGACCAGCTGATTGCGGACCCGGGGACGGGCGGTGGGCAGGGGGCCCGCCGCTCGTCCCCGTTTTACGTCCCGCC
>CAYNDD010000252.1:0-4790 GCA_964395425.1 uncultured Frankiaceae bacterium
AGCATATCCGGCGGGAGGTTCGGTGATCCGCGTGAGGACCGCACCAGCGATGGGTGCCGTCGTATCGGCCGCCCTAATCTGTGCGGTGGGTTGCTCTGCGACCCACTCGTCGCCCAGACCTGCATCGACCCCACCGCTCACCCAGCCTTCCGTTACGACTCCGCCCGGAAACGCACCCACGGCTCGACTGACCCGCGCTCAGGCACGTGCTGCGTCGATCACCTCTGTGGAGTTAGGCGGGCGGTGGAGCTCAGTTGCTCGCGCTGCCACGCCGCTGGGATCCCATACCGGATTTTGCGGGCAGCACTTCCCGCCGGCGGCAAGCCCTGTCTATGTCGCCGATCGTGACGCGAGTGGCGGCGCAGTGGTCGAAGAGGTTCTTCGGGAGTACCGGGACACCGCGATGGCGCAGACGTTCGTCTCGCTTGTTGACAAAGCCGGAACCGGCTGTGGGTCGTTCAGTACCAACCACGTCTTGCTCACGCTTCAGCCACTACAGACACCACCGCTCGGTGACTTCAGCTGGTCGGTGATGATGGCAAGCCGCGCCGCGCGTACCGCGATCGTCTTCGTCGAGGTTGGTCCCGTCGTCGTCGAGCTTGGCGAGACTGCACGCCGGCCCCAGACGAGGTCTCTGACCCGGATTGCAGGTGTTGCGGTGCACCGACTGAGGACCGCTCTGGCAGCGGCGGCCAGCCAGATCAGCCCATGATCGGCAGCCGGTCGCGGGCACCAGAAGTCGATCATGGCTTAGAGAGCGAGAATCGCGCCAAAATAGCCGCTTTTCGCCATGATCAACATTCGCAATGATCAACAGGAGTCGCGGGTGGCCTCGCAGACGAACCAGTCGTGCTCGGCCGGGGTGACGGTCGCGCGCCAGCCCAGCTCCGCCAGCTGCCCGATCAACCGGTCCGGCTCGTAGAAGATCTTGACCACCTGGTGCTGCGAACCGTCGGCGAGGGTGCGGGTCGCGACGGTGTCCACGATCGTGGTCTCGTGGATCGCACGGGCGGGTAGCTCGTCGAGCACGAGCACCCGGCCGCCGGGCTTGACCGCCCGCGCGACGAGTGCCCAGAACTCCGCGAACAGCTCCGGCGGCACGTGCGAGAGCCAGGCGGCGAAGAAGACGACGTCGTACGTCGATGTCGGCGACCACTTGAAGAGGTCGGAGCACACGAACTCGACGTTCGACCCGGCCAGGCGCTGCTTGGCAAACGCGAGCATCTCGGGCGCGCCGTCGACCGCGGTAAGGGTCGTGGCGTACCTGGCCAGCTCGACCGTCCAGACCCCGGTCCCGCAGGCGAGCTCGATGACGTCACCTGTCGGCGCCAGCCGGTCGACGATCCGGGGGACCGAGTCACGCTCGGCCGTCACGACGCCGTAGCTGGTTTCGTCGTACTCGGCGGCTCGGGCTCGGTAGTAGCGCAGCTGCTGGTCCATGCGGTCGTCGGTCGGAGCCATTGTCGGTCGGCTCAGAGCTCCGCCCGCAGGATCGCGGCCGCGCCGGCCATCGCGCGCATCTTGCCGTCGGCCGAGTCGCGGGGGAGGTACTTCATCCCGCAGTCGGTCGCGATCACGATCTGCTCCGGCGGCAGCCACTCGAAGGCCCGCCGGGTGCGGTCGGCGACCAGCTCCGCGCTCTCTACGTCGGGCGTCGAGAGGTCGATGACGCCGAGCAGGATGGTCTTCTCCGACAGGTCGGCGAGCACGCCGAGGTCGAGCCCGGACTGCGCGGTCTCGATCGAGATCTGGTCGGTCGAGCAACCGGCCAGCTCGGGCAGGAACGAGTAGCCCTCCGGTCGCTCGTGGATGATCGCGGCGTAGCCGAAGCACAGGTGGACGACGGTCGTTCCGGTCACGCCGTCGAGTGCGGCGTTGAGCGCGGCCAGACCGTATGCGCGGGCCGCGTCGGGTCGGGCCTGCAGGTACGGCTCGTCGATCTGTACGACGTCGGCACCCGCCGCGAACAGGTCTTTGATCTCCGCGTTCACTGCGACCGCGTAGGCCATCGCCGCGGCTTCCGGATCGGCGTAGTGCTCGATCTGCGCCTGCTGGGACATCGTGAACGGACCGGGCACGGTCATCTTGATCGTGCGGTCGGTGTTGGCCCGCAGAAAGCGGATGTCATCGACCTCGACCGGATGCGGGCGGTGGATCGGCCCGACCACCCGCGGGACCGGGTTGGGATGGCCGCTGCGGTCCAGCGCCGTACCCGGGTTGTCGATGTCGACACCCTCGAGCGCGGTCGCGAAGTGGTTGGAGTAGCTCTCCCGGCGCATCTCGCCGTCGGTGATGATGTCGAGGCCGGCCTTCTCCTGGGCGCGGATCGCGAGCAGCGTGGCGTCGTCCTGAGCCTGTGCGAGATAGTCCGGCTCGACCCGCCAGAGCTCCTTGGCCCGCACCCGGGGCGGGAACCGGCCGGCCAGCTTGGCTCGGTCGATCAGCCACTCGGGCTGGGCGTAGCTGCCGACGAGCGACGTCGGCAGGATCGGGAGCTCGGGCACGGCAGGCCTCCGGTTTGTCCGGGAATCGGTGCGGGCCATCATTGCAGGCCGCCGACGCGGCGGCTCAGGCCGCGGCCAGCTCGGCCGGAAGCGGCTCGCTGTGCACCACGTCGAGCGACGACACCGCCCGGGTGAGTGCGACGTACAGCCAGTGCAGGCCGCGGTCATGGGCGCGCACGACCGCCGCCGGCTCGACCACGATCACATGGTCGAACTCCAGGCCCTTGCACAACGTGATCGGCACCAGCTCGACCCGGGCGGCCATCCCGTCCTCGACCCGGGCGGTCTCGACCCCGGCCCGGCCGAGCGCCCGGCTGACGTCGGCGAGTTCGTCTGCCGCCGCGATGACCCCGATCGAGCCTTCCTGCGCGAGCCGGTCGGTGACCGCCTCGACGACGGCGGCCGGCAGGGCCGGCGATGATCGCACCCGCAGCGATGCCGCGGCGTGCCGGATCGAGATGGCCGGCTCGACGTCGACGGCAAGCGCCGGCAGCAGCCGGTTGGCGAGGTCGAGCACCTCCTGCGGCACCCGGTAGCCGCGGGTGAGGGCGACCAGTGACGCGGCCGGCTTACCGAGATGCCGCAGCGTCTCGGGCCAGTTCGCAAGGGCGTCGGGCGCGGTCGCCTGCGCGATGTCGCCGAGCACGGTCGCCGATCCGGTGTCGCAGCGCCGGCCGAGCGCCCGGCACTGCATCGCGGACAGGTCCTGTGCCTCATCGACCACGACATGGCCGTACGACGTGGGCCGCGACACGTGCGCGGCGACCTCGTCGACCAGGAACGCGTCCGCCCGCGACCAGCGGGCCCGGGCGGTCGCGGCCGGCTGGGCGTGGTCGAGCAGCAGCTTCTGCTCGCCGGCGTCGAGCACCCCGTCGGCGAAGTGCGCGAGCCCGCGCTCGTCGCTGAGCAGCCTTGTGACCAGGTGCTTCGGTGCGACCGCGGGCCAGTGCGCGTCGACGAACTCGCGGACCGGCGTCGAGCGGGCCAGTCGCGTCACCCATCGGTCGTCCGGCGACCCGCCGGTGCTCTCGGCCCGGCGACGCACGGTCTCCGCGATCAGCGTCGGCAGCCGGGAGCGGATCACGCCGTACGGCTGGCCGGTCGCGACCTCGCGCTGCATCAGGTCGGCGACCTCGTCGGCCGGCAGCCGCCAGCGCCGCGAGCCGACCGGCACGACCAGCGACTGGGTCGGCAGCACGATCCCGGCCCGCACGGCGGTCTCGATGACCGTGGCGAAACGCGGGTCCCCCTTCAGCCGGGCCACTTCCGGGCGGTCCTGGCCGCGCACGGTGATGCCCGCGACCAGCTCGTCGACCACGACCTGGGCCACGTCGACCTCGCCGAGCGCGGGCAGCAGCTCGCCGATGTAGGACAGGAACGCGCGGTTCGGCCCGACCACCAGCACTCGGCTCCGTCGCAGCTGCTCGCGGTGGGTGTAGAGCAGGTACGCCGCGCGGTGCAGGCCGACCGCGGTCTTGCCGGTGCCGGGTGCGCCCTGGATGCAGGTTGTCTGCGCGAGCGGGGCCCGGACCAGGGTGTCCTGGTCGGGTGCGATCGTGGCCACGATGTCGCGCATCGGTCCGACTCGGGGTCGCTCGATCTCGGCGGTGAGGATCCGGCTGTCGGAGACTCCGTGCTCGTCGCCGGCGGTGAGCCGCTCGTCCTCGAGCGAGGTCAGCGTGCCGGCCGAGTGCCCGAACCGTCGCCGCATTGCGACATCCATCGGCTCGGTCGCGGTGGCTTGGTAGAAGGCCAGCGACACGTCGGCCCGCCAGTCGACGACCACCACATCGCCGGCGTCGTTGCGCACGTGCCGACGGCCGACGTGAAAGGCCTCGCCGGTCGAGTCGCGGTCGATCCGCCCGAAGAACAGCGGCACGCCCGGCGCTTCGCGCAGCGCGTCGGCGCGCCGGGCCAGCTCGGACTTCAGGAACTCGGTCGAGATCGGGTCGCCGCCGTGTGGGTCGAGTGAGCGGACCGATTCGAGCATGGCGGCGAGGCATCGCCGGGCGTAGCCGAGGTAGCTCGCCTCGGCCGCCAAGGTGGCTTCCGGGGTGGCCATCGTCGGCGGTTTCGGGACTGGTTGATGAGCAGGCGACACGAGTCGAAAACTGTAGTCCTGTCTGGCGCAGCGTCCAAGCGCCATGTCGGCGTCAGGTGCGTGTCATTCGCCCGGATGGTCGTCGTCCGGGTCATCCGGGTCATCCGGGTCGTCCGGGTCATCCGGGTCGTCCGGGTCGTCCGGGTCGTCCGGGTCGTCCGGGTCGTCCGGGTCGTCCGGGTCGT
>CAYNDD010000252.1:4890-5010 GCA_964395425.1 uncultured Frankiaceae bacterium
CGCCGGCGAGGCGGTGTGGCGGGATCAACCGGCTGGTGCCGGCCGGGGTGGTCCACGCGGTGTAGCCGTTGGGTAGCTTCTCGACCTTCCATTCGGCGTGGGTCTTGCAGCGGTGGTGGC
>CAYNDD010000253.1:0-5001 GCA_964395425.1 uncultured Frankiaceae bacterium
CTTCCGATCTGCCGACGACGTACTGCCGTCACGGGTGCATGCCATCGTCCTGGTGTCGAGGGTCCACAAGGCAACCCTGCGGGCAGTGAACTATGCCCGGGCCACCCGGCCGTCCACCCTCGTCGCCTTGACCGTCGACGTCGATCACATCGCCACTGACGCGTTGAAGAGCGAGTGGGAACGCCGCGGGGTGCCGGTGCCGCTGCAGATCCTCGACTCGCCGTACCGCGAGATCACCCGGCCGATCATCAAATACATCAAGGAGCTCAACCGCGAGAGCCCGCGTGACGTCGTCTCGGTCTTCATCCCCGAGTACGTCGTGGGGCAGTGGTGGGAGCAGCTGCTGCACAACCAGCACGCGCTGCGGTTGAAGGGCCGGCTGTTGTTCACCCGCGGCGTGATGGTGACCAGCGTTCCGTATCAGCTCGCCTCCTCGGGCCGGGTGGTCGAACGGGCTAGACCGGTCGCCGGTGACGTCCGGCGCGCGGTCGAGGTCAAGGTCGAGGTCAAGCCGGCGGCGCCGCCACCGCCCCGGTGATCGTCGATGTCGGCGCGGTCGGCAACGGCGGCATCTGCATCGCGCACGCACCCGACGGCCGAGCCGTCTTCGTCCGGCATGCCCTGCCGGGTGAGCGGGTGCGGATCGAGGTCACCGAGGAACGGTCGTCGTACCTTCGCGCGGATGCGGTCGAGGTCATCAACGCTTCGCCATACCGGGTGACGCCGCCGTGCCGGTGGGCAGGTCCGGGGCGCTGCGGCGGGTGCGACTGGCAGCACGTGGCGCTTGCCGAACAGCGCCGGTTGAAGGCGAGCGTGGTGACCGACCAGCTCCGGCGGATCGCCAGGCTCGATCTCGAGGTCGAGGTCGAAGCAGTGCCGGGCGACATCGAGGGCCTGCACTGGCGCACCCGGATCCGGCTGGCGGTCGACGGCAACGGGGTCGCGGGGTTGCGGCGGCATCGCTCGCACGTGGTCGAACCGATCGACGACTGCCTGCTGGCTCATCCGGACCTCCCGGTCGCCTCGGTCCTGGCGCAGCGCTGGCCGGACACCGACGGGGTCGACCTGGTCGTTACCGATGTCGAGCATGCGATGGGCCGGGAGTGGCAGGTGCCGCAAGGCGGCTTCTGGCAGGTCCATCCCGGCGCGGCTGAGACGCTGGCCCGCGCAGTCGTCGATGATGCCGAGGTGGCCCGATCCGATCACTGCCTCGACCTCTACAGCGGGGTCGGCCTCTTCGCCGGCTCGCTCGCCGCGCTCGCGGTCGACGGAGCGGTGATTGCGGTCGAAAGCGACCGGGCCGCGTCGGCGGCGGCCGCGGCGAACCTTGCCGACCTCGCGAACCTGACCGCGGTGGCGTCCCGGGTCGACCGCTGGCTCGCGCAGACCAAGCCGACTGCCGACGTGGTCGTCCTCGACCCGCCGCGCAAGGGCGCCGGCCCGGCCGTCGTCGACGGCATCGCGGCGGCCGCCCCGCGTCGGGTGGTGTACGTCGCCTGCGAGCCTTCCTCGCTGGCACGTGACGTCGCTCGCTTTGCCGAGCACGGCTATCGACTCGACCGGTTGCGGGCCTTCGACATCTTCCCGATGACGGCGCACGTCGAGTGCGTCGCGTCCCTCGTCAGCGCAGACGCGGCCTGATGGCGACTCCGAGCGGCTGGCCGGCCGAGGTTCCTGACCCCGCGGTCAGCGGCTGGGAGCGGCACGCGACGGCATGGCTGTTCGACCAGTGCCCGCCGGACTACCGCGCGTACGACGTGTTCCGCCGCCACCCGATCGTGCTCGCCCATGTCGCGAAGGCGTCGCTCGCGGCCGCGGTCGAGGCGGCCGAGTCCGGCGTCCGGCTGGTCCGCCACGACCTTCGCAGCCTGGTCCAGCCGGAGACGATCGAGCAGGCGGTTGCGGCGTACGAGCATGAGCGCCACCGGTTGCGCGCCGCCGGCACGGCGGCCGAGTTGATCTGGCGAGCCCTGCGCGGCGAACGCTGGTCGCCCCAGCTCTAGTCGCGCCTGCCGACCGACTCGGGCACCCGCGGTACGGTCGCGGGCATGCGAAGAGTTCCGCCGTTCGGCGACGAGAAAGAGTCGTTGTGCGTCGCGCTCGACCGGCATCGCGACGTCGTCCGCTGGAAGCTCGAGGGCCTCGACGACGAGCAGATGCGCCGTCCGATGACCCCATCCGGGACGAACCTGCTCGGCTTGGTGAAACATCTCGCGGCGGTGGAGTACGGCTGGTTCTGCGAGACGTTCGGTCGCGACGTACCGGAGTTCAGTTTCGACGTGGACGCAGACCCCGATTCCGACTTGCGGATCGAGCCGGAGGAGACCACCGCCGAGATCCTCGCGTTCTACCGCGACGCGTGCGCAGCGGCGGACGTCGTGATCGCGGCGGAGCCGCTCGACGCCGTGGGCACGTCCTGGTCGGGCGACCAGGTGTCGATGCGCTGGGTCCTCATCCACATGGTCGAGGAGACCGCCCGGCACGCCGGTCACATGGACATCCTGCGCGAGCTGATCGACGGCGCCACCGGAGACCACAACCGAGGGTGAGGTCCGCGCGATTGCGGACATAGCCGACAGACCTACACTGAGCGCCGTGACCGACCTGCTCCAGACGATCGACGGCCCTTCCGATCTCAAGCGGCTCGAGCCTGCGCAACTGCCCGACCTCGCGCAGGAGATCCGCGACTTCCTGGTCGACGCGGTCGCCAAGACCGGTGGGCACCTCGGGCCCAACCTCGGCGTGGTCGAGCTGACGATCGCGCTGCACCGGGTGTTCGATTCGCCGCGCGACGCGATCGTCTGGGACACCGGCCACCAGTCCTACGTTCACAAGCTGCTGACCGGCCGGCGCGAGGGGTTCACCTCGCTCCGGCAGTCCGAAGGTCTGTCCGGCTACCCGTCGCGGGCCGAGAGCGAGCACGACTGGGTCGAGAACTCGCACGCTTCGACCGCGCTGTCGTACGCCGACGGCCTGGCGAAGGCGTTCGCCGTCCTCGACCAGACCGACCGGGCGGTGGTCGCGGTCGTGGGTGACGGATCGCTCACCGGTGGGATGTCCTGGGAGGCGCTCAACACGATCGCCGCCAACCCGCAGCGCCCGGTCATCATCGTGGTCAACGACAACGGCCGGTCCTACGCGCCGACCGTCGGCGGTCTCGCCGCGCACCTCGCGACCCTGCGGCTGTCCCCGTCGTACGAGCAGATGCTCGAGATGGTGAAGACGTCGCTGGCCCGGACCCCGGTCGTCGGGGCGCCGATCTACGAGGCCCTGCACGGGATGAAGAAGGGCCTGAAAGACCTGATCCAGCCGCAGGCGATGTTCGAGGACCTCGGCATGAAGTACGTCGGACCGATCGACGGGCACGACACCGCCGCGGTCGAGCGGGCGCTGCGCAACGCGCGCGACTTCGGCGCGCCGGTCATCGTGCACTGCCTGACCGAGAAGGGCCGCGGCTATCCGCCCGCGGTCGAGGACGAGGCCGACCAGTTCCACGCGGTCAGCGTCATCGACCCGCTCACCGGCCGGCCGGTCAACCGATCAGGCCCGAGCTGGACCGACGTCTTCGCCGACCAGATGCTCGCGCTCGGGCACGAGCGCGACGACGTGGTCGGAGTGACCGCGGCGATGTTGCGCCCGGTCGGTCTCTACCGCTTCGCCGAACGCTTCCCGGACCGGGTCTTCGACGTCGGCATTGCCGAACAGCACGCGGTCACCTCCGCGGCCGGCATGGCGATGGGCGGGCTGCATCCGGTCGTCTGTATCTATGCGACCTTCCTCAACCGCGCCTTCGACCAGGTGCTGATGGACGTCGGGCTGCACAAGCTCCCGGTCACCTTCGTGCTCGACCGGGCGGGTGTCACCGGCGAGGACGGTGCTTCGCACAACGGGATGTGGGACATGGCGCTGCTCGGCATCGTGCCGGGCCTTCGGGTCGCCGCGCCCCGCGACGCGACCCGGCTGGCCGAGCTGCTCCGCGAGGCGGTCGACGACGACTCCGGCCCGACTGCGTTGCGCTTCCCCAAGGCGACCGTGGGCCCGGACGTCGTGACCGTCGACCGGGTCGGCGAGATGGACCTGCTACGTCGCGACTCGGACAGCCAGGTGTTGATCGTGTCGGTCGGAGCGCTCGCCCCGTTGTGCGTGGACGTGGCCGAACGCGTTGCGGCACAAGGGGTTGGCGTCACCGTGGTCGACCCGCGCTGGGTGCTTCCGGTCGACCCGGGGCTGCCCGCATTGTGCTCCGCGCACGAGCTGGTGGTCGTGATCGAGGACGGCGTGGTGGCCGGCGGGATCGGCTCGGCGGTGTCCTCGGCGCTTCGGGCCCGTGGCATCACGATGCCCGTGCGCGACATTGCGCTGCCGCACGAGTTCCTCGGGCACGGCCGCCGGGCGGACGTGCTCACCGGTGCAGGGTTGTCCGCGCAGGAGATCGCCCGCGAGGTCGTCGAGGCAGCCGCCAAGGTCGCCGTCGACCCGGTGGCGCAGCGCTGAACAAGGTCGTGGCCGGGCTTGCCCTGACCACGTTGGTCGGACTTGCCAGCTCCGGCCCGGTCGCCGTGGCGCATGCCGCCGCGCATCCCACGAGGCACGGCGTCCCACAGCGGGCAACGGCACCGATGTCGTACCGCTTCAACGGCACGCCGACGGTCGGCGCGCTGTTCGTCCCCGGCGCGTATCCGGGGTCGTTCCACACCTGTACAGCGAGCGTGATCCGCAGCACCAGCCGCGACGTGATCATGACTGCGGCGCACTGCGTGACCGGCAGCGGCCGGGGGTACGTGTTCGTGCCGGGCTATCGCAACGGCAAGGCGCCGTACGGCGTCTGGCGCGTGGTCGCCGCCTATGGCAGCCCGCAGTGGGTGCGGCATCCGCACCACCAGGACACCCAACGCGACTGGGCATTCCTGCGGGTCGCCAACAAGACCAAAGCCGGCCGGACCGTGCATCTGCAGGACGTGGTGGGTGGCAACCGGCTCGGCGCCACCGCGACCGCGGGCA
>CAYNDD010000254.1:0-4987 GCA_964395425.1 uncultured Frankiaceae bacterium
ATCGCGGGATTCATCATCGCCGTCCTGTTCATCGTGATCTGGACAGCCGCGATCCTCTACTGGCGCCTCGGCAACGTCGAGCACAAATGGACCACTGGCCTCAACCAGCCCGCTGCCTTGACGCCCGCCGAGCAGCATCCGGATGAAGTACGGCACCTCGGCGCAGTGTCCGGGCCTGTCCTTCAGGAAAGGCTAACGCATAGCTCGCGAGCAGGCTGTGTTGCTCAATCCTTCCTCGTTCAGTCCCCGAGTCGGTGACGCTGCGATGGCCCCGTGCGAGACCGGTGCACCCCTCGACTACACCGGTATGGCGCACGCGCTGTTCCACTTCGGCGAGGGCGCAAGCGCGGCCCGAGTGGCGCGGACCCGGATATCTTCGCTCTTGCGACCTTGTTGCATCTGTGACTAGGTGCGGTCAACAGCATCAGGTTCCCCACCTCAAGGACGAGAGCTATAGCAACTGCAGTCGCAACCGGTTCGATGAGTGGGTTTCCCCTGAAATCGTGGAGGGTTCCTTAAGTCGCGTCCGGTTTGTCGACGGCGGTGTTCTCTTAGTCGTTCGGTGACATCCTGCCAGCCGAGCTGTGCCGGCGGGTGAGGTTGTAGAACTCGTGACACCAGGGGAGCACGACGGCTCTGGTGCCAGCCTTTCAACCGGTCCGTTTCTGAGGCCCGCCCGCCGAACCGGTTATGTTGATCTCCACATGACCGGTTGTATGTCCAGTCGCTGGTTATGTTGAGGAGGCGGTCGGTTAGCTCGCGATTCTCCTTGCGTCACGCGGTTTCCGCGGTGACCCGCTCAACATGATCAGAGTTCTTCGAGGAAGGCCGAGGAGCGTCTCGGTCGGTTGGTATCTGCCGGGGCTTGACGCCGAGTGGCGCGGTACGGGCGTTCGCTTCCCCTTTGATCACAGGGTCGGCGTGTTCGTAGATGTGGGTGGTTTGGGTGCTCTCGTGACCGGTCGGCAACGCGACCGTGGCGATTTCCACGCCTTTGGCCCGCCAGCGCATCGCCGCGGTGTGGCGGAGCACGTGCGGGGTAACACGCTTGGTGTTCAGCGACGGGCAGTCCGCAAGATTCGATGGTCCTCGACCTGGAGCATCTGCATGATCAACGCCTGCAGCCCCACCAATCCGCGGTGATCGATGCAGCCGCAATCGTAGTTGCAGCTATGCCAAGACCTCGCTGAGAGCGGTCAATGAATAGCCGTGGGCTTCAGCGACCGCCGCATTCGTCAGGGCACCGTCGTGCGTGTTGAGGCCGAGCGCCAACTCGGGATCGGCCGCCAATGCGTCGCGCCAGCCGAGGCTCGCCAGCTGGACCGCATATGGCAACGTGACGTTGGTCAGTGCGTAGGTCGAAGTATGCGGCACTGCGCCTGGCATGTTGGCTACGCAGTAGAAGACGGAGTTGTGCACTTTGAAGGTCGGATCCGCGTGGGTTGTAGGTCGCGAATCCTCGAAGCAGCCGCCTTGGTCGACCGAGATATCGACCAGGACCGAGCCCGGTTTCATGCGCGAGACGAGTTCGCTATCGATGAGTGTCGGGGCTCGAGCGCCAGCGGAAAGCACCGCGCCGATGACCAGGTCTGCATCAAGAACCGCTCTTTCAACCTCATAGGCGTTGGATGCGACTGTCTGACAGTGGCCCTGATAGATCTCGTCCATACGGCGCAGGGTCGCGATGTTTCGGTCCAGAAGGAGAACTTCTGCCTGCATTCCCAGCGCGATCGCCGCGGCGTTCCGCCCGGAAACACCTGCACCGATGACCACCACCTTCGCGGCGTACACCCCTGGAACTCCTCCTGTCAGGACGCCGCGGCCGCCGCCTTGCCGCATCAGGTGATGCGCGCCAACCTGCGGAGCTAGCCGGCCCGCCACCTCGGACATCGGCGCCAGCAACGGCAGCGATCCATCCGCTCGCTGCACGGTCTCGTAGGCGATTGCCGTTGTCCCGGCAGCAACCAGCGCATCCGTGCACGCCTTGTCTGCTGCGAGATGAAGGAAGGTGAACAGCGTCAGGCCTCGACGCAGTTGCCGGTATTCCTCAGGGATCGGTTCCTTGACCTTGAGGACCACTTCACCAGTTGCCCAGGACTCATCAGCGGTAGGGAGAATGTGCGCGCCAGCCGCGACAAATTCCTGATCAGTCAGAGCTGAGCCTTCGCCCGCGCCAGTCTCGACGAACACCTCGTGTCCAGCGCGACGGAGTTCGTGAACGCCTGCCGGTGTGATTGCTACTCGGTACTCGTGATTCTTCAACTCACGGGGCACGCTGACTCTCACAGTGACCCTTTCCATTGTTCGATCTGGAGTGCCAATCATGAAGGAAATAGACTAAAAGTACTAACGAATCGCTGGAAATTCTGTACAATCGCAGGATGCCGCTTATTCATTCGAGAGAGACTCGAGTAACGACCACAGCTCGGAAGATTGTTCGGGACCAAGTGGATCGAACTGATCACAAGATCCTTGAAGTTCTGGCCAACGATGCGCGCATCCCGAACAACGCGCTGGCCGAGATGGCTGGAATCGCGCCCTCAACATGTCTCGGCCGCGTCCGGGCGCTTCGAGATCGGGGAGTCATCCGCGGCTTCCACGCCGATATCGACCCGGTGGCGATCGGCCGGCCCATTCAGGCCATGATCGCCGTTCGACTCCAGACCGCCGCACGCAACCGCATAGGGGAGTTCGCCCAGACGGTTGCGAACATGCCCGAGGTGCTCAACGTCTTCTTCCTTGCGGGTGCGATGGACTACTACGTTCACATTGCCGCAAGCAGCACCGAGAGCCTTCGGGACTTCGTCGTGATCAACCTGAGTGGCAACCCCGATGTAGCGCACACCGAGACGAATCTGATCTTCGAGCATGTTCGTCAGGCCTCGAAATCATAGGCCGCGTGCTTAGCGCTGTCATCGCGCTGATCGCAGCGCTCAGCTGACTCCTCAATCGTGAGCTGGCAAGGGCCGGCGAAGGACGCTCGGGTAGTACGTCTTTGGTCGGGGTTCCAGTATTTGGTGCCTCGGCCACTGCCGCTCGATAAGGATCGCAACATGCGGTAAGCCGGATCGAGGCCAATCGAGCCAACGCGCAACGATCGACCGACCTGCAGGGTCAACGGCAGGTCATCCTCCTGCTGGCGGTACAGCGTGGTGATCAGGTTCCAGTCGCTGATCCGTTGACTGCCGCACTCCGGAGCGACAGGGCCAGACGGCGCAGCGCAGGGGTCCGATCTGGGCCGCGTAGGGTTGTCGTGCGGTCACGCCGAGGAGAGGTACGGCATCTCCCGGTGCGACCAAGGCGCCTCGACCGTTGCGGTCCCCCTTGCGGCGGTCGAGGCTGCTGTCGCTGTCAACGGGCGGGTGGCCACCAATGGTTGGGTCCTGGTCCGACCTCGCGCTCTTGTAGCCCATTAGCGCGACAAACCGGGTTGACCTGCGTATTCGCCCTCTCAGTCCGCGGCTTGGGGCACGTCGGGGGCACGGGGGTTGAGCGCTTGGTCGATGGTGGACTTCGTTCGCTCCTCACTGGACGGCATCAGATGGGTATAGGTGCGCAGTGTGAAACCGGCATCGGCGTGCCCGAGGTATTCGGAGACGGCTCGGATCGATTCGCCGGCGTCGAGCAATACTGAGGCGTACAAGTGCCGCAAGGCGTGACATCCGTTGCCCCGGGTCGCGGGGATGCCGGCCCGAGTCAACGCCCGCTTCCAGATCTGTGCGTTGAAGTAGTTCCGGTTGATCGCCTTGCGCTCCCTGGTGGTGACGATCAATGCCGCGGTGGTGGGTTCGCCGTCGCGGGTTTCCCAGGGCAGCGTCACGTGGACGGCCGGGTAGCGGCCGAGATGCTCGGCGAGTTCGTCCCGGACGCTGTGGGGGAGTGGGACGGTGCGGGTCTTGCGGCCCTTGGGCAGCGCGAGCAGCAGTTGGCTGTCCGGGAGGACCTTGACCTGCCGACGGACGTGGACCCGACCCCGGAGAAAGTCGACATCGTCGACCGCGAGGCCGAAGATCTCGCCCTGCCGTAACCCGAGACCTGCGCCGATTGTCGCCACGATCGCGTAGCGCTCCGGCAGCTGGTCATGAAGATCGCGGAGTTGCTCGAGTGGCCACGGGGTGATTCTCCGTGGCGGGATTGATGGGCGGCGCACGGAGGCGGCCTTACAGGGGTTACGGGCGATCAGCTCGTCGTCGACGGCCGCGGACAACACCGAGCTGACCGTCGAGTAGATCACCCGCCGTAGGTCGGGGCGAGTGCGCCGAGGCTGTGCAGCCAGTGCTGCACGGTCGATGGCTTGATCTGGCGTAGCTCGATGTTGCCGAGTAGAGGCTTGATGTGCACCCGGAGCCGGACTTCGACGGCGACTCGGGTGGACTCGTCGAACGTTTGCCGTGCGAGCCAGCGGTCGGCGTAGGTGCCGAACGTGATCTTGCCGGCGTCAGGGTCGACGTAGACGCCGCGGACCTTGTCGGACTCGACGGTCGCGAGGAACCGGTCGGCGTCGAGCTTGCGGGTAAAGGAGCGTTTGCGTTGCCGGCCGTCAGGGTCGC
The DNA here is from genome assembly GCA_964395425.1 of uncultured Frankiaceae bacterium. Lineage (GTDB taxonomy): Bacteria > Actinomycetota > Actinomycetes > JAFAQI01 > JAFAQI01 > DATAUK01. The sequence continues at coordinate 4,551 of CAYNDD010000254.1, forward strand.
GCCACCGCGCGACCCAGGTGGTGTTGGCGTTGCGAACTCGTTTCTCAACACTTGCCATTGCTTTCACCTCCTCTCGATTCGGCTAATTAGCTGGCCCAGTTCGTGCCCCACGGGACCGGTTTGGCCTCGCGGCTGCCCGGCGCATCCGGACCGCCTAGTGCGGTAACTCGGAAGTCGTGGTCCCCTTCTCAATGGGACTTACATGCATGTAGTTATGCACGGGTCGGCCGTTACCGCACTAGGCGGCCATTGACGACGAAGGGCTAAGCGATGAGCGAAATGCTCGAACGGCTGTTGACGTCCGATGAGGTCGCGGAGCTTCTTCAGATCCCGCGACGAACGCTCGATCAATACGCCTATCTCGGCACTGGGCCGACGTTCTTGCGGGTGGGGCGCTACCGCCGGTCAAAGCCGGCCGCGGGGCCGAAGCACAGCCG
>CAYNDD010000255.1:0-4875 GCA_964395425.1 uncultured Frankiaceae bacterium
GTCCTGGGCGCAGTCGGTCACCCGGCGGTTCGCCAGCACGCCGAGTGCGTCGGTCGCGATCTCATTGGGGGGCGGGCCGTGCCACCAGGTCACCACCGGTGCGTCTGGAGCCAGCAGCGGCAGCACGATCGATTCGGCGTGCAGGCCGAGCCGGCCGTACATCCGCATCACAATCGCCTCGGTGGAGCCGAGCCGGCCGCCGACCTGGACCTCGGCGTCGAGCCGGATCGCGGCGTCGACCTGGTGGCGGACCACGATGATGACCCGGCACGGATGGGCGGCCGCGGCGATCGTCGCAGCGTCCTCCGCCTCGCGGACCCGCTTCTCGTCCACCACCACGACCAAGGTGAGCGCAAGTCCGGAGGCGAGGGCACCCGCCGCGCGTCGTTCGGCGAGCAGGGCCCGCACGATGTCGCCTCCGGTCGTGTCCCACAAGGTGGTCGCCATCAGGGACGCCTCCAGACCCGGCCGTCGTGCGCCAGCATGTCGACCGCACCGCGGGGTCCCCACTCGCCGGCGCGGTACTTCTCCGGCGCCTGGCCGGCCCAGAACTCCTCGAGCCGGTCGATCACCCGCCAGGAGGCGTCGACCTCCTGGTTGCGCGGGAACAGGGTCGCGTCGCCCAGCAGGACGTCGAGGATCAGCCGTTCGTAGGCCTCCGGGGACGACTCGGTGAAGGCCTCGCCGTATAGGAAGTCCATCGAGACGTCGCGGACCTCCATCGCCGAGCCCGGCACCTTCGAGCCGAACCGCAGGGTGACCCCTTCGTCGGGTTGGACCCGGACCACCAGCTGGTTGTGCCCGAGCTCGACGGTGTCGGTCGCGTCGAACGGCAGGTGCGGCGCGCGGGTGAACTCCACCGCGATCTCGGTCACTCGCCGGGGGAGTCGCTTGCCGGTACGGAGGTAGAACGGCACGCCGCCCCAGCGTCGGGTCTCGACCCCGAATCGTACGGCGGCGTAGGTCTCGGTCCGCGAGTTCTTCGGGATGTCCTTCTCGTCGAGGTAGGCCGGTACCCGCTCACCGGCCAGCCAGCCCTGGTCGTACTGGCCGCGCACGGCATAGCGCGCGAGATCGTCCGGCAACGAAATTGCGTTGAGAACCTTCAGTTTTTCGGTCCGGATCGACTCGGCGTCGAAGGAGACCGGCTCTTCCATCGCGGTGAGCGCAAGCAACTGGAGCAGGTGGTTCTGCAGGACGTCGCGAGCGGCGCCCGCCGCGTCGTAGAAGGCGGCGCGCCCGCCGATGCCGACGTCCTCGGCCATCGTGATCTGGACCGAGTCGACGTAGTGGGCATTCCAGATCGGCTCGAACAGAGTGTTGGCGAATCGCAGCGCCAGCATGTTCTGGATCGTTTCCTTGCCCAGGTAGTGGTCGATCCGGAAGACGTTCTCGGCGTTGAAGACCTCGTCGACGAGCGCGTTCAGCGCCCGGGCCGACTCCAGATCGTGGCCGAACGGCTTCTCCACCACGACCCGGCGCCAACCGCCGCTCTTGGCGTTGTCGGCCATCCCGGTGCGCTGCATCTGCTTGAGCACGACCGGGAAAGCGGCCGGCGGGATCGAGAGGTAGAACGCCGCGTTGCCCTGGATCCCGTGGCTGGTCTCGAGGTCGATGAGGCTCTGCGCGAGCTGGTCGAAGGCGTCGTCGTCGTCGAAGGCGCCCGGCAGGAACTGCAGCGATGCGGCGACCCTCTTCCAGACGTCGTCGCGGAACTCGGTGCGGGAGTGCTGCTGGGCGGACTCGCGGGCGAGTGACTCGAAGTCGCCGACGTCCCAGTCGCGGCGGGCGAAGCCGAGCAGGACGAAGCCGGGGGGCAGCAGCCCGCGGTTCGACAGGTCGTAGATCGCCGGGATCAGCTTCTTGCGGGCTAGGTCACCGGTCACGCCGAAGACCACGATCGCGCACGGTCCCGGAACGCGCGGAAGCCGGCGGTCGCGGGGATCGCGCAGCGGGTTGCCCGGCGCGCCGGAGATGATCATGACCCGGCGGCCGCGGCGAGCAGCTGGTCGAGACCGGCCGCGCGATCGGTCAGGTGCAGCCGGACCAGCGGGCGGCTGCGGCTTTCGATCGCCTGGCTGTCGCCGAGTGCTTGGGCCATCTGAAGGCGACCGAAGGAGTAGGGCCGGCCGGGGACCTCGATGTCGAAGGCATTCGCGCCGGTGATCTGGAGGAAGACGCCGACCGGCGGACCGCCCTTGTGGAACTGGCCGGTCGAGTGCAGGAAGCGCGGAGCCCAACCGAACGTGACCTGGTGCGGGGTGCGCGCCGCGAGCGCTTCGCGCAAGGTCGCGGCGGCCGCATCGTGGATCCGGTCGAGATAGGCCATCACCGCGAGGTAGCCGTGGGCGGGGATCGCCCCGAGTAGCGCGTCGACGACGGCGGCCAGGTCGCCGGCGGAGCCGATCAGCGCGCGGTCGGCGTGCACCTCGACCGCGCCGTCGACGAAGGCCGGCTCGCCCTCCGGCAGTGGGCCGTCGCCGGCCTTGTCGAGCACCGCGTTCGTGTTGTCCTTCGACTCCTGCACGTTGGGCTGGTTGAACGGGTCGATCCCGATCACCTTGCCCGCGACGGCGGTTGCGAACTCCCACAGCAGGAGCTGCCCCCCGAGCGGCCCGTGCACACTCGTGCCCGGGTCGGTCGGCGCGCCGCCGAGAGTCACCAGGTGGGTGTCCTCGCGCGCGGTGAACCCGGGGGCTGCGGTCGAGCCGACCACGACCGGCAGCAGACCGCGCCCGCTCTTGCCGGTCGACTCCGCGATCAGCTGCTCGGCCCAGTCGCCGAAGCCGACGATGCCCGACCCGGCGTCGGCGATCACGACCTTGTCGTGGCCGGCGTTGCCGTAACCGCCGAGCGCGGCGCCCAGCTCCAGCGCCGGGTTGCCGTCCTCGCCGGACAGCGACGGTACGACGGCGGCGGCCTGGTCGAGCAGCTCACCGATCGGTACGCCGGCCAGCCCGGTCGGTACCAGACCGAACGCGCTGAGCGCGCTGTAACGACCGCCGATGTTGGGGTCGGCCTCGAAGACCTCGTAGCCCGCGTCGGCCGCGATCGCCCGCAGCGGCGATCCCGGATCGGTCACGACCACGATCCGCCGGGCCGGGTCGATCCCGGCCGCCCGGAACGCCTCCTCGTAGGCGCGCCGGTGGCTGTCGGTCTCGATCGTGCCGCCGCTCTTGCTCGACGCGACCAACACAGTGCCGGCGAGCCGGTCGCTCAGCGCGGCGGCGATCTGCCCGGGGTCGGTCGTGTCGAGCGCGGTGAGCTCGACGCCGTACGTCGCTGCGATCACCTCGGGGGCCAGCGAGGAGCCGCCCATACCGGCGAGCACCACGTGGTCCACTCCGTCGGCGCGCAGCCGGTCGCGCAGCGCCTCGATCCGGGGGACCAGCGGACGGGAGACCTCGACGCAGTCCAGCCAGCCGAGCCGGATCGCCGCCTCGGTTGCGGCGTCCGGGCCCCACAGCGAGGCGTCCTTGCCGACGATGGCCGCCGCAATGCCTGGGTTGGCGGCGGTCGCCTGATCGCGTGCGGCGATCAGCTCCTCGCCGGCGAACGAGACACCGACCGTCCGCACCGGCGCGGCATCGGTCACTGTTCACCCGCCAGCTTCTCGAGCTCGGCCTGCACCGAGTCGGTCAGCTCGTTCCAGGAGTTGTCGAACTTCTCGACGCCCTCGAGCTCGAGCACCCGCACGACGTCGTCGTAGTCGATGCCGACCCCGGCGAGCGCGTCGAGCACACCTTGTGCGTCGACATAGTTGGGCCGGATCGTGTCACCGGTGATCTTGCCGTGGTCGGCGACCGCGAGGATCGTGCCCTCGGGCATGGTGTTGACGGTGCCCGGCGCAACCAGGTCGACGACGTACATCGTGTCCTCGAAGGCCGGATCCTTGGTCGATGTCGATGCCCACAGCGGCCGCTGCGGCCTTGCTCCGGCGGCCTCGAGCGCGCGCCACCGGTCGGAGTCGAACTTCTCCTCGAACAGCTTGTAGGCCAGCCGGGCGTTCGCGACTGCCGCCTTGCCGCGCAGCGCCTTCGCCTCGGCGGTGCCGATCTTGTCGAGCCGACCGTCGACCTCGGTGTCGACCCGCGAGACGAAGAACGACGCGACCGAGCCGAGCCGCGACAGGTCGTGGCCGGCGGCCCGGGCGCGTTCGAGGCCGGAGAAGAACGCGTCGATCACCTCGCTGTAGCGCTCGAGGGAGAAGATCAGCGTGACGTTGACGCTGATCCCCTCGGAGAGCGTCTGCTCGATCGCCGGCACGCCCTCGGCGGTTGCCGGAATCTTGATGAACAGGTTCGGCCGGTCGACCAGCCACCACAGCGACCGGGCTTCGGCGACGGTCTTCTCGGTGTCGTTCGCGAGGGCGGGCGAAACCTCGATCGACACCCGCCCGTCGATGCTGTCGCTGGCGTCGTAGTCCGGCCGGAACACGTCACACGCCGCGCGGACGTCCTGCGCGGTGATCGCCCGCAACGCTTCGGAGACCGCGACCCCGCGGATCGCGAGGCCCTTGACCTGCTCGTGGTAGAACTCGCTGCCGGTGATCGCGTGCTGGAAGATCGTCGGGTTGGTGGTGACCCCGACGACGTGACAGTCCCGGATCAGTCGGGCCAGGCTGCCGGTCACCAGCCGCTCGCGCGACAGGTCGTCCAGCCAGATGGCGACGCCGGCTTTGGCCAGGTCCTTCAGCGGGTCGGTGGACATACGGTGCTCCTCGGTTGGCGCTCGACGTGCCTAGTTTCCGGTGGTTGACCCCTTGGTTGCGCCAACCTTGGACAGGCTGGCGTGGGCCGCCGCGACGATCCGATCCGGCGTGAACCCGAACTGCTCGTAGATGATCCGGTACGGCGCGCTGGCGCCGAAGTGCTC
>CAYNDD010000256.1:0-4870 GCA_964395425.1 uncultured Frankiaceae bacterium
GCCGAATCAGCCAGTTTGTCACGCTGAACGGAGTCTTCCCCAGGTAGCGTCAGCCGACCCTTTGCTATTCCACGCGACCCTAGACCGCGCTCAGGGGCGCCTGTCCAGCGGAAATTCTCGATCGGCTGCCGACTTCAACCGGTCTTGGCGGTTTTGGCCGACGAGGCCGGGCCGGTGCCGATCGAGTTGGTGGCGGTTACTGACAAGTAGTACGTCGTATGCGGCATGAGGCCTGACACGGTCACCGTCAGCTTGCTCGGTTTGACGGGCTGCGTCTTCACCTTCTCCAGCGTGCACTTCGTGTGGTGCGGCTTGCACCGCGACACGGTCAGCAGATAGCTCGTGATCGCCACGCCGCCGTCGCTGGCCGGGGCACTGATCCTGACCTTGGCCGAGTGGTGCGTGGTCGACCGGACGGTGACCTTCGGGGCCGACGGCGGCGTCGTCAGGTGATAGACCGCGATCGCGCCGTCAACACCGCCCTGGCCGCCGGGCTGCGTCGGGTTCGAGTCAGGCGCGAAGCCCACCGCGACGCACTCGGTCTGCACCGGGCACGACACGCCCTGGAGATAGCCGCCCTCGGAGGTCGAATGGTTGCTCGCGGCACCCGACGCTGACACCAGGTAAGTGATCCAGCTGCTGCCGGTCAGCTCACCGACCGCCAAGTAGTAGGAGTGGTTGATCGGTGAGATCGCGTAGAACTGCGACGTGTCCGGGATCATGTGCGGCGTACCCGAGAGTTTCCCGTTGAGATGCTCGAGGTCACCGTCGAACTGCCCCGGCATGCTTGGTACGTCGTAGACCTCCGCTGCCTCGCATGAGTTGACCGACATGCACGCAATGCCCTGCAAGCCGGAGACCTTCCCGGTCTGGGTCGACCCCTCGATTCCCGACGTCAGGTGTTTGACCAGGTCGGGCTGGGTCACCTCGAGCTCCTCGCCCACGCCGGCCACACTCGCGCCACCGATATAACAGAGCTCCGAGGTCGGACAGGTGATCGACGAGGCGTAGCCCGAGGTGTTGTTCTGCACGACGTGGTCGCTCGGCGTGCCCTTCAGCGACACCGACCCGTACACCCCGGTCGGCGCATCGGTGATCTTCGCGTTGCCATAGCCGACCGCGAGACACTCCGTCGACGACCAGCAGTCGATCGCGTAGAACCGCGAGGTCGACAGCGTCGGCGTACTGCCGAGCTGGTTGATGAAGACCACCTTGCCGCTGTGCCACCGCCACAGGTCGGCGCCGAGGTTGGACGACACCGTGGCCTGGGCCGCTCCCGCCACGACGCAATCCGTCGCGCTGACGCACGAGATGCCGTAGAACAACGACTCGAACCCGCCGAGCAGCAACGGCTTGCCCGGCTTCCCGTCGGTGATCGGGACCAGTACGCCGTGCGCGCCCTCGGTGCTCGTATCCGAGGAGTAGCCGACCGCGACACAGTGCGTCGCCGACACGCAGCTGACCGCCTGCATCTCCCATGCGTCGGGCACATGCCGGATCGTCGGCGCGGAGATCCGCGGCGCGCCATGCGCCCGCGACGGAACTAACGCCGCACGCGCGATCCGATGCGAACCGACACTGGCCTGCGCCGACCCCGCCCCCGGGATCAGGCCGAGGCAGGGCAGCCCGGCCACCGCAAGGATCGCGATGGCCTGACCGCCGGGCCTCGGCCGGCGCACGGGCTAGCTCTTGACCGTGAGCGAGCGCCCGGACGAGTAGCCGAACTGGACGTAGCCGGCGTGATCGTTCGCGACCGCGCGGTAGCGGAAGGTGCCGGTGCTGCTGCCCTTGATCGTGAACGTGAACGACCCGCTGGCCGACTCCTTGGTCGACGCGACGTTGTACCAGAGGCCCTTCCGCTCGATCTGAAGCCAGACCTTGCGGCCCTTCGCCGCCACGGTGACGGTGCCCTTTCCCTTGACCTTCTTGCCGGTCTTGATGCTCGACTTGCTCAGCGCGAAGGTGACCTTCTGCGTCGCGAGCACCGGATAGCCGAACTCCTTGCCCGAGCCGCCGAGGACCAGGCCGCTCCCGGTCGAGTCGAGGCTGACTCCGAACGTGTTGTTGTCGATCGCGTTGCCGAGATCGGTCCGGCCGCTCCAGCTCGTGCCACTCCTCGTGGACGTCTCCAGCAGGTCATAGATCGGCCCGACGGAGGTCGACTCCGCGAAGATGTGCGTCACACCGGAGGCGTCCCGGTCGATTGTGGCCCAGAGCCCGAGTGAGACGCCCTTGTAGCCGGGGACGGCGTGCGGCGAACCGTAGCTCGTGCCGTTGAACAAGCGCAGCAGCAGGTGGCCCTTGCCGTTGTCCTGCCCGGTGAGAAGGGCGCTGCCGGACATCCCCACGATGAACTCGTCCTTGAAGGTTCCGACCTTGGTGTAAGGCCCGGTGTTGAAGTCCGTGCCCGAGGAGGCGTAGTCGACCGTGGTCGTGTAGTGACCCTTCGACAGCACGTCGCTGCCCGCCAGCACGCCGTTCTTATAGGCGCTGATCGCCACATCGGATGGGGCGGTGGCCGTGACCTGGTCGAACCCCAGCTGAGGCGCTGTCGCGTCGTCGGGAATGCTCGCCACCTGCGTGCCACTGTGCGGATCGCCGCCGATGAACACGATGTTGCCGCCGACCGAGACCGCCCCGACCGTGGAGACGAAGCCCACCCGCACCGGCATGCCGAACGTCTTGCCGCCGTCGGTCGAGCTGAAGAGCAGGTCGCCGCCGTCGATGTTCGCGTCGCAACAGGTGGTCTGCAACACCACAATGTGGGTGTTGGATAACGCGAAGACCTGCGGGGTGTTGAACACGTCGTCGCTGCTCAGCGTCCGGAGCTCCACCTTGGTGGTGCACGCGGTGCCGCCCCGCTTCAGCACGCAGACCTCGATCGCACCTTCGGTGTTCTTCGTGGCGACGTCGTAGGCGACCACCAGCGAGCCATCGGGCTCGATCGCGACCGTTCCTCCGGAGATCCCGGCCCCGATCTTGAACGGCTTCAGCTCGGGTTGCGGATCGCCTTTCTCACCCTTGGCGTGGGCGTACGCCGTACCGGACAGCGCGGTGACCAGGCAGAGCAGGCCGGCGGACAGTACGGCGACCGCGGATCGACGAGTGCGCATGGTGGGACTCCCTTAGCTTGTGGCCGTGCCGTCGGCTGCCGACATCTGGTGCCGGCCGGCGCTACCCCGGTTGACGATGGCGAATGGGACCGGTTGCTGGTGGACGAGCTGCTCCTCGCCGACCCCCGGGCGATCGCGGGACGTCCGAACCCGGTTGGCGTGCTCACTGTGGAGCGAATCGAGGGCGAACGGCTGCCGCGGCACCGTGGCTCCCGTCTCGACCCGCGGACACATCTGCGCCGAGCCGCACCCCCGGATTGTTATAGCACCCCGGGCGTCGGGTCGGGACTAGCCTTCCGACATGACGCTTCGGATCTTCACCGAGCCCCAGCAGGGGGCGTCGTACGACCAGCTCCTTGCCGTTGCGCGGACCGCGGAGGAGTGCGGATTCGGCGCTTTCTTCCGCTCCGACCACGTGCTCAAGATGGGATCGGCCACCGGCCTGCCGGCCGCCACCGATGCATGGATCACGCTAGCCGGGTTGGCCCGGGACACCGCCAGCATCCGGCTCGGAACGCTGGTCACGCCGGTGACCTTCCGCCAGCCCGGGATGTTCACGGTGGCCGCGGCGCAGGTCGACCAGATGAGCGGCGGCCGGGTCGAGGTCGGCCTCGGCGCCGGTTGGTACGACGCGGAGCACCACGACTTCGGCATCCCGTTTCCGCCGATCGGAGCGCGCTACGACCTGCTCGAGGACCAGCTGGCGATCCTGCACGGCGCGTGGACCGCACCAGCCGGAACCACGTTCGAACACGAAGGCTTCACCTGCCAGGTGTCGATCAACCCCGACACGGTCCGGCCGGCGCAACGCCCGCACCCACCGATCGTGCTGGGCGGCCGTGGGCAGCAGCGTTCGGCACGGCTCGCAGTCGCCTACGCCGACGAATACAACACCGCCTTCGTCCCGGTCGAGACGATGCGTGAGGTGCACGACCGGGTCCGGCAAGCCTGCGACGCGTCGGGCCGTGATCCCGGTTCGCTCGTCTATTCGGTCGGGCAGGTCTTGTGCTGTGGCAAGGACGAAGCCGAGATCGAGCGTCGGGCGAAGGCGATCGGCCGCGACGTCGCCGAACTGCGCGAGAGCGGACTGGCCGGCACACCGGCGGAGGTCCTCGACAAGATCGGCACGTTCGTCGACGCCGGCGCCGAGCGCTTCTACCTTCAGGTGCTCGACCTGAGCGACCTCGACCACCTGCGGCTGGTCGCCGAGCAGGTCATGCCGCACGCACCCGGTCGCTGAGCCTGGCGCACGGCCACCGGGTAGGAGGCATCGCTCAGCCGAAGAGCTCGGCGATGGCGCAGGTCGGCACCGCGATCCAGCCTTCGGTCGCGGCCGCGGCGGCCTGCTCCGGATCAGGCGTCGTGACCCTCCCGAGCGCGGCGGCGCGCGCGATGAACGCGCACAGGATCGCGTCGAGCGCATCGTCGGACCGGCTGCACAGCGCTGCTTGCTCTGAGCCGAGCCGGAGGGCGGGCGCCGCTGTGAGCAGGTCGTGGATCAGCAGGTCGCGGGTCGCCGCGCTGCCGGCCCCTTTGTAGCGGGGCCGATAGAGCCCCCATTGCCGCAGCGCCGCCGCCGGGTAGGACTCGACCACCAGGCCGGATCCCGCCCGGTCGACCGGGCGCCCGGCGTCGGCGAGCGCTGACAGGAGTCCGGCGGCGCGCATCGCGGCGTGACCGATCAGGTCGGCCGAGACGCTGAGCGGCCGGATCCCGAACTCGGCGATCACGGCGAGGTCGGTCGTGCGGTAGGCGAG
>CAYNDD010000257.1:0-3456 GCA_964395425.1 uncultured Frankiaceae bacterium
ACGCGGCCGTCCGTTGCTACCGGCGCACGCGCCGTAGCAGCCGATAACAACTCAGCGTTGCTGGCCCGCCCTGCATCGCCCTCGCTGCCCGACTAGGGCGCGGGCGCATGCAGGGTGTGGCCGCCGACGACGAGGCTAGCCGTGGAGCCGCGCCACTCGAGGTGGCAGCGCAACGGCTTTCCGGCCGGTCCGGTGATGGTGACTGTCCCCTTTGCAGACAGGGCATTGGGTGAGAACGTCACGTGACCCGACACGGTCGAGTCCTCCGTCCAGCGGACCCGATCCAGCACCGCCGTGTACGACGTACCGTGCGCGGCGTGGTAGCGGATCGTGCCGCCCCTGAGCCCCACGTCACGGCTTCCGTCGACGTAGTTCCATCGGATCGCGGCATCGCCGGCCGCCTCGAGCGCGACCGCGGCGCGCTGCCGCATCGACCGGGCCCCGGGCCCGTGGGCCGGAGCAGCCGCCGCGACGGTGAGCGGGAAGCTCCCGACCGTTCGGACGGCCGGCACCTGCTTGGCGCAGGAAGCGTCGAGCGAATGCAGGGTGCTCGGCGCGGCGATGAACCGCCGGTACAGGCCCGCCCCGCAGCCGTAGCGGTCGTCGAGCGCGACCAGATGCACCGTGTTGGCGGTGACGATCGCGCGGGACGCCGAGCCGATCTGGCGGTGAATGTGGGCGCCGCCTGCCGCCGGGGTCAGCGAGTCGAGCGCGCCGTTGAGGATCAGCACCGGCACGTGGGTCGCGTCCATGGAGACGTGGGCCGGCACCGGCGGGTCGGCGCGATGGATCGTCTTCGGCCAGGCCGTGCAGGCGTGGTAGGTCTCGGTGAACGGGTTGACCGCGACCCACTCCTTCACCGTGAACGGCGCGAAGGCGTGCGCCGGATAGTGGCTTTCCGCCTTCGCGAACTGCGCCCTGCGCGTGGTCGGCGTCGCGCGCATGTCGAACAGCTGCGGGTAGTCCGAGCAGCCGACCGCGAAGTACTGGCCGTCCGAGTAGTAGGTCGCGGCCGCGTTGTAGTCGCTGTAGTCATAGCCGATGTCCTGTGCGTAGAGCCTCAGCAGCGGCGTGCCATCACGGCTGTCGAGGTAGGCGCGGACGGCCGCGTCGAGCTGGCGGTAGGGGTCGAAGTCGTACCCTGCGTCGTTGACGATGTTGACCAGCGACGTGATGTTCATCGTGACCGGTACGTCGGTCGCGTCCACTCCCGGCGCCTCGCCACTGAAGGGATGGGCGCGCAGCAGCCTCGCGAGCTTCGCGATCCGGTGCCAGGACTTGCCCGGCGCGGCGCTGTGACAGGCTGCGCTGCGGTTGCAGGCGATGTCGAACGCACGGCGCGCGGTCGTGAGCGTCGTGTGATACCAGGGGCTGAGGTCGCGCGCTTCGTACGCCGAGTCGAGGGTGACCGACCGCAGCATCGTGGGGAAGCGGGACAGGAACGACTGGGCGAAGTAGGTGCCGTAGGAGTCGCCGTACAGGTCGACCGGCCCGGTCTTGAGGGCCTTGATGACCTCGGCCAGGTCGCGCGCGCCGTTTGCCGTCGTGAAGAGATCGGAGGCGTGGACGAACCCGCCGCCAGCGCGCGGGAACCGGTGGTTGAGCGACTCGCCGCACTGGTGCACGGTGTGCAGGAACGCGGGCGTGGTCGTGACGATATAGAGGTGTTCCATCGCCTTGCAGTCGATCGGGGTCGACCGTCCGGTGCCGCGTTCGTCGACGAGCAGCAGGTTGTTGTGGTCGAGCAGTTTGTCGCCGATCATCGCGACGTAGTCAGGCGCGGTGCCGGTCGACGGGTAGCCGGGACCGCCTTCCTCGGCGACGATCGTGCGCGGGCTCCCACCGGTGCCGGGATGCGCGGCGGGGATCCAGCCGAAGCCGACGGTGATCAGGCCGTCTTTGGCCGAGTTGTAGTCCAAGGGGACCTTCAACGACCCGCAGTAGGTGAGGCGCGCGCCGAGCGCGAGCGTGCACCGATGCACCGACAGCGAGCCGACCGTGAGCGTCGCGGGCGGCGGCTTCGACGTCGTACTGGGATCGGCGGCGCCGGCCGGTGCCGCGGCAACGGTGGCCGCCGCGGCAAGCGCGAGGGCGGCGAGGATCCTTCGAGTGGGAAGATGCACGCCGCATTCTCATCACACCCGAGGGCAGGAGCGACAGCGATGTTGCATGGAGAGCTGGTCGGCCTGCGGGCCCGCCGCACATCCGACGTCCCGATCCTGCATGCCGGGCTCTATGACGACGTTGCGACGAGATCGCGCGCCGACTCGCGGCCCTGGCGGCCGATCTCGGTGGACTCCGGCGCGTCGCCGTACGCGGTGGACTCCCGGCCGGGCGACACCGCGACCTTCACGGTCGTGACGTTGGCCGACGACGAGATCGCCGGCGATGCGCTGCTGTGGGGGCTCGACAGCTTCAATCGCTGCGCACACGTCGGGGTCTCGTTGCTGCCGGCCTGCCGCGGCAAAGGGCTGGGCGCCGACGTGGTCGCGGTGATGTGCCACTACGGGTTCGTGGTCCGCGGGCTGCATCGGTTGCAGGTCGACACGCTCGCCGACAACGCCGCGATGATCGCCGCGGCCCGCAACTCGGGCTTTGTGCCGGAAGGCACGCTGCGGGCCTCGGCCTGGGTCAGCGGCGTGTTCGTGGACGAGGTCGTCTTGGGACTGCTGGCCGAGGACTGGATCCCGCCCCGATCGAGGTGATCGAGACGGGATGGCCGGCCCTTACTTCTTCGCAGTGAAGTACTGGATCGTCGCGGAGGACTTGTCGAGCGTCGAGACCGCGACCCCGCACCTCCAGTGCGCCTTCTTGTCCTTGGCGGTCAACGGGCAGTGGTGAGTCTTGCCGTTCGAGAAGTCAGACGCCTTGTAGGGCTGGAACGTCAGTTTGCAGGTGACCTTGCCCGATTTCGTCGACTTGATGTCCTTGATCGGACCAATCGCGTAGTCGGAGCCCTTGATCACAACGAAGACGCAGCTGTAGGCAGTGCTCTTTTTCGCGCCGTGGCCTTTGAGGACCATGTGTGTGCCCGGCTTGACCGTGTGAGGAGTCAGCGTGGAGGGGAACTGCTTCGTCCTGGCCGGCGCGGCTGCGGCTGGCTTCGCGGCGTGATGTGCGGGGCCGGCTGCGGCAGGAATCGTGAGCCCGGCCACGATCGCGCATCCAGCGGCGCCGACCGCCATGAGCTTGCTGATCCGCATGGATCCTCCGTCGTCTCGAAAACGAGAACCTGTTCTCATGGGAACGTACTGCCCAATCTTTCTGATGGGTAGTCAGAAACCGAGTGAACTTCTGGCCAGCACTCGCCCGGATACAAGTGCGGCTCGCTACTCAAGCGGGCCCGATCCCGTAGCCTCACCACTCGGAGGGCTCGCCTAGTGGCCGATGGCGGCGGTCTTGAAAACCGCTATGGGGTTACACCCATCAAGGGTTCGAATCCCTTGCCCTCCGCTC
>CAYNDD010000257.1:3556-4858 GCA_964395425.1 uncultured Frankiaceae bacterium
CTTGCCCTCCGCTCAGAATCACTGGTTTCCTTGCCGCCTTGAGGTCGATCCTGGCGGGCACGTTGGCTGCTGCGGCGCATCAGACTCAGGTCCACGGAAGCTTGGGGTCGCGGCCTCAGAAGGGCAGTCAGATGCGGATGGTGGTCTCGGAATCAAGCCGGCCGGCAAAGTACCGGTCGAGTACGGCACGAAACAGCGGCTCTTCCGGTGCCGCGGTCGCGAACAAGGTCATCGAAGACTGTAACTTCTGCGCGTCGACCGGCCCTAGCACCTCGACCGCGTCCGCAGTCTCGAGTTCGACCAGGGCTTCCACACACTCGCAAAGCCGCGGCCCGAGCACCGGATGCTCTAGGTACGCACGAGCTTCCTCGAGACCGGAGATCGCAAAATGCTGCGACGTGAAGCTCTGACCGAGTCCGGCGATCTGCGGAAAGATGAACCACATCCAGTGGGTGGTCTTGCGGCCGGCCCGCAACTCGCCGAGTGCCCGCTCGTAGGTCCCGTGCTCTTCCTGCGCCTCGACGAACCGTCCGAGGTCGAACTCGTCGATCACACTCGGACGATACGCACAACCTTGTGGGGCCGTCCCGGTGACTGACGGCGAACCGGCCGACGCTTCGGCCAGTTTCGCCACTCCACCGTTGCTGACGGTTGCGCGCGAGTGGGGCCGGATCGGGTGCATCGGGTTCGGCGGACCGCCCACCCACATCAAGCTGCTGAGGCAGCTCTGTGTCGACCGCCGAGGCTGGATCGACGCCGCTGACTTCGAGGACGCGATCGCCACCTGCAACCTGTTGCCCGGCCCCGCCTCGACCCAACTCGCGATCTACTGCGCCTGGCGGCTGCGCGGGCGAGTCGGCGCACTTGTCGGCGGTGCTGCGTTCATCGTCCCGGGGCTGGTGGTGATCCTCGCCCTTGGCGCGCTGTTCCTGTCCGGCTCGCCGCCACGCTGGGTCCTCGGGGCCGGCGCCGGAACCGGGGCGACGGTCGCGGCCGTCGCTGTACAGGCGGGCACCGGCTTGATCCCGTCCAGCTGGGCCAGGCGCAGCCATCAGCTTCGCTGGATCGGTTATCTCGTCGCGGGCGGCGTCGCAGCAGCCACGGTCGGGCCGTGGCTGGTCCTCGTACTGCTTGCGTGCGGTCTCATCGAGATCGTCGCGCGGCGGGCGATCTCACCGTCGGCCCGCACCCTCGCGATCGCGCCGTTGCCGCTCGTCGCCGGAGTGGTCGGAAGCGGAGCCCTGGTTAGCCTGTGCTGGGTCGCGTTCAAAGTCGGTGCGCTGTCGTACGGCGGCGGGTTCG
>CAYNDD010000258.1:0-4826 GCA_964395425.1 uncultured Frankiaceae bacterium
ACATGCGGGCGGCGCAATACCTCCTGATAGCGAGCGAGCACCACGGGACTAGTGGACGCCTCCGTCAACGCCGGTCAGCCGAGCGAGCCGCTCGTCATCGGACCGCCGCTTCGCGTCGGCCGCCGCCACCAGCGTGGCGACATCCGCGGCCGGCCAGATCACGACGCCGTCGGCATCGGCGATCACGATGTCGCCGTCGCTGATGACGCAGCCGTCGATCGTGATCGAGCCGCCAACCCGGTCGGGGCCAGCCTTGGCCGAGGCGACCGGGGTGACCCCGCGGGCCCACACCGGCAGGCCGGCCGCGGCCACGTCGCGCGAGTCACGGATCAGGCCGTCGGTCACCACCGCCACGATGCCGGCCGCGAGCAGCTCACGGGCGATGATCTCGCCGAGGATCGCGGTCCGCGACTCGGTGCCGCAGGCCACCACGAGCACCGTGCCCGGCTCGGTGACGGCAGCCGGCACATCCCGCATCGCGCGGTTGTCGTTGAGCGCGACCTGCACCACCAGTGCAGGGCCGACGACGGTCGCGGCCGGCGACAGCGCGTGGATCCAGGGCGGCAGCGCGCCCGTGCCGCCTGCTCCGTCGGCGGCGAGGGTGCTCACCAGCCAGTCCGGGATCGCGATCATGCCCCCATCCTGCCTGCTCGCGCCCACGCTTCTCGACGCGGTCTCACCCCTGCTGGGGATGATGGCGACGGACCCACTCATACATGGCGATCCCACTCGCGACGCCGGCATTGATCGAGCGGGTCGAGCCGTCTTGCGGCACGTGCAAGACGGCAGCAACCGCGGCGCGAGCGGCCGGGCTCAGACCCGGACCTTCCTGCCCGAAGACGAGTACGCAACGTTCCGGCAGCGCGGCGTCGACGATGTTCTGCGAGCCGGGCAGCAGGTCGACACCGATCAACGGCAGGTCCTCGGTCGCCGCCCACTCGGCCAGGTCGGCGATGGTGGCGTGGTGGCGGACGTCGACGTACCGGTCGGTGACCATCGCCCCGCGCCGGTTCCAGCGCCGGTTGCCCACGATGTGAACGGCGGCGGCAAGAAAGGCATTGGCATTGCGGACGACCGTGCCGATATTGAGGTCATGTTGCCAGTTCTCGATCGCGACGTGGAACGGCCGGCGGCGGCCGGCCAGGTCCGCGACGATCGCATCGTTCGACCAGTAGCGGTAGCGGTCAACGACATTGCGCCGGTCGCCGTTGGCCAGCAGCTCCGGATCCAGCCGCGGATCGGCGGGCCACGGCTGCGGGTGCGGCCCGACCCCGACCTCATGACCCTCAGCCGGCACCGCGACATCGTACGGTGGAGTCGATGCGCCGCCCGCTGAAGACCCTCGCCGCACTCCTGTGCGCGCCCCTGTGCGGCCTGCTCACGATCGGTGCGCCGGCGACATCTGCCCACCCTGCGGCCGTTGCCCCACACAGCGGGTCCACGCGCGGCATCGCCTCACGGGTCAACGCCGCCCTCCACGGCAGTACGGCGAAACACGTCGACTACCGGATCGTGATCGACGGCATCGGCTCGATCTCGCATGACGCGACCCGCACCTCCGCGCCGGCCAGCAACCAGAAGCTGTTCACCGTGATCACGCTGCTCGACCTACTCGGGCCGGAGTTTCGTTATGCCACAAGGGTTTCCGCCACGTCGCGGATGGCCCCGAACGGGACTCTGAACGGCAACCTCGTGCTGCGCGGCTCCGGCGATCCGACCCTGAGCATCGGCGATCTGCGCGCGATGGCGAAGCGGCTGCACGCCAAGGGGCTGCGCCATGTCATCGGGCATCTGATCGTCGACGACTCGCGCTACAGCCACGTCACCCGGGTGTCCGGATGGAAGCACACGTTCGTCCCGGTCGAGAGCGGCACGATCGATGCCTTCAGCGTCGACGACAACCAGTGGCGCGGCGGCACCGCATTCGACCGGGACCCGACGTTCGACAACGCCCGGCTGTGGCGGGCGGCGTTGAAGAAGGCGCACATCTCGGTGGCCGGCTCGATCCGGATCGAGGCGGCGCCGACCGGTCTGCATCGGTTGCTGACCCACCGCTCGCCGGATCTCGCCGCGATCACCGACGACACGCTCACCAACTCGGTCAACTTCAACGCGGAGATGATGCTGCGCGAGGCGGGTGCGCAACGAAGCGGCTACGGCAGTCCCGCGACCGGCGTGGCCGCGGTCAAGGCGGTCGCCGCGCAGCTCGGCCTGCCGATCGGCACTCTCCACGACGGTTCGGGCCTGTCATACGCCGACCGGGAGTCGCCGGCCACCATCGTGAGCTGGCTGACGACCCTCAGAACCTCGCTGCCGTTCTATGACACGGTCTACTTCGCGCTGCCGCTGTCCTGCGACACCGGCACCCTGGTCGGACGCATGTGCGGGTCGGCGTTGCGGGCCCGGGTCCGGGCCAAGACCGGGACGCTCGACCACCACACCGCACTGTCCGGCTACACGACGACAAGGTCCGGCCGCGCCGTGACGTTCTCGTTCCTGCTCAGCGGTTTCAAGGACAAAAACATGGTGCGGGTCATGGATCACATCAACGCGGCGGTCGCCGCCGTCGTCAGGAACGGATAGCCGGCAGCACCCGGCCGCGGACCTCGCCGAGGTCGAGGCGGGACCCGTCGGCAGCCGGCGCGGTCGCGCTGATCACAACCTCGTCACCGTCGTTGAGGAACCGCTCGCCGCGCCACCGCTCGAGCAGCGAGCCGACCTGGTCGTCAGCCGGCCCGCTGACGGTGCCCGACGCGTAAAGGTCGCCGGTGCGAAGCGAGGCACCGTTGACGGTCAGGTGCGCGAGCATCTGCGCCGGCGACCAGTGCATCGTGCGGAACGGCGGGCTGGAGACCAGCTCACCGTTGATCCGCAGCTCGAGGTCGATGTCCAAGCCCCGCGGCTCGTTCTCCACCAGGTACGGCGACAAGCGCGTGCCCGCCGACGGCACCGAGGTCCGCGCCGGCTCGAGCGCCGAAAGCGGCACCACCCAGGGCGAGATCGAGGTCTGGAACGACTTGCCGAGGAACGGTCCGAGCGGCACGGTCTCCCACGCCTGGATGTCGCGGGCCGACCAGTCGTTGAGCAGCACGACGCCGAAGACATGGTCGGCGAACGCCTCGACCGGGACCGAATCACCGAGCGTGGAGGGCACGCCGACCACGAACCCGACCTCGACCTCGACGTCGAGCTTCTCGGTCGGCCGAAACGCAACGCCGTCTTCGGACCCCACGTTGCCGTGCGGCCGGCGGACCGGCGTACCGGAGACCACGACGGTGCCGGCCCGGCCGTGATAGCCGATCGGCTGGTGCCGCCAGTTGGGCTTGAGCGGCTCCTGGTCCGGGCGCAGAATCCGCCCGACGTTGGTCGCGTGGTGCTCGCTTGCGTAGAAGTCGACGTAGTCCGCGACGGTGAAGGGCAGTTCCAACGCCACCTCGTCGATCGGGATCAGCTCAACCGGATCGGCCACCCAGGCCGGCACCTGCTCGGCGACCACCCGCCAGGCCGCCGGACCGGCCTCGAGCAGCCGGTCGAGGGTCGGCTGGTCGAGCAGGTCGAGCAGGGCGAACCAGTCCCGGGTCGCCGCTTCGGCGAGGTCGAGCAGCGCGTCCCCGACCCGCAGGCACAGCCTGGGCCGGTCTCCCCCGTCGTGGCTGTAGGCGCCGAACGGGTAGCACTCGGTCAGGGTGACCGCCGCCCGGACCAGGTCCACGCATACTTCTCGTCCTCGCACTCGAAGCCGGCGGCGCCGATCTCGAGCGGGCGGAAGGTGTCGACCATGACCGCAAGCTCGTCGAAGTACTCGACTCCGAGACTGCGCTCGACCGCACCCGGCTGCGGACCGTGCGTGTGGCCGCCGGGATGCAGCGACACCGAGCCGAGACCGATCCCGGATCCCTTGCGCGCCTCGTAGTCGCCGCCGCAATAGAACATGACCTCGTCACTGTCGACGTTGGAGTGGTAGTAGGGCACCGGGATCGCGAGCGGATGGTAGTCGACCTTGCGCGGCACGAAGTTGCAGATCACGAAGTTGCCGCCCTCGAAAACCTGGTGGGCCGGCGGCGGCTGGTGCACCCGCCCGGTGATCGGCTCGAAGTCAGAAACGTTGAAAACAAAGGGGTATAGGCAGCCATCCCAGCCGACCACGTCAAACGGGTGGGTCGCATGGACGTGCACACTGCCGCCGATCCCGCCGCCGGAGACCCGATGCTTGACGTGGACCTCGACGTCCTCGCCCTCGACCAGCATCGGCTCGGCCGGGCTGCGCAGGTCGCGTTCGCAGTACGGCGCGTGTTCGAGCAGCTGGCCGAACTTCGACAGGTAGCGGCGCGGTGGAGTGATGTGGCTGTTGGCCTCGATCGCGTAGAGCCGCAGGGGCTCGCCACCGTCTGGCAGCCAACGATGGGTCGTCGCCCGCGGCACGATGACGTAGTCCCCCGGCCCGACCGGCATCGCACCGAAGACTGTCTCCAGCACCGCGCGGCCCGACTCGACGAAGACGCACTCGTCGCCCACCGCATTGCGGTAGTACGGCGAGGTCTCACCGCTTGCGGCGTACGAGATCCGGACGTCGGCGTTGCCGAGCACGAGCCGCCGGCCGGTCACCGGGTCGAGCCGCTTCCACTCGTTGCCGTCGACGAGGTTGTGCAGGACGAGATGCCGGGGCTTCAGCGGGAGGTTCGCGGTCGTCTCCAGACCGGTGATCTCCCACGACCTGATGTCGACGATCGCGGACGGGATCCCGCGGTGATAGAGCAGCGAGGAGTCCGATGAGAAGCCCTCTTCGCCCATCAGCTCCTCGGCATACAACCCGCCGTCGGGCCGGC
>CAYNDD010000259.1:0-4805 GCA_964395425.1 uncultured Frankiaceae bacterium
GCACGCGATCGCGCTCACGGTCGACGACGGCCCCGACCCCGAATACACCCCGAAGGTGCTCCGGCTGCTCGACAAGTACCGGATGCAGGCGTCGTTCTGCATCGTGGGCGCGCACGCCGAGGCCTATCCCACGCTGATTCGAGACATTCACCGGGCCGGACATGTAATCGTCAACCACACCTTTACCCATGTGCAGCCGTTCAACCGGCAGACCGAGAGCCGGATCGTCGGCGAGATCACCCGGACCCAGCGCACGATCGAGAAGGTCGCCAAGGTCACGCCTCAGCTGTTCCGCGCGCCGGGTGGCGCGTGGTCGCCGTTCATCTTCAAAGCGGTCGCGGCCTACGACCTGATCCCGCTCGACTGGGACGTCGACCCGGTCGACTGGTCGTTGCCGGGCACTCGCAAGATCGAGCGAGCGATGCTCCGGGGCCGGCCGAACGACATCGTGCTCTGCCACGACGGCGGCGGCAACCGCACCGAGACTGTTCGGGCGCTGCGCCACGTGCTACCCGAGTGGAAGCACCGCGGATACATCACGATCCCGCTCATCGTGCCGGCGAACGACCTCAACAACCCGCCGCCGTCATCGCCGCCGCCCACCCAGAGCCCGATCGTCTCGCCGTCAACAGACCCCTCCGGCACGACCGGCGCCACACCCAGTCCGTAACCTTCCGCCTGTGGCGGCGGACAGCGACTCGGGCTTCACGCCACTGCACGACGACGTCCGCCGCCTCGGCGCACTGCTCGGCCAGGTGGTCAGCGAGTTCGGCGGCCCCGACCTGTACGACGACGTCGAGCGGCTGCGCCGCGCGACCCGCGACGTCCGCCGCGGCACACCCGGCGCGATCGACCCGCAGCAGCTCGTGGACGACCTCGACCTGGCGCAGGCCGAGCGGGTCGCCAGGGCCTTCACGGTCCTGTTCCACTTGGTCAACCTGGCCGAGGAACGCCACCGGGTCCGCGTTCTGCGCAGCCGCGACCGGGTCACGCTCGCCCCGGCCCGGGACTCGCTCGCCGGCGCGGTCGCCGAACTGACCCCGGACGTTTCCGCGGAAACGCTCTTGGGCGTCGAGGTGCACCCGGTGCTGACCGCACACCCCACCGAAGCCCGCCGCCGGGCGGTCGTGACCGCGCTGCACCGGATCGACGCCGAGCTCGACCGCTTCGACGACCCGCGCCTCGGTGACAGCGAGCGGGCCGACGCCGACCGCCGGGTCCGCGAGGAGATCTCCACCCTCTGGCGGACCGCGCTGATCCGATCAACCCGGCTCGACCCGCTCGACGAGGTCCGGGCCACGATGGCGGTCTTCGACGAGACCCTCTTCCGGCTCGCGCCGAGCCTCTACCGGGCGACCGAGCGCGCACTCGGCGGCGACGGCACGGCGCCCCCGCGCACCCCGGCGTACCTCGTTCTCGGCTCCTGGGTCGGCGGCGACCGCGACGGCAACCCGCACGTCACCGCCTCGGTGACCCGCGAGGCGGTCGAGATCCAGGCCGACCACGTCCTGCGTGCACTGGAGCACGCCGCCGACCGGATCGGGCGCAGCCTCAGCCAAGCCGCCGACATGACCCCGCCGAGTCCAGCCCTTGTGGTCGCACTCGACGACGATGCCCGGGCGCACCCCAAGGCCACCGCCGCGCTCGCCCGGGCCGCCGGTGGCCAGCCACACCGGCAGAAGGTGCTGTTCGCCGCGGCCCGGATCCGCGCGACCCGGTTGCGCGACGCCGACCTCGCCTACCGTTCACCCGCCGAGCTGCTCGACGACCTCAGGCTCGTGCAGGCCTCGCTCGACGCCGCGAGGGCGACCCGCAGCGCCTACGGCGAGCTGCAGGGACTGATTTGGCAGGTCGAGACGTTCGGCTTCCACCTCGCCGGGCTCGAGGTCCGCCAGCACAGCGAGGTGCACGCCGCGGCGCTGCGCGACCTCGACGCGCACGGCGGCGAGCCGACCGAGGACATGACCCGCGAAGTGCTCGAGACGCTGCGGGTGATGGCCGCGCTGCAGGCCCGCTGGGGCGAGCGCGCCTGCCACCGCTACGTCGTGAGCTTCTGCGCCTCCGCCACGGACATCGAGGCGGTTCCGCGGCTCGCCCGGCACGCGCTCGGGGAGCGCGCGGACCGACTCGTGCTCACCGTCGTACCACTGTTCGAGACCGGCGCGGACCTACGCCGCTGCACGGACATCCTCGACGAGTGGGTCGCCGCGAGCGGCCGGCCGGAACGGCTGGAGGTGATGCTCGGCTACTCCGACTCCGCCAAGGACGTCGGCCCGCTGTCGGCGAACTTCCTGCTGTACGACGCGCAGGCCCGCCTCGCCGGATGGGCCCGGCAACACGGCATCGCCCTGACGCTCTTCCACGGCCGCGGCGGGTCGCTCGGGCGCGGCGGCGGGCCGGTGAACCGCGCGATCCTGGCCCAGCCGCCGGACAGCGTGGCCGGACGGTTCAAGGTGACCGAACAGGGTGAGGTGGTCTTCGCGCGCTATGGCAACCCGCGGATCGCCGAGCGCCATCTCGAGCAGGTCACCGCCGCGGTCCTGCTCGCCGACACCCCGCAGGTCGGCGCGTCGATCTCGCGCGCGGCGGTCCGGTTCGCCGAGCTCGGGCGGGCGATGGAGGAGGCCAGCCGGCTCGCCTACCGCGATCTGGTCGAGACCGACGGCTTCGCCGACTTCTTCGCCCGGGTCAGCCCGCTCGAGGAGCTCTCTGATCTTGCGCTGGGGTCCCGGCCGGCCCGGCGCGGGGGCGCGCCTTCGGACCGGGGTCGCACCCTCGCCGACCTGCGGGCGATCCCGTGGGTCTTCGCCTGGTCACAGACCCGCTGCAACCTCACCGGCTGGTACGGACTCGGCAGCGGCCTGGCGGCCGCGCCCGACGTCGACGAGCTGCAGACGGCGTACCGGGAATGGCCGTTGTTCACCGCGTTGATCGACAACGTGGAGATGTCGCTCGCGAAGACCGACCGGGTCGTAGCCGAGCGCTACCTCGCGCTCGGCGACCGGCCCGACCTGACCGCGCGGATCCTTGCCGAGCTCGACCGCACGACCGACCTGGTGCTGACCGTGCTCGGCACCGGCCGGCTGCTCGAACGCCGGCACATCCTGGCCGCGGCCGTCGACCTGCGCAACCCGTACGTCGACGCGCTCTCGCACCTGCAGCTGCGCGCGCTCCGCGCGCTTCGTGGCCACGACTACGCCGACGCGGGCGAGGAAGAGCGACTGCGCAAGCTGCTTCTGCTCAGCGTCAACGGCGTCGCCGCCGGCCTGCAGAACACCGGCTGAGGTCCGCGCCGACCTGCCCCGTCCCCTTGGGCTCGGGCCCGTACCAAGCAATGTCACATTGCCCCGGGAAACCCGGGGGCAATGTGACATCACCCCCTCAAAGTGCAGGGCGATGTGACATTGCTTGGCTGCTAGCAGGCGGGGATCCGCGGCTGCACGGCCGGCGCGAGGAGCGTCGCGACGCCAAAGCGCACCTGCGGAGCGGATACCTGGTGCCAGGAACTGCCGCTGAGGTTCTCGGCGAGCGACACGTTCGGCGTCGGGTGGGCGACACCGCACTGGCCGTTGACCGACCAGAAGCCAACCGCCGCGCCACCCGCACTCGAGACGCTGATCGAACTGAACGACGAAAAGTGTCCGGGAGTGGCAGCGTGCTCGGCCTTCCACTTGCCACCGCTGTAGCGCAGGACGAATGCGTCCTGCCGCAGGCCGGACTTAGGGTAGTCGGAGCCTGCGATGTAAGCGTGCGACCCGCTCGCGGACAGCGAAGCCACCTGATCGGAGTAGCTGATCAGCGGGGCCTTGACGACGGACCACTTCTTGCCGTTCCAGTGCTCGGTGAAAGACTGGGTGTGCTGGACCGTCGTACCCGTAGTGATGCTCCCCGCCACCCACGTGTTCTTGGCTGACGTCGTGGCGATCTTGTTGACGGCGGCACCGGACGGGATCGGGATCGGGATGACGCGCAGCTTGTGGCCGTTCCACACATCGGCGATCACACCACCCGTGCCGCCACCCAACATCCAGACGTTGTTCGGGCTGGAGGTGCTGACATCGGTCAGGTCGGTATCAACCTGCTTGGTGTCAGACATCGCGGCCCACTTCTTGCCGTTCCAGTGCGCGATCAGCGGGGTCGAGGAGGCGAGGCCGTCACCGATCGCCCACGCGTTGGACGCCGACGAGGCCGACACCGCGAGCAACTGGCCCTGCCCGAGCTTGGTCGTCTGCGGCTTGAAGCCGCCACCGGACGAATGCTCGATCAGCACGTGGGCGGTCGAGGCGGAGGTGTCTCCGACTATCCACGCGGAGTGCGGTGAGCCGGCCGCGACCTCGAAGAGCTGAACCGTGCCGCCCGGCACCTTGACGGTCTCCTTCGCCCAGTGAGACCCGCTTCGACGAAGCGCGTACATCGATGTCGTCTTCGCGGTCGATTGCGAGCCGAAGGCGAATGCGACCGACGAGTGCGGAGCGACCGACACCGACGACAACCCCGAGTCCGTGATCTTCGCGCTGGGACGGGTGACCGGGCGGCGGGCAGCGCCGGATGCTGCCGCAGCTGTCGTGACGCCGGCCACGACGACACCGGAAGCAACCACGATCAGGGCAAGGCGGCGAGAAGGTGAAGTCAGCATGCGGAGGACCCTATTGCAACGCTTATCTGCCCTGCAGGCGATCCGGCAGTTCAGCCCCGATCCGCCAGCACCGGCCCCAGCCGCGCCGACCAAGCAGCGGCGGTGGGGAACGTGGCGGAGGCTCCGGGATTTGAACCCGGGATGGGGGGTTACCCCAAACCGCATTAGC
>CAYNDD010000260.1:0-4797 GCA_964395425.1 uncultured Frankiaceae bacterium
CCGTCGACGACCCAGACCTGGCCGGTCACGTACGCCGCGTCGATCAGGGTCATGACGACATCGGCGATGTCCTCCGGTACGCCGGCGCGGCCCATCGGTGCCATCACTGTGATCGCCTCGCGCAGGTCGTGCCAATCGGCGGTCCACGGCGTGTCGACGAGGCCCGGCGCGACCGCGTTGACCCGCACGCCCGGACCCACCACGTTCGCCAGCAGCAGGGTGAGGTGGTTGACCGCCGCCTTGCTCACGGCGTACGGGATCGATGAGCCGGTCGGCCGGACGCCGGCGAGTGACGACACGTTGACGACGGCGCCGCCGCCGCTCGCCTGCAGGTGCGGCATGGCGGCCACGGTGACCTGCCAGGTGCCGATCAGGTTGACCTCGAAGAGCCGGCGGAAGACCTCCGGTGACGCGGCGTCGAAGTCGTGGTGCGGGATCCGGACCGTGGTGCCCGCGTTGTTGACCAGGACGTCGAGTCGGCCGAACCGCTCGACGGTTTCGCTGACCAGCCCTGCTGCATCGGCGGGATCCGCGATGTCGCCCTGGATGTAATGGGTGCGATGGGCTCCGAGCTCGGCGACCATCGCGTGGCCGGCGTCGACCGACGAGACCGAGTTGACGGCGACGTGCATGCCGGCCGCCGACAGTCGCCGGACGACGGCCGCGCCGATGCCGGATGTCGAGCCGGTGACCAGGGCGACCCGGTCGGCCATCAGGCCCGGCCGACCGCGGTGATCCCGCCGTCGATCACGACGGTTTGGCCGGTGATCCAGCTCGCGTCGTCGGAGAGCAGGAAGGCGGCGAGCTTCGCGGTGTCCGTGGGCACGCCGAGCCGCTTGAGCGGATACATGTTGGCCACCCCCTCCTCGTCCGCCTCGTACAACGCCCGGGCGAACTGCGTCTTGACGACCGCCGGCGCGATTGCGTTGACCCGCACGCCCGGCGCAAGCTCCCCGGAGAGCTGGCGGGTCAGGTGGATCAGTGCGGCCTTGCTGGCGTTGTAGGCGCCGATCGCCGAACCGGCCGCGATGCCGCCGACGGACGCGACGTTGAGGATGGCGCCACCGTGATCGCGCAGCCAGGCCCGCCACGCCAGCTGGGCCCAGGCGAGTGTCGCGACCACGTTGACCTCGAAGATCTTCCGGACCGCACCGAGATCGGCGTCCATCAGCGGGCCGTACTGCGGGTTGACGGCCGCGTTGTTGACCAGGAAGTCGAGCCGCCCGAAGGCCTCGATCGTCGCGGCGACCGCGGCCTCCTGGTGGGCGGCGTCGTCGGCGCTGCCGCGGGCTGCGATCGCCCGGCCGGTGCCGTCGGGATCCAGCTCGGCGACCGCGCGGTCGAGCTCGTCCGGCTTTCGCGCGGTGACGCACACCGAGGCTCCACGGCTGACCAGCTCGGCGGCGATGCCGAGGCCGATGCCGCGGGTCGCTCCGGTGACGATGGCCGCCCGTCCGCTGAAGTCCTGGGTCACGTCGCTCATGGTCGGACACGCTGCCATACCGCTATCCACCCCCCGCCGCCCGGGCCGCGCTGTCCACAGCTTGGGTCGCCGGAGTGCGCGGGCGGTGGCCGCCGGGTGAAGGTGAAGGCGGCCGGCGGGTGCCGGGTCATCGACAGGGCAGGAGCGATTTTCGATGGACACGTACGTGACCGTGCAGGGCAATCTGGTCGCGGACCCGAATGCCCGCTCGACCGCCAACGGTGCGACGGTGGTCCACTTCCGGGTCGCCGCGAGCGGGCGGCGGTTCGACCGGGCGAGCGGCGAGTTCCGTGACGGCGACACCATGTATATAGCGGTGTCCTGCTGGCGGACCCTCGGCGGCAACGTGCTGGCCACCCTGCGCAAGGGCGACAGCGTGCTCGTGCACGGCCGGCTGCTGCTCCGCACGTACGACGACAAGCAGGGCAATCGACGCAGCGTGCACGAGATCGACGCCATCGCGGTGGGCCCCGACCTGGCCCGGTACGCCGCCGACCTGCGCCGGCCGACCCGCGCGGCGGAGCCCGAGCGCCCCGCGGCGGCATCCCCGCCTGATCCGGCGACCGTCGAACGGGTCGACAGTGTGGCCGCCTGACCTGCGTGGCTTCGCGGCCGTGCCGAGCATCCGTAGCCTGGTCGGGTGGCTCAATACATCTACTCGATGCACAACGTCCGCAAGGCCCACGGCGACAAGGTCATCCTCGACAACGTCACGTTGTCGTTCCTGCCCGGCGCCAAGATCGGCGTGGTCGGCCCCAACGGCGCCGGCAAGTCCAGCGTGCTCAAGATCATGGCCGGGATGGACACGCCGTCAAACGGAGACGCGTCGCTCGCGCCCGACTACACGGTGGGGATCCTGCTCCAGGAGCCGCCGCTGGACGAGACCAAGGACGTCCGCGGCAACGTCGACGAGGCGGTTGCCGGCACGAAGGCCTTGCTCGACCGCTACAACGCGATCGGCGAGGAGATGGCGGTCGAATACACCGACGAGCTCGGCAACGAGATGGGTGTCTTGCAGGAGCGGATCGATCACGCCGGCGGCTGGGACCTCGACAGCCGGATCGAGATGGCGATGGACGCCCTTCGGCTGCCTCCGGGCGACGCCGACGTCACGGTCCTCTCCGGCGGCGAGCGACGCCGGGTCGCGCTGTGCAAGCTGCTGCTCGAGCAGCCCGACCTCCTGCTGCTCGACGAGCCGACCAACCACCTCGACGCCGAGAGCGTCCAGTGGCTCGAGCAGCATCTGGCCGGCTACCCCGGCACCGTGCTCGCGGTCACCCACGATCGCTACTTCCTCGACAACGTCGCCGAGTGGATCCTCGAGCTCGATCGCGGCCGCGCCTATCCGTACGAGGGCAACTACACGACGTACCTGGAGTCCAAGGCCAGCCGGCTGAAGGTCGAGGGTGCGAAGGACGCCAAGCGGAAGAAGGAGATCGAGCGCGAGCTCGAGTGGGTCCGGTCGAGCCCGCGCGCGCGGCAGGCGAAGAGCAAGGCCCGGCTGGCCCGCTTCGACGAGCTGGTCGCCGAGGCCGACCGCCACGGTCCGGTCGACATCGACGCGATCCAGATCCCGCCGGGGCCACGTCTGGGCACCCAGGTCATCGAGGCCGAGCAGCTCAAGAAGGGGTTCGGCGAGCGGATCCTGATCGAGGACCTGTCATTCTCGCTCCCGCCAGGTGGCATCGTCGGCGTGATGGGGCCCAACGGGGTCGGCAAGACGACGCTGTTCAAGATGATCATCGGCGACGAGAAGCCGGACGACGGCCAGCTCCGGATCGGGGAGACCGTCGAGATCTCCTACGTCGACCAGGGCCGAGGCGGGCTCGACCCGAAGAAGACGCTGTGGGAAACCGTCTCGGGCGGCACCGACTACATCCGGGTCGGCAAGAGCGAGATCAACAGTCGGGCCTACGTCGCGTCGTTCGGCTTCAAGGGCCCCGACCAGCAGAAGCCGGCCGGTGTCCTCTCCGGTGGCGAGCGCAACCGGCTGAACCTCGCGCTCACGCTCAAGGCCGGGGGCAACGTGCTCCTGCTCGACGAGCCCACGAACGATCTCGACGTCGAGACGCTTCGCTCGCTCGAGGACGCGCTCGAGGACTTCCCCGGCTGCGCCGTCGTGATCAGCCACGACCGGTGGTTCCTCGACAAGGTGGCGACCCACATCCTTGCCTGGGAAGGCGACGAGGAGTACCCGGGTCGCTGGTTCTGGTTCGAGGGCGGCTTCAGCGACTACGAGCGCAACAAGATCAGCCGGCTCGGCGAGGAAGCCGCCCGGCCGCACCGGACGACATACCGCCGGCTGGGCCGCGACTGATGGCCGCGACGTACCGCTGGGATCCCGAGCAGTACGTCCGCTTTGCCGACGAGCGTGGCCGGCCGTTCACCGAGCTCGTCGAGCGGATCCGGGTCGAGCGCCCGGCGCGAGTGGTCGATGCGGGATGTGGCCCCGGCTCGCTGACCGCGTTGCTGGCCGAGCGTTGGCCGCAGGCCCGGGTGATCGGGCTCGACAGTTCGGTCGACATGATCGGCGTGGCCGAGGCACGGGCCGTTCCCGGCCGGCTCGAGTTCGTCCGGGCGGACCTGCGCGACTGGCGCCCGGCCAAGCCGGTCGACGTCGTCGTCGCGAACGCGGTCCTGCAGTGGATCCCCGACCACCTCGACCTGATCGCCGTGATGGCCGGGTGGCTGAACCCTGGCGGGGCGCTCGCGTTCCAGGTCCCCGACAACTTCGACGAGCCGTCCCACACGCTGGTGCGCGACCTTCGTAAGTCGCCCACGTGGCGGGACCGGCTGGCGGAGGGCGCCGACCGGAGGATCGGGGTGGAACGGCCGCAGACATACCTGACCGCGCTCGTCGATGCCGGCCTCGAGCCCGACGTCTGGCAGGCCGAGTACCTCCATGTGCTCGCCGGCGACAACGCCGTGCTCGAGTGGATCAAGGGCACCGCGCTGCGGCCGGTGCTCGACGCGCTCGCCGCCGATCGGGCGGCAACGGCCGAGTTCCTCGCCGAGTGCGGGGCGCAGCTTCGGGAGGCCTACCCGCAGCAGGAGTTCGGGACCGTGTTCCCGTTCCGGCGTACTTTCGCGGTCGGGCACCGGCCGGCCTAGCCGGCCGGCGAGTTGACCAGCGCGCCGGCCGCCGAGCTGAGATAGCTCCACATCACCTGGTCGGCTCCGGGAGCAAGACCGACGTCGTCGAGCGCCGCGCGCATATGGCCGAGCCACACGTCGCGGACGGTGGTGTCGATCTCGAACCCGGCGTGGCGCATCCGCAGCCGCGGGTGGCCGCGCAGCTCGGAGTAGGTGTGCGG
>CAYNDD010000261.1:0-4771 GCA_964395425.1 uncultured Frankiaceae bacterium
CTTCAGCCCGCTGGACATCTCGGAGACCTTCGTCCTGGCCGGCGGGAGCACGCTGGCCCGCGACGAGCTGCGGGAGCGCGAGCTCTGGCCGGCCGAGCGCGACTACCGGCGTGAGGCGCTGATCGGGCTGGTGCACAGACAGGGGATCATCGTCGACCCGGCGATTGCGCACGAGATGGCGCTTGTGCGCCAGTCCGCGCGGGAGCTGCGGTCCGGCGAGATCGACCTGCGGCTCAACGAAGGGCCCGGCCACACCATCGGCCGGCACGTGTCGAAGTCCGCGGACGAGCTGCTGATGCGGGTACGCAACAGCCGGCTCAGGATCGCGTCGACCTACTGGGACGAGACGACCGCACAGGACGTGGTCAAGCAGACCCTGTCCGCGCACGCCGACGTCATCCGGCGGTGGACCAAGGCCGGCGGGCCGGACACGTTGCGGTTGCGCCTGCAGGCGCCGTACCACGTCGGCTTTGGCGTCAACCGTCGTGGCCGGGTCGAGTTCATCCGGCAGGCAGTCGTGGTGCTGCGCCGCGACCGTTCCGGGCTCCTGCTCGTGACCAGCTACCCGCTCGGGCGCGGCCGTTAGCTGCCGAGCAGCGCGACCAGCTGGCCGAGCTCGTCCGAGGACGCGGTCGGCACGATGTAGCCGTCCTGGTCCTCGATCCGGGCCAGGTTGTCGAGGACGTCCTCGGCGGTCGGCACGTGGTCCTTGCCGGCGTACCAGCCCGGCACCAGCCCGATGAAGATCCGGGCGTAGCGCCCGCCCACGGCCGAGATGATCTCGTGGGTGAACGGGCAGGCTTCCGAGGCGAGGAAGGTGACGAGCGGGGTGACCAGCTCGGGCTTGACCTGCTTGGCGAAATCGCCGAGCAGTTCCTCGGTCATCCGGGTCGCCGCGACCGGGCAGACCACGTTCGACTGGATCCCGGACTTCGCGCCCTCGATCGCGAGGACGTTCGAGAGCCCGACCAGGCCCATCTTCGCCGCGCCGTAGTTCGCCTGGCCGAAGTTGCCGAAGACGCCGGAGTTGGACGAGGTGAAGACGAACCGCCCGTAGCCCTTCTCCTTCATCACCGAGAAGGCCGGCTGCGAGACGTAGAAGGCACCCTTGAGATGAGTGTCGAGGACCGCGTCGAGGTCGTCCCAGCTCATCTTCGCGAATGACTTGTCACGCAGGATCCCGGCGTTGTTGATCACCACGTCAACGGTGCCGAAGGCGTCGAGCGCGGTCTGGACGATGCTCGCGCCGCCCTCCGGCGTCGACACCGAGTCGTAGTTCGGCACCGCTTCCCCGCCGGCCGAAGTGATCTCGTCGACCACCCGCTGCGCGGCTGCGTCGCTCCCGCCCTGGCCGTTGACCGAGCCGCCGAGGTCGTTGACGACCACCCGCGCTCCTCGTCGGGCCAGCTCTAGGGCGTAAGTGCGGCCGAGGCCGCCGCCCGAGCCGGTGACGATCGCCACCCGGCCGTCGAAACTGATCTCTGACACGCTCGCTCCCATCGTTTAAACGCCATTGTCCCGGTTGGCGGTTGGGTCGGCGAAGGCCGGGTGGCAGACTCGCGGACATGCCGTCCAGCCAGACCACCCGCGCGATCGGCCTGGCCGGCTCGCTCGGGGGCGTCGCCACCGCCGCCGGCAGCGGCGCGATGATCATCGGCCTCGGCGAGCAGTGGTACCGCGAGCTCGACACCCCGCGCTGGGCGCTGCCGGGTGCGGCCTTCGCACCGGCCTGGTCCGTCGTCGCGGCCAGCCAGGCGGTCGGCGCCTGGCTGTTGTGGCGCGCGGAGGACAGCCGCGACGCGGTCGACGTACCGGCGCTTTCGTCGTACGCCGTGCAGTTGTGGCTGAGCCTGGCGTGGATGTTGCTGTTCTTCGGGCTGCGCCGCCCGGCGCTCGCGTTGATCGAGATCTGCGTGCTTTGGCTCGCGATCGCCCTGACGATCGCCGAGTTCGGCCGGCGGCATCCGCTCGCGGCGGCGCTGGTGCTGCCCTCGCTGGCGGCGGTCAGCTATGTCGCCGTGCTCAACGCGGCGATCTGGCGGCGCAACCGCTGACGAGGCACTAGTCGACCGGTACGACCCGCCAGCGGCGATGCGCAAGTGAAGGCATCCGCTCGCGGGAGCTTTTCACCTGCTGGGCCGAGATCTCGCCGACCGCGACTCCTTCGGCCCCGCCGACCTCGGCCACCACCTCGCCGAACGGCGCGAGGATGCAGCTCTCGGCCGTGTAGGTCGGCGGGCCCTGAACGGCGGCCGCGAGATAGCAGACGTTCTCGATCGCGCGGGCCGTCGCGAGGGTCCGGAACTGCCGGGCCTTCAACGGCCCGGCCACCCACGCGGTCGGGATCGCCAGCACAGTCACCCCGTCGTCGACGAGTGCCCGGGTGAGCTCCGGGAAGCGGATGTCGTAGCAGGTGAGGACGCCGACCCGGAACTCCCCGCAGTCGAAGACCAGGCGGTAGCCGGGCCGGCCGGCCACCAGCCGGTCCGACTCCTTCCACCCGAGCGCGTCGAACAGGTGCTGCTTGCGGTAGTGACCGATCAGCTCACCGGCCGGCCCGATCGCGACGACCGTGTTGTAGGCGCGGCTCGGGTCGCCGTCGACCGACTCGAACATCCCGGCCACGACGGTGATCCCGCGCCGGGACGCGACCTCGGCGAGCCCCGAGACGAACGGGCCCTCGAGCGACTCCGCCACCGGCGCGAGCGGCACGTCGGGCGGGCCGAAATCGTGCATCGCGCCCTCCGGCGCGATCACCAGCTCCGCGCCGGCGTCGGCGGCCTGCTCGGCCAGGTCCCGGACCCGCGCGAGGTTGGCCGGCTTGTCCATCCCGGCGGTGAACTGTGCGACCGCGATCTGCATAGGCCCATCCAACTACGCTGCACGCCATGCTGGTCGAGCGCATGCGCAGCTACGGCACGACGATCTTCGCCGAGATGAGCGCGCTCGCGCTGACCACCGGATCGATCAACCTCGGGCAGGGGTTCCCCGACACCGACGGCCCGGCCGCGATGCTCGATCGCGCAGTCGAAGGTCTGCGCGGCGGGCTCAACCAGTACCCGCCGGGGCCCGGGATGCCGGAGCTGCGGGCCGCGATCGTCGCGCACCAGCAGCGTTGCTACGGCCTCACCTACGACCCGGACGGTGAGGTGCTGGTCACGGTCGGCGCGACCGAGGCGGTCAGCGCGACCATCCTCGCGCTGTGCGAACCGGGCGACGAGGTGGTCGTCCTCGAGCCGTACTACGACTCCTACAGCGCCGCAATCAGCCTGGCCGGCGGGCTCCGGGTGCCGGTGCCGTTGCGCCCGGCCGCGCCCGGTGAGCGGTTCGCGTTCGACCCGGCCGAGCTGCGCGCGGCGGTCAGCCCGCGCACTCGCCTGATCCTGCTGAACTCCCCGCACAACCCGACCGGCACGGTGCTCTCGCGCGCGGAGCTCGACGCGGTCGCCCAGGTCTGCCTCGACCACGACCTGGTCGCGGTCACCGACGAGGTCTACGAGCACCTCACGTACGACGGCACCGCCCACATCCCGCTCGCCACCTTGCCCGGCATGCGCGAACGGACGGTGTCGATCTCCAGCGCCGGGAAGTCGTTCAATGTGACCGGCTGGAAGATCGGCTGGGTGTGCGCACCGGCCGAGCTCGTGCGGGCGGTCAACACGGTGAAGCAGTTCCTCACCTTCACCCACAGCGGCGCGCTACAGGTCGCGGTTGCCTACGCGCTCGACCACGAAATGGCGTGGGTCGACGAGCTGCGCACGACGCTTCAGTCCCGCCGCGACCGGCTCGCGGCCGGCCTCGAACGAATCGGTCTCGCGGTGAGCCGGCCCCAGGGCACCTACTTCATCCAGGCCGACGTCCGCACTCTCGGTCTTACCGACGGTGAGGCGTTCGCCCGCGCGCTCCCGCATGAAGCCGGCGTGGTCGCGATCCCGACCGGAGTGTTCTGCGACACGCCCGGCATCGGCACGCCGTTCGTACGGTTCGCGTTCTGCAAGCGCGACGAGGTACTCGACGAGGCGGTCGACCGCCTCAACACCTACGCCGAGCGACGCCGGGTCTCCTAGGACCCGCCCAGCCAATCGATCCAGCTGCCGTGGACGTCGGCGTACGCCACTTGCACCGACTGCCCGTCCGGCCACAGCTGCAGATTGAGCCCGTAGTACGTGTGATCGCCGTTGTCCGGAGCGGTCGCCTCGACGAAGGCCAGTGGGCCCGTCGCGCCGGAATTCGCGAGCGCAGCGCGGACGAGCTGGTTCCGATCCTCCGGCAGGTAGCCGAGGACCGCGGTCTGCCAGACCACGGTCAAGGCATCGTCCCGCCGCGAGTCGAGCAGGCCGGGAAGCAGGTCGGCCAGGTCTCCCTGGACGAGCTCCGGCGGCTCATTGCGCAAGGCCGCGATCGCCCGGTCGAGCTGCTCGAGCCGCCAGGTCTGGTCCGGCCACACGAAGGACTTCAGCAACGACACACCACGATCGGTCGTGATGTCGATCGGGTTCAGCTCGATCCCGACCCGGGACCGGATCCGCGGAGTGAGCGCGAGCAGCTCCGCAGGCACCGGCCGTCGTTCCTCGCCGGCGAGCTCGAGCTGCGCGCCGGCCGGTCCCCAATCGCCATCCGCATACCGATAGCGGTACGAGTCCCAGCCGAGGTTGAGGCCCGCACTGGCACCGAGCTCGATGACGTCGAATGTCCCGGCGCCGGTCCGGCGGGCTGCCTCGAGGAAGCACGGCAGCAACATCCAGCACCGCTGCACCTCGTTCGTCTGCAC
>CAYNDD010000262.1:0-4761 GCA_964395425.1 uncultured Frankiaceae bacterium
GGAGCGTGAGCAGGTCTTGCCGCTCGACGCCGTGAAGCAGATGGCCGCTCGGCAGCCACCCCCTCGCGATGCCCTCGCGGCGCTCAGCGGCCGTGGTGTCGCGGTGATCGCGGAGGTCAAGCGGGCAAGCCCGAGTGCCGGCCAGCTCGCGCCGATCGGCGACCCGGCCAGCTTGGCCAAGGAGTACGAAGCCGGCGGGGCCGCGGTCATCTCGGTGCTCACCGAACAGCGCCGGTTCGACGGATCGCTCGCCGACCTCGCAGCGGTCCGGGCCGCGGTCGCGTTGCCGGTGCTGCGCAAGGACTTCGTCGTGACGCCGTACCAGGTCTGGGAGGCCCGGGCGCACGGCGCCGACGCGGTCCTGCTGATCGTCGCGGCGCTGGAGCAGGGTGTCCTGGTGAGCCTTCGGGAGCGGATCGAGAGCCTCGGGATGACCGCGCTGGTCGAGGTGCACGACGAAGCCGAGGCGTTGCGTGCGCTCGAGGCCGGGGCCCGGGTGATCGGGATCAACAACCGCAACCTGCGCACCCTCGAGGTCGACCGGGACACCTTCGCGCGGGTTGCCCCGCTGCTGCCGCCACCGGTGGTTCGGGTCGCCGAAAGCGGCGTGCGCGGCCCGCACGACCTGCTCGCCTGCGCGGCGGCCGGCGCCGACGCGGTGCTGGTCGGCGAGGGCCTGGTGAAGGCGGACGTGCCGCGCCAGGCGGTCGCCGACCTGGTGGCCGCGGGCGCCCATCCGTCCTGCCGGCACCCGGCGTAGCTCGCGCCGATGACCGAGCTCGGCGTCACCGCGCCCGCCGACGACGGGCGGTTCGGCCCGTACGGCGGACGCTACGTGCCGGAAGCGTTGATCGCCGCCCTCGACCAGCTCACGGCGGTCTACGCCGAGGCGCGGGCTGACCCGGAGTTCCGCGCGGAGTTCGCCCGCCTGCTCCGCGACTACGCGGGTCGCCCGTCACTGCTGTACGACGCGCACCGGTTCTCGGCCGTGGTCGGTGCCCGGGTCCTGCTCAAGCGGGAAGACCTGAACCACACCGGCGCCCACAAGATCAACAACGTGCTCGGCCAGGCGCTGCTGACCAAGCGGATGGGCAAGCCGCGGGTCATCGCCGAGACCGGAGCGGGCCAGCACGGCGTCGCGACCGCCACCGCGGCGGCGTTGTTCGGGCTCGAATGCGCGGTCTACATGGGCGAGGTGGACGTCGAGCGTCAGTCGCTCAACGTCGCGCGGATGCGCCTGCTCGGCTCGGAGGTGATCCCGGTCGGCAGCGGGTCGCGCACCTTGAAGGACGCGATGAACGAGGCGTTCCGCGACTGGGTCACCAACGTTGACACCACGCACTACGTGATCGGCTCGGTCGGTGGGCCGGCGCCCTTCCCCGGCATGGTGCGCGACTTCGCCTCGGTGATTGGCACCGAGGCGCGCGCGCAGAGCCTCGAGCTGCTCGGCCGGCTCCCGGATGCCGTGCTCGCGTGTGTCGGCGGCGGGTCGAACGCGATGGGGATCTTCACCGCGTTCATTCCCGACGAGTCGGTCCGGCTCTACGGCTTCGAGGCGGCCGGCGAAGGGATCGAGTCCGGCCGGCACGCGGCGACGCTGACGGCCGGGTCGCCGGGCGTGCTGCACGGCGCGCGCTCCTACGTCTTGCAGGACGAGGACGGCCAGACCCGCGAGTCGCACTCGATCTCGGCCGGCCTGGACTATCCCGGGGTCGGTCCGGAGCACGCGATGTTGAAGGACAGCGGCCGCGCGACGTACCTGCCGGTGACCGATGCGGAGGCGATGGACGCCTTCCAGCTGCTCTGCCGCACCGAGGGGATCATCCCGGCGATCGAGAGCGCGCACGCCCTCGCCGGCGCCCGGGTCGTGGCGAAGGAGCTCGGACCGGACGCGATCCTGGTCATCAACCTGTCCGGGCGGGGCGACAAGGACATGGACACCGCGGCTCGCTGGTTCGGGCTGGCGCCGTGACGGTGCGCTCCGGTGAGGTGATCACCGCCGCGAAAGCCTCGGGGCGGGCCGCGCTGGTCGGCTACCTGCCGGCCGGGTTTCCGTCGTACGACGGGTGCATCGACGCGATGCACGCGCTCGTCGACGGCGGGGCCGACGTGATCGAAGTCGGGCTGCCCTACAGCGATCCGGTGCTCGACGGCCCGACCATCCAGGCCGCCACGGAGCGAGCCCTGCGGGCCGGCATCCGGATCACCGACGTGCTCCGCACCGTCGAGGCAGTGGCGGCCACCGGGGTTGCGACCGTGGTGATGACGTACTGGAACCCGGTGCTCGCTTACGGGCCCGAGCGGTTCGCGAAGGACCTCGCCGCGGCCGGGGGAGCAGGGCTGATCACCCCCGATCTGATCCCCGACGAGGCCGCCGAATGGCTGGCGATCAGCACCGAGCTGAACTTGGAACGGATCTTCCTGGTCGCACCGTCGTCGACCGACGCGCGGATCACCTCGACCGCAGCGGCGTGCGAAGGCTGGATCTATGCCGCATCGACGATGGGTGTGACCGGCGCGCGGACCTCGACGTCGAGCGTCGCGCCCGCCCTCGTCGAACGGGTGCGGGCGCACTCGGGGCTGCCGATCGGCGTCGGTCTCGGGGTCTCGACCGGAGCGCAGGCGGCTGAGGTCGCGGCATATGCCGACGGCGTCATCGTGGGTTCGGCCTTGGTGCGCTGCCTGCTCGATGCCGCCGACGACGCAAGCGGTGTGGCTGCGGTCGGGGCCTTGGCGAGCGAACTGGCCGCCGGAGTTCGAACCGCGGCGACCGCAGCCCCGTAACCTGAGGTTGTGCTCCTCGCCTCCATTCCCAGCCCGTCGCGGGGGGTCATCCACCTCGGCCCGGTCCCGATCCGGGCGTACGCCCTGTGCATCATCGCGGGCGTCATCGTCGCGGTGATCGTCGGTGATCGGCGGCTTCAGCGCCGCGGCGGGCCCAAGGGTGCGATCGCCGACGTCGCGACCTGGGCGGTGCCGTTCGGCCTGGTCGGTGCGCGGCTCTACCACCTGGCGACCAACCCGGAGCTCTACTGGGGTGGGCCGGGCCGGTCGGGCACGCTGGGCGCGCTGAAGATCTGGGACGGCGGGCTCGGGATCTGGGGCGGCGTACTGTTCGGCGCGCTCGGGGCGTGGATCGCCTGCCGCCGCTATCACTTGAGCTACGCGATGGTGGCCGATGCGCTCGGGCCGGCGATGCCGCTTGCGCAAGCGGTCGGGCGCTGGGGCAACTGGTTCAACCAGGAGCTGTACGGCCGCCCGACCGGGTTGCCCTGGAAGCTGCACATCGATCTGGCCCACCGGATCCCCGGCTACCTCAACGTCGCCTACTACCAACCGACCTTCCTGTACGAGTCGATCTGGGACGTCGGAGTGGCGCTGGCCGTGATCGCCGCCGACCGCAAGGTGCACTACACCCGCGGCCGGGCATTCGCGCTCTACGTAATGCTCTACACGGTCGGCCGCGGCTGGATCGAGGCGTTGCGGATCGACGACGCGCACAAGTTCTTCGGCCTGCGCCTCAACGACTGGACCAGCATCGCGGTGTTCGTCGCAGCGCTGGTCTACTACGTGGCGACCCGTCCACGCTCAGGTGCCGGCGACGCGCCCGGTGACGCCACCATGGACCAGACCGAGGGACATAC
Organism: uncultured Frankiaceae bacterium; assembly: GCA_964395425.1. GTDB lineage: Bacteria > Actinomycetota > Actinomycetes > JAFAQI01 > JAFAQI01 > DATAUK01. The sequence goes on from CAYNDD010000262.1 coordinate 3,645, forward strand.
GCTGGCGACATGACCGACGCGGCGGAGCTCGCGGCGACCGGCTCACCGGCCGACGCGATCCATCACACCCACCGGGACGTCAACGGCGGCTGGCTGCGGCCGGCGGTGTTCGGTGCGATGGACGGCGTGGTCTCCAACGGCGCCCTGGTGGCCGGCGTGGCCGGTGCCAACACCACCACGCACGCGATCATCCTCAGCGGTTTCGCCGGCCTGCTGGCCGGATCGTTTTCGATGGCGGTCGGCGAATGGACCTCGGTCCAGTCGCAGGCGCAGCTGGTGCAGGCCGAGATCACCAAGGAGCGCACCGAGCTCGAGCGCAGCCCGCGGGCGGAAGAGGCCGAGCTGGCCGCGCTGTTCCGCCACCGGGGTCTGTCGCCCGAGCTGGCGACCCGGGTCGCCCGCGAGCTGTCGGAGGATCCCGACGAAACCTGGCGGATCCACGTCCGGGAGGAGCTCGGGATCGATCCCGACGACCAGCCGTCGCCGTACGTCGCCGGCCTGTCGTCGTTCGTCACCTTCGCGCTCGGCGCGTTCATCCCGCTGCTGCCGTATCTGCTCGGAGTGCACACGCTGCTGTGGTCGCTGGGGCTCGGCGCGGTGGCCCTGCTCGCAATGGGCGGCGCGGTGGCAAAGTTCACCGGCAGCTCGCTGTGGGTCGGCTCGTTGCGGCACCTGGCCCTCGGTGGGGTGGCGGTTGCGGTCGTGTACGGCGTCGGAGCCGCGATCGGCGCAGGCGTTTCCGGTTAGCTTTCCCGGCCCGCTGGGGTAGCCTTCCACTCGCAGGGCCAACGTCGTCCCGCGCCAGCGCAGATCGCGTTTCGGGCGGCACCTGTCATTCCTGGGTCGTCTGAGACGGGACCGGACTGACCGGATACGGAGCTCGACGGACATGCCTGCACCGACTCGTCTGCCCCGCCCCCAGGGGTTGTACGACCCTGCGTACGAGCATGACTCCTGCGGGGTCGCCTTCGTCGCCGACATCCACGGCCGGCGATCGCACTCGGTGGTCGCCGATGCGCTGAGCGCGTTGCACAACCTCGACCACCGCGGCGCGTCGGGGGCCGAGGTCAACACCGGTGACGGCGCCGGATTGCTGGTGCAGGTGCCGGATGCGTTC
>CAYNDD010000263.1:0-4738 GCA_964395425.1 uncultured Frankiaceae bacterium
CGATCGCGAGGGCCCGCAACCACCCCGACGCCGCCATGCCGGCTAGCCCATCACGCCGGATGTCGCGGCAACGTATTCATTTCCGGTTGTCGTCGAGCTCCTGGAAGAGGGTGAGCTGCAGACCGGCAGGTGCTTCGAGCCGCGCGTTCAGCGAGCGCCACGGCGTCTCGGTCGGCTCCGCCAGGATGGTCGCTCCGGACCGCGCCAGCCGGCGGGTGTGTGCCTCGGCGTCGTCGACCTCGAACGCGATCCGGATGTCGCGGCTGACCGGCCGCCCCACCTCGACCTCGTCGATCATCCGGACCTGGGCCGGATTGGCGATCTCGAGGGTGGCGCGACCGGCGTCGAGAATCATCACCCGCGCGTCCCCGTCGCCCTCGTACGCCGCCCGTTCGGCGAGACCCAGCGCGTCGCGGTAGAACGCGACCGCCGCGTCGAAGTCGTCGGCCCGGACGACGACTCGAAGTTGCCGGACCGGTGCGGTTGGGCGTGCCGGCTGCTGACCGCCGGGAAGTGTTGATGCCATCGATCATGGTTGCCGACCGGCCGCGGCCGACACAACCGGTTACCACTGCAGCGGGGTGCCTGACGCGCCTTGTCGGCCGAGGCGCTCGTGCCGGTGGTCGGCCAGCGGGCCGGGTCGGAGGCGACAAGGCTGTTGATGGTGGCCGCCGATGGATCAAGGCCGTGCCGGTTTTCGGGCATGATGAGCGCGATGCAGCAGTCATGGCCCGGAGCAAGGCGGTTTCCTTAGTGGACTTCCTGTATGCGGCCTCGTGGGACGAGGCCCTTGCCGCTAAGGCCGATCGCCCTGATTCGGTGCCGATCGCAGGCGGCACGGACCTGATGGTGGAGCTCAACTTCGACCGGCGCCGCCCGGAGGTGCTCCTCGACCTCAACGGCGTACCGGAACTGCACCAGTGGGAGCGGGTCGACCAGGTCGTGCGGATCGGTGCCGGAATGCCGTTCACCCGGATCATCGCCGAGGTCGGCCGGCTCGCCCCGGGACTGGCGATCGCCGCGCGGACGGTCGGCTCGCCGCAGATCCGCAACCGCGGCACGCTGGGTGGCCAGCTCGGGACGGCGTCGCCCGCCGGCGATGCCCTGCCGCCGCTGGTCAGCGTCGACGCACTGGTGGAAGTCGCCTCGGTGCGCGGTGAGCGGCTCGTGCCGGTCCGGGAGTTCTTCACCGGCCCCAAGCGCAACGTGCTCGAGCCCGACGAGCTGGTGCGGGCGGTGCGGGTCCCGGTTGCCGACGGCCCGCAACAGTTCGCCAAGGTCGGCACCCGCAACGCGATGGTGATCTCGGTGTGCGGGTTCGCCCTCTCGCTGCACCCGACGACCGGGTTGGTCGGCACCTGCATCGGATCGGCCGGCCCCACCGTGCTCCGCGCGCTCGACGCCGAGCAGCTCCTGCAGGGAGAGCTCGCGGACAGCGGGCGGTGGGAGTCGCGGGCGGCGTTGGACGAGCGGCTGGTCGCTCGCTTCGGTGAGCTGGCCGCTCAAAGTGCGCGGCCGATCGACGACGTGCGGGGTACGGCGAACTACCGGCGGCACGCGGTCGGGGTGATGGCCAGGCGCACCTTGGCGTGGGCCTGGCGGGAATACCAGGATGCCGCCGCATGAGGATCACGTTCGAGGTGAACGGGACCGCGCAGCACGCGGATGACGTGTGGCCGGAGGAGAGCCTGCTGTACGTGTTGCGCGAACGGCTCGGTCTGCCCGGGACGAAGAACGCCTGTGAGCAGGGCGAGTGCGGATCGTGCTCGGTCTATCTCGACGGCACTCTGGTGTGCGCGTGCCTGGTGGCTGCGCCGCAGGTGCAGGGCCGAGCGGTGCGCACGGTCGAGGCGTTCGCAAACGCCGACGGCCTCGACCCCGTGCAGCAGGCGTTCGTTGACGCCGGCGCCGTGCAGTGCGGCTTCTGCACACCGGGCCTGATCCTTGCGACCGACGACCTGCTGGCCCGCAACCCGCAGCCGGCCGACGCCGAGATCCGCGAAGCCCTGGCCGGCAACCTGTGCCGGTGCACGGGGTACGAGAAGATCCTGGACGCCGTCCGCCTGGCGTCGGCCCGGCGATCAGCGACCGGTGGTGAGCGGTCGTGACCACGCCCGCCGCCCGCCGGTCGGCGCCGACCCTGCCGACCCGTCAGCCCCGCTCGGATCCGAGCTGGGCACCGGTCCATGGCGGCATCGGGGAGAGCGTGCTGCGGCCGGACGGGGTACCCAAGGTCACCGGCGACTTCGCCTACTCCTCAGACCTGTGGATGGACGACATGCTGTGGGGCGCGACCTTGCGCAGCCCGCACCCGCGGGCGCGGATCCGCAGCGTCGACATCGGACCGGCGCTTGCGCTGGCCGGCGTGACCGCGGTCCTGACCCACCAGGACGTGCCGGGCGCCAAGACCTATGGGCTGGAGATTGCCGACCAGCCGGTGCTGGCGATCGACCAGGTTCGCTATGCCGGTGAGGCGGTGGCGATCGTTGCCGCCGACCACCCCGAGACGGCGCGACGAGCAGTTGCCCGGATCGAGGTCGACTACGACGTGCTCGAGCCGATCAGCGACATGGCGGCTGCGATGAAGCCCGACTCGCCGTTGGTGCACGACGTACCGACCCAGGACGAGTACCCCGGCGGCGGGAACGTCTTGCGGGAGATCCGAATCCGGCGTGGCGATGCGGATGCGCCGGCCGACGTGACCGTCACCGGCGAGTACGAAGTCGGCATGCAGGACCAGGCGTTCCTCGGCCCCGAGTCAGGGCTGGCCGTCCCGGCCGAGGACGGCGGCGTCGATCTGTTCATCGCCACGCAGTGGCTGCACGTCGACCAGCGCCAGGTGGCCGATGCGCTCGGCCTGCCGCCGGAGAAGGTGCGGCTGTCGCTCGCGGGCGTCGGCGGTGCGTTCGGAGCCCGCGAAGACGTCTCGATGCAGATCCATGCCTGTCTGCTGGCGTTGCACACCAACCGCCCGGTGAAGATGGTCTACTCCCGCGAGGAGTCGTTCTACGGTCACGTGCACCGGCATCCGGCGAAGCTGCGCTACGAGCACCGAGCGAATCGCGACGGCAAGCTGGTCTCCGTCAAGGCGCACATCCTGCTTGACGGCGGCGCGTACGCGTCGAGCTCTCCGGCGGTGGTGAGCAATGCGGCGAGTTTCGCGGTCGGCCCCTACGAGTGCGACAACGTCGAGATCGACGGCGCCGTGCTCTACACGAACAACCCGCCATGCGGCGCGATGCGCGGGTTCGGCGCCGTACAGGTGTGCTTCGGGCACGAGTCGCAGATGGACAAGCTGGCCGCGGCGTTGGACCTGGATCCGATCGAGCTGCGGATCCGGAACGCGATGCACGAGGGGTCGCTGATGCCGACCGGGCAGGTGATCGAAGGCGCCGCGCCGGTCGCGGAGATCCTTCGCCTGGTGCGCGAGTCGCCGCTTCCGCCGGAGGCCGATCCCACCGACGTCGACCTGCGAGCGATGCCGGGCGGGGTGGCGAACACCACGCACGGCGAAGGGGTGCACCGCGGCGTGGGATACGCGGTCGGCTTCAAGAACGTCGGCTACTCCGAGGGCTTCGACGACTTCTCCACGGCTCGGGTGCGGGTGCAGCTGGTCGGCGGCGAGGTGAGCGCAACCGTTCACACTGCGGCGGCCGAAGTCGGACAGGGGCTCGTCACGGTCATGGCGCAGATCGCCCGGACCGAGCTCGGCGTCGAGCGGGTCATCAACCATCCGGCCGATACCACCGTCGGCAGTGCCGGCTCGACCTCCGCGTCGCGGCAGACCTATTGCACCGGTGGTGCGGTCAAGCTGACGTGCGAGGCGGTACGCGCGACGGTGCTCGCGATGGCGGCAACGAAGCTCGGCATTCCGGTCGACGGCGCGACGCTGCAGGGCGGTGACGTCCTGGCGGCCGACGGCCGGCCGCTCGCCTCGCTCGCCGCGGTTCTCGGCGAGGACGTCGTCGAAGAGACCCGCGAGTTCCACCACCGACCGACGGTTGCACTCAGTCGCACTGCCGGTGCGGACGGCGCGGTCGGGCAAGGTGACGCCCACCTGCAGTTCGCGTTCGCCGCCCATCGCGTGGTCGCCGACGTCGACGTCGAGCTCGGCCTGGTGCGGCTGGTCGAGGTGACGACCGCTCAGGACGTCGGCAAGGCGCTCAACCCGCTCTCGGTCGTCGGCCAGATCCAGGGCGGGACGACGCAAGGCATCGGGCTCGCGCTGATGGAGGAGATCCAGGTCCGCGACGGGCTGATCCGCAACCCGTCGTTCACCGACTACCTCATCCCTACCATTCTCGACATCCCGCCGATGCAGATCCATGTGCTCGAACTCGGCGACCCGAGCGCGCCGTACGGGCTGCGTGGGGTCGGTGAGCCGCCGACCATCTCCTCGACCCCGGCGGTCGTGTCGGCCCTGCGCGCCGCGTCGGGTCGCCCGCTCACCCGGGTGCCCGTGCAACCCGAGCACATCACCGGGACCTGAGCGATGAGCCTCGATGCCAGTGCTTATCGGCGTCTCGATGCCGCGCTTGCGGAGGTGGACGCCGAGCTGCTGGCCGAATATCCGGGCGACCGCGGCACTCGCCAGCCGGTACACACCGTCTACGTCCCGGCCGACCTCGTCGGCGCCGGGTTGCCGGGGGAGTGGGGTGCGCTCGCCTCGGCTGCGCTCGACGACCATCTGCCCGACGCGGCGGCACTGGCCGACCTGCTCGGCATCGCCGAACCCCTG
>CAYNDD010000264.1:0-4730 GCA_964395425.1 uncultured Frankiaceae bacterium
GTCGGGATCGTGGCAATCTCCACCCACCCCGCGACGTGCTCGGGGTCCCGCACCGACCGGTAGGTCGCCGACCACTTACGAGTGTTTGCATCAGTCGCGGCTGTCGAGCCGTCCGGCCGCGGCGTTCGCCATGAGGCGACGGGCGAGATCCAAGGACAGACCAATCGGCCGCGCGATATCTCCCGCAAAGCACTGCCGCAGAAGTGCCCAGGATTCGAATTCGATGCTCATGCAACCGCCGTAATCTGCATCGTCGAGGATCGCGAATACCTCCGCCCACGGCACCGCCCCTTCCCCAAGCAATGGGAAAATGAAGTCCGATCCTGCCTTGCCTCGGCGCCCAAATGCGTCCTTGAGGTGGACGTGGACGATGCGCTTTGCCCAGAGGCGCGTGAAATGCGGAATGTCGTCCCCAGGTAAGACGAGGTGGCTGGGGTCGTAGTTGACGCCGAGGTCGGGCAGCGCGTCCAGCATCCGCTGCAGTCGAGCCGCACTGTCGACGATCGATCCCCAAACCGGCTCCAAGCCGATGTCGACGCCCTCTCTCTTGGCTACCTCGATGATTCCGTCTAGCGAGTCCGTTGCACAGGCCCACGCATCCTCTTCCGACATGTCCGCCCCGATACGAACGGCGCCCTGCTCCCACACGTTCGGCCCGGTGAGAACGCCCACGGTTGGCACTCCCGCAGCTGCTGCTGCTTCCACGCCCCTGCGTACGCGCAGGGCTTGCCGTGCTCGCTGATGCCGGTCGCCACTGATCAAGTCCTGATGCATCTGAAGCTGCAGAACGTCTAGACCAGCGGCGCGACTCCGTGTAACGAGTTCGGTGAAGTCTTGCCGATCCTGTTCAAGCGGGTCAAACTGCTCGATGGTCCAATCCACCGCATCGAAGCCGAGCTCAGCAAGGCCCCGAATGACCTGATCGGTTGGCATCGTTTCGGTTACCGAGTCCAGCGCCACGTAGCCGATCCGCCACTTCATGACGTGTTTCCCTCGGTCACGACCGAGGCCAGATCATAGATCTGATGCAACAGGCGCAGCGTGTCAAGTGCATCGCGCCCGGTCACCCGCGGCGGCGTCCCGTTGTCCACCGCATGGACGAAGTTGGCGATGCTCTTGCGGACAGATCCTGTCCAGTCATCCTGTGGGACGTCGACGGTCGCCCACGCACGATTCCGGTAGCACCGGAGCGGCGGTCCTTGTCGATATCCAAGGTTGAGAGCCTCAATGCCCGGTGAGTACAGCGTCGCGTCGTCTCCTACGACCTCGACCTCATCGTTGAATGACCCCTCGGGACCGTTCTGGTTGGCCTCGATCACTGCAATTGCGCCCGATTGAAAGCGCAAGACGACGTTAGCGATAGTCTCGCCGCTCTCTCGGGGAACGTCGATAACGGCGCTAACAAACGTCGGAGGACCGAGGAACTCGCGGACCAGATACAGGCGATGTACGCCAGAGTCGAAAAGGACGCCACCCCCGGCAAATTTCGTGCTTGCTCGCCAGCCTCCCATGTTCGGGTCCATCCCGAGGCGCAGGCGAGCGAAGATGGGCCGACCGATCTGTCCGCCTCTAATCATCTGCGACATGACCTCATATGCGGGGTAGTAGATCTGGTTATGCGAAGCAGCCAGCACGACGCCAGCCTTCTCAGCGGCATCGACCATCTCCTCCCCCTCTGCGACAGTAACGGCGAGGGGCTTCTCGACGAGGACATGCTTGCGCCGTGCGATTGCGGCCATCGCGACCTGGTGGTGCAAATGGTGTGGCAGGCAGATCGAGACGCCATCAACGGACGGGCTGTCCAGCAGATCAGTCACGTCGTCGAAAGCCTCGACCGAGGTCCCGCGAAATGGTCTGAGGAGATTCTCATCCTTGTCCGACACCGCCGTGAGCGCTGCCACGGACCTCGCCCCATCCACATGGACGACGCCGATTTCGCCAAGACCGATCACTCCGAGTCGCATCTTTGTCTCCTCATCTCGTCGTTCCATTGCGTAGTTGACGACTTCGTGCACGTGATGAGCCAACTGCCGTCGCTGGCGGAGGCGGTGTACGTCGACGTTCCTTCAGCGGCGCGCGGCCACCCGAAGCGATGAGTCTCGTCGGCGGTCCCGAGCCCGTCCAACCTGATGGCATCCAACGGAGGTCAGGGAGATGTATCGTCACCGAGGCGTGAGCCAGAATATGGCTGAAGTCAAACACGCGAACGTCCCTGAGCGGTGTGGATCGTTGCAGACGGTCGGACGGCCAGGCCATCCGCACGCTGCCGGCGCGAATCATCATCTGCTAGGACGACGGGCTGAGAGGAAGTCGAGATCTGCGCCCTCATCTGCCTGCAGGACGGTTCGACCGAACAAGTGCCGCCATCCGCGCTCTGCGAGGTCCGGTGGCCTCCACATGCTCCGCCGCTGCTGGAGCTGCCGAGGGTCCACTAACAACTCAATGCGACCGGCGTCGATGTCCAGCTCGATTTCGTCGCCATTGTGCACGAGCCCAAGCGGGCCGCCGACTGCAGCCTCCGGAGTGACGTGAAGGACAACGGTACCGAAGCTCGTGCCGCTCATCCGACCGTCCGACACCCGGACCATGTCGCGGACGCCGCGGCGCGAGAGAATTGCGGGAACCGGCGGGGCGCCCGCTTCGGGCATGCCGGCTGCCACCGGCCCGACGTTTCTGATCACGAGGACATCGTCGGGCCGGATCGCCAGGTCTGGAGAGTCGAGTCGCTCGCTGGCGTCTTCAGATGACTCGAAGACGACGGCTTTGCCACGGTGTCGCCGGAGCTCCGGGCTTGCGGCCGCTGACTTGATTAACGCACCACGAGGCGCCAGTGACCCTCGCAGAACGCGCAGGCCGCCGGCCGGTGCGAGAGGATCGAGCAGAGTTCTCACCATGCCCGAAGCCCGCTGGTCCTCGATGAACTCGATGTGCTCGCCTAGGTCAACGCCTTCGATCGTGGCGGCATCCAACTGGAGAAGCTCGCGGAGCTCGTAGAGGACTGCGGGCACGCCACCAGAGTCGTGCAGATCAGGGAGATAGCCGCTGCCCACTGGCTTGCAGTCGACAAGCACCGGCGTAGAAGTCAAGGCGTCCGCGACGTCGTCCAGCACAAAGCTCAGATTGGTGCGCCCCGCAATCGCCAGCAGATGGATGACGGCGTTTGTTGATCCTCCTAGCGCGGCGATTGCGACTGCCGCATTGTGAAGGGAGGCCCGGGACAACAATCGCGAGGGCCGGCGATCCTCTCGGGCAGCTATGACAGCAAGTCGGCCGCTGCGGGCACCGATACGGAGCCGGTCACCGCTCGGAGCCGGCGCGGTGCTGCTGCCCTTGACGGCCAGACCCAGGACCTCCGCGACGGCAGCCATCGTGGATGCGGTTCCCATCACCGCGCAGGTTCCCCCGGTCGTGGCCAGCCGAGCACGGGCCGTGGTCAGCTCGTCATTGGTTAAGGCCCCGGCGCGGTGCTGCCCCCAGAGGCGGCGGCAGTCGGTGCAGGCACCTACTCGTTCCCCGCGCCAGGTCGCGGTCATCATCGGTCCGACGACCACCTGCACATATGGAACGTCCGCCGAGATTGCTGCCATGATTTGCGCAGGAACGGTCTTATCGCAGCCGCCGACTAGGACCACTGCGTCCATCGGGTGGCTGCGGATGACCTCCTCGGTCTCCATGGCCAGCAGGTTTCGGTAAAGCATTGTTGTCGGCGAGACCATCGCTTCGGGAAGGGACATGGTCGCGAACACCATTGGTAGGCCGCCGGCCTGGAGAACCCCTTTCGCGATCGCATCGACGAGCGCCGGCATGTCGCGGTGGCACGTTGTGTAGTCCGAGATGGTGTGCCCGATCCCTACTACCGGTCGGGCCATGTCGATGTCGTCGTAGCCGGCCGAGGCGAGGAACACCATCCGCAGGTATCGACTGAACTCGGCATCGGAGTAGCTTGTCGGTCCGGCGAGCAGACCCATCACAGACCGATCCGGTGTCGCTCGCGTTGCACCCTGTCGACCCAGTTTCCGACGTTCCAGGCGCCGAATGTCCCCAGGCCACCGCCAGGATCGTCGCCGTAGTAGACGGGGACATGGATGAGCGACAAACCGCCTCGCTCGTGTGCCTCGTCAAGCGCGGCGACCAGGCACTCGGGCGACGCGCCCACCCCTACGGCCGTGACGCCTGAGACACTGCGGGCCCACGCCACGAAGTCAATATCCACATCGCTCGAGGTCGCGAAGTCCGCACCGTACTGGGCGCGCTGGAGGGCGGAAATCGCACCCATCCTTCGGTTGTCGAGAACGACTACGCAGCCGCGGGCCCCGTGCTGGACCCCGTCGATAAGGATCTGCGGCATCATGGTGAACGAACCGTCTCCACACACCGCCAGCCCGAAGAATCGTCGGTCGCTCGCGGCGGTCGCCAATAGCGCGGATGTCGCGAACCCCATGTAGCTTGATCCGGTCTCCGTGACCGTTCGCCCGACGACGTCATCCCGATTCAGTTGGAATCCCAATGCCTGGACGTCGCCCGCATCGAAATAGGTCACCACATCCTCCCTGGTCGCCGCCCAGTCGATGATGGCGGAGATGGTGACAGGAGCGGTCAGCACCTTGTCCGGCCACGCCGGGTCTGACAGCGGGGAGGTTGCGAGAGCCCGGCTCTTGTGCTCCTCCCACGCGCGTCTCTGCGACTGACACTGCGCGAGCCACGCGGAGTGTCGGCGGTGTCCGTCGACA
>CAYNDD010000265.1:0-1541 GCA_964395425.1 uncultured Frankiaceae bacterium
CTCCCAGAAGCCCGGGACCACTTCGGGCGTCAGCTCGATGCCCGACAGCCACTTCAGGCTCTTGTAGCCGTACATCGGTGCGACGTAGAGCCGCACCGGACCGCCGTGGTTGTGGCTGACCGGGCCGCCGAGCATCTCGAGCGCGACCAGGACGTCCGGCAACCGGGCCTGGTCGAGGGTGAGACTCTCGGTATAGGTGCCATCGAACGAGGTCAGCCGCAACGCGGTCGCCGTACTCGTCGGTCCGGCCCGGTCGAGCAGATCCGAGAGCCGGACCCCGCGCCAGTGCACCTGCGGCACCCGCCAGCCGGTCACACATTGGAAGTCGCGAACGACCTCGGTCTGCGGCATCGCCTGAAGGTCCGCGAACGTGTACGTCGCCGGCTTCGCGACCAGTCCGGAAACCTGCAGCCGGTAGTCGGCCGGATCCCGGATCGGCACACTGCGCGTGACCGAGTAGAAGCGGAAGGTGTCGCCGATCGGCAGCAGCCCGAGCAGCCCGGTCGGATCGCGGAGCTAAGGGGACCGAGGACGCGTTCCATCCCGTCCTGGATCTTCGATCCGAAGACGATGCCGACCCCGCCGAGGCCGAGCAGACCCAGTACGACGCGCCGCCCCACCGGTGCGCCATTCGGACGAGCACCGGGCTCGGAGGGCACGCCACCGATGGTAGGCGCCGAACCTGAACCGCCGGGCCCCCGAGATGCGTGAGATCGGAGTGAAGCGTCCGCTGCCGTTCGTCTCGGGGATCGTGGTCGCGCTGTTCGGCCTGCTCTTCACCCTGCAGGGCGTCGGCGTGGTGGCCGGCAGCTTCATGAGCAACACGATGACCTGGACGATCCTCGGGCCGATCATCATCGCGGTCGGTGCCGCGCTCGTCTACCGCGGAGCCCGGCGCTGATCCGCCGCTACCCTTCACCCGTCATGAGCGAGTTCGCGGACTGGATGCCCGCGCCCAACATCCGCGACGCGCCGGACCTCTACGAGCTCGAGAACCACGCGATCGATCCCGACGGCATCCTCCTCGACGCGATGCGCGCGCTGGCGCCCTGGGCCGCTCGGTCGCTGGTCGACCTCGGGTGTGGCACCGGGTACTGGTTGCCCGGCTACGCCGCCGAAGCACGGTCGGTCATCGGCATCGAGCCGGACCCGGATCTCCGGGTGATCGCGGCGCAGCGGGTGGCCGGGATCGGCAATGCGACCGTCGCGGCCGGGTCGGCCGAGCACCTCGACCTGCCGGACGCCTCGATCGACGTGGTCCACGCCCGCTTCGCCTATTTCTTCGGCCCGGGCGCCGAGGCCGGTTTGCGGGAGGTCCGCCGTGTGCTCAGGCCGGGCGGTGCCCTGGTGGTCGTCGACAACGACTACGCGAACGGCGAGTTCGCCGAGATCCTCCGGGTCGCCACCGAGGGCAACGCGCAGTTCGATCCGACGCTGACCGACCGATGGTGGCGAGCGCGCGGTGCCCGCCGGGTCGAGGTCCGCTCACAGTGGCGCTTCCCGAGCCGGGCGGACCTGGTCGCGGTCCTCGGCAACGAGTT
>CAYNDD010000265.1:1641-4710 GCA_964395425.1 uncultured Frankiaceae bacterium
AAGCCGCCGGAGGTGACCGAGACGTTCCCCGACTACGCGCAGTACGACGAAGTGACGCCCGGGGTCTACTTCATGGTCCAGGCGACCGGTGACGACACCCGCCGGGTGCACCTCGACCTGGAGAGCGAAGACCGCGACGCCGATGTCGAACGCCTGATCGCACTCGGCGCGACTGAGATCGGGCGCAGCCACCACTGGGTCGTGATGCGTGATCCGGCCGGCATCACCTTCTGCGTCGTGCAACGCCTGCCGCAGCCGGGAGCGACACCGTGAGCCACCGCAGTCGGCTGACCGCCGCGCTGATCGACGTCCCGTCCGCGGACTACGCCCGCACCGTCGAGTTCTGGGGCGCGGCCTTGGAACGACCCGCCGAGGTCGAGGCCGAGGACCCGAACTACACCTCGTTCGGCCAGCCCACCCCCGGGGTCGAGCTGATGGTGCAGGCGGTGGGCGATCCCGAGCCGCGGATCCACCTCGACATCGAGACCGACGACATCGACGCCGAGGTGGCGCGGCTGACCGCACTCGGCGGCACCGAGGTGGAGCGGCTCGAGGGTTGGGTGATCATGCGCGACCCGGCCCAGACCGTGTTCTGTGTGGTTGGGGTGCAGGACTCGGAGGCGTTCGCCGCGCACGCGACCACCTGGGACTGAGGGGCTAACGCCCGATCAACCAGGAATCGGCAGCCAGGACACGTGGCCGGCGAGTTCGGCGTACCCGACGAAGGCCACGGCATCCATCAGCGTGTGCGCGATGAGCAGTGGCATCACCCGGCCCCAGCGCTGGTAGAGCCGGCCGAAGATCAGGCCCATGACCGCGTTGCCGAAGAACCCGCCGAGCCCTTGGTAGAGGTGATAGCTGCCGCGAACCGTCGCGCTCAGCAGCAGCGCCCGGTTGTCGCCCCACCCGAGCTGGCGCAGCCGATGCAGCAGGTAGCCGGCGACCAGCACCTCCTCGAGGGTCGCGTTCTGCAACGCCGACAGAAGGAGCACCGGGATCCGCCACCACACCACCGGCAGCGACTCGGCGACCACGGTGAGATCGACCCCGAGGGCGTGTGCGGCAAGGTAGAGCCCGAGCCCACTGCCACCGATGATCGCCGCGATCACCGCTCCCCTGGCCACGTCGGTCTTCGGCCGGGTCAGATCGACGCCGATCGTCGACATCCGCTCGCCGGAGCGGATCAGGAAGTGCCACACCAGGAACACCGGTACGACGCCCGTAGCGAGCGACACCAACTGATAGGTGAGGTCGAGCAGCGGCCGGCCGGGCGCCTGCGACCCGTTCAGCACGGCGGTCTGTGCAGTGAGCGCCTGGCCGCTGGTCGCGTCACCGATCAGCCGGACGAGGGCCCGCAGCCCGTCGGCGCCGAGCGAGAGGGCGAAGACGAGGACTACCTCGCTGCGCAACCATCTCGGCGGGATGCCGGCGGGCCGCTGTTCGGTGACGGGCGCCGCCGATGGCGCGGTCATATCTCCAAGTGTGCGGTCAACCGCCGGCCGCGTCGACGTCCACCCACCAGTCGGGCCAGGACGTAGACCGCGAACGAGATCATCGAGACGAAGAACGACGCCGGCGCGTTCCACTCCAGCGACGCGAGCACTCCCCCTTCGGCGGCGATTACCGCAGCCGCGATCGAGAGCCCGAGCACCGCCGCCGGCCGAGCCGACAGCCGGGTCGCGGCCGCCGCCGGGGTCACGACCAGCGTGAGGATCAACAGCACCCCGGTGACCTGAATCGTCTCGGCCACGGCCGCGCCCAGCATGATCGGAAAGATCACCGCGAGGGTACGGACCGGCACCCCGCGCGCCTCGGCCGCGGCGGCGTCCACCGAGGCGAACCACAGCGGTCGCCAGATCACAATCAAGCCGGCCATCACGACGGCGCCGACCACGACGAGCAGCCGCAGCTGGCCGCCCGACACCGAGGTGATCGAACCGAACAGCAACCCGAACCCGGTGGTCGCGTAGCCGTTGATCCGGGTCAGGAACAGCACCCCTAGGCCGAGGCCAGCGGCAAGGACGACGCCGGTGGCTGCGTCCCGGTCGCGGTCGCGCAGCCCGAGGACCCCGAGCAGTGCGCCGATCGTGACCGAGCCGATCAGGGCTCCGGTGGCCGCGTCGATCCCGGCCAGCAAGCCGCCGGCCGCGCCGGTCAGTCCGAGCTCGGCCATGCCGTGCACCGAGAACGCCTGCCGGCGCGCGATCACCAACGGCGAGAGTGAGCCGGCCACGACCGCCGCGACGCCGGCTGCGAGCAGCGACACGTGGATGAAGTGCTGTTCGAGCAACGAGACGAACATCAGCCCGCTCCCTGGTGATGGTGCGGGCCGGTTGCCTGGTCCGGCGCTCCGACGATCACCACGTGGTCGCGCACCCGGACCACGTCGATCTCGACGCCGTACAGCTCGGAGAGTCGCTCGCCGGTCAGCACCTCGTCCGGGGTGCCGGCCGCCCACCGCCCGGCAGCGAGGTAGAGCACGCGATCGACGTGGCGCAGCACCGGGTTGACGTCGTGGGTCACCACGACCACGGCCGCACCGACCGCACGGCGTCGTTCGTCGAGAACCTCGGCCACCTGCTGCTGGCTGGCGAGATCGAGAGACAGCAACGGCTCGTCGGCCAGCACCAGCGCAGGATCGTCGACGACTGCGGCCGCGATCCGCAACCGCTGCTGCTCGCCACCGGAGAGCAGGCCGACCGGAGCGTCGGCGTATGCCTGCGCGCCGACCGCGGCCAGCGACGACGCCACCCGGGTCCGCACGTCGGCAGATGCCCGGCGGGGCCCGAACCGATGCCCGTCGGCACCCATCCGGACCAGGTCGATGCCCCGCACCGGGACATCCGGATCGAACGCCGAGTGCTGCGGTACGTATCCGACCCGGCGATCGCCGCGACTGGGCGGCCCGCCCAGCACGCTCACCGTGCCCGCCAGCGGCTGCATCAACCCGAGCAGCACCTTGAGCAAGGTGGTCTTCCCGGTGCCGTTGCCGCCGAGCACGGCGACGAACTCACCCGCCTCGATGGCCAGATCGAGGTCTTCCCACAATGTCCGTCCCGGGTAGCCCAC
>CAYNDD010000266.1:0-4709 GCA_964395425.1 uncultured Frankiaceae bacterium
GCGCCCGGCGATGTCGAGGGCGGTCTGCTCTACGAGCCGAAGTGGGACGGCTTCCGGTCGATCATCTTTCGCGACGGCGACGAGGTGGAGATCGGGTCGCGCAACGAAAAGCCGATGACGCGCTACTTCCCCGACGTGGTCGAGGCGGTCAAGGTCGCATTTCCCTCCCGGTGTGTGGTCGACGGCGAGATCGTCACGCCGCGCGACGGGCGGCTCGAGTTCGAGACGTTGCAGCAGCGCATCCATCCGGCTGACTCGCGAGTTCAGCGACTCGCGGTCGAGACGCCGGCGCAGTTCATCGGCTTCGACCTGCTGGCGCTCGGGGACGAGTCGCTGATGGACTCGCCGTTCGGGGACCGCCGGGCAGCACTCGAGCGCGCGATCACACCGACCGACAGCGTCCACCTCACGCCCGCCACCCTCAATGATGCGATCGCTCGAGAGTGGTTCGTGCAGTTCGAGGGCGCCGGGCTCGACGGCGTGGTGGCCAAGCCGCTGCGCGCGCCGTACTCGCCGGACAAGCGGGTCATGTTCAAGATCAAGCACGACCGCACGGCCGACTGCGTCCTCGCCGGGTTCCGCTGGCACAAGAGCGGACCGATCGTCGGTTCGCTGATCCTCGGCCTGTACGACGGCGACCAGCTTCGGCACGTCGGGGTCGCCGCATCCTTCCCGATGAAGCGCCGGGCCGAGCTGGTCGAGGAGCTGGCACCGCTTCGGCTCGGCCCCGACGACGATCATCCCTGGCGTGGCAACGAGTTCGGCCCGGGCGGTGTCCCCAACCGGTGGAACGCCGGCAAGGACATGTCGTTCGAGCCGCTGCGACCGGAGCGGGTGATCGAGGTCGCCTACGACCAGATGGAAGGCGCGCGATTCCGGCATACCGCGCAGTTCCGGCGGTGGCGCGACGACCGCGACCCTCGCTCGTGCACGTTCGCCCAGCTCGAACGCCCGCTCACCTTCGCGCTCACCGACGTGCTGCATTCTTGAGACCGCGCCTTCAGCGGCTCTTCAGGTTCGGCCGTTTTAGTGAGCGTTGCAGGGCGTGCTCGCTGGTGTAGCTACCGATCCGGCTCGTCCAACCCCTCCCCCCGGAGGTTGGACACGGCGAGCGCGTCCCTGCGTCTTTCCGGGCCACAGTCCGGCCCGATTCGGGGTTCAAGAGCCAGGTCGGGCGCAGCCTCGACCGGCTTCGGGGTCGTCGACTACCCCGCGACGAGCCGCGACTAGTTGCTCGCGGCCATGTTCTCGTCGTCCTCGTCCTCGTCGCGCTGGAACCCGCCGGCGCCATCCTCGCGAAGCAGCTCGCGGATGTCGGACTCGCGGAAACGGCGTCGCCCACCGGGCGTGCGGATGCTCTTGACCCGCCCCTCCGCCGCCCAGCGTGTCACCGTCCGCGCGTCCACCCGAAACAACGTCGCGACCTCACCGGGGGTTAATAGTCGATCCCGCGATTCGACCAAGGCCAGGTCCTCCATTGCGTGTTCGCGCTGGGTTTGATGGAGCCATCCCCCGAACCGCAGGAAGACAAAGGCTCCGGTCGGGATGACAACCCAACCGAAACCTGGTGTCGCTCCAAGGTCCAGGGCGTGACAATCAAGACGTTACCCACATCGTGACACGCCCACACCAGTAGGACGCCCTGCACGAACCGTGTCGGCGCTAACACCCGAATTTTGCCTAGGCGAGACGGCGTTTGACTGTCGGTAACTACGAGAGGCAGGGCTATCGTCAGTCGCGGGTCGCTCGCCCAGTCCTTCTCGGTGGACGACCAAGGTCCCGGCCGCTTGCTACTGGATGCGCGGCGGCCGGGACCGCCCCCGTTGTGCGTCTACGCACAACGCGACGTCGCAAGTGACCCGCGAAGACTCACACTGACTGAACGTTGAGTCAAGCAACACTCCGCTCGGCGCGGGGGTGAATGTGCGCTACGTGGTCGCGGCCGCCGAGCTGCGAGGTTTGAAGCAGGACGCCGCACCGATCAAGGCCAACAGCAGCAGCGTGCCGAACAACCAGCCGCCGACGACGTCCATGCTCCAGTGCTTGATCAGGTAGATCCGCGTGTAGCCCTCGATGAACGCGAGGAGCGCCACGACGGTGAAACCGGCGACCCGCCATGGCCGACTGATGGTGGGCCAGGTGAGCAGGATCAGGTACATCACGGTGCCCCATAAGACGACCAGCCGCGCGCATCCGCCGGACGGGTAAGTGCCGAATGCCGGCAACGGAATGGGCGGCCGAGCCACGACCTTTGCCAGCGCCGACTGAGCGAACTTCTCGAACACGATCGCGGTGACGAGGATCGCAGGTGGGATCCACCAGCCGCGCCGCACCCACAGTGCCGCGAAGATCACCGCAGCGACCACGGCACAGAACTGGATCTGTCGCCGGTCTCCCATCTGGGTCAGGACGACGTTGAGGTGATGCCACCTGCCGACCACCTTCACGCGCCGCAACGTCCAGCGCAGGATGGGTCCGTCGATCTGGGGCTGAAACCGCCGGAAGAACCGCCCGACCGGCCAGCAAATGATGACCGCGGCGGCTGACAAGGCGAGGAGAACGGCGACGGCGGCGCCTGCGCGCCCGAGCTGCTCGATGCTGACGTCCCGGATCCGAGCGAGCCGACCGAGGAGGTTCTGCAACCACCCGGTTTTTGTCGGGGTCGTGAGATAAACCAGGACGCCGCCGGCAATGACGACCAGGAGACCGATCGCAAAGCAGGTATAGGCAGCGGTCATGGCAGCAGCATGGGCATCGTGACAAGCTCCCGTTCGGATGTGGGCGATCCCGGGGACAAAAGCATCGCATCCTCACATATACCGGCTCAGCCCGTCGAGGGCGTCTCACCCGGTTGGCCTAGCCGGTGCCGACGTCGGGACCTTCGGCACTTTCGCGCTGACCGAATCTGGTCCAGACTGCCGCCATGACTCGGTACATCCGGGTTGTTGAGCGACCCGACGGTGGATGGGCCTGCCGACGCGGCTCAGAGGATTACGACGTCCACGCCACGCTGAGGGCAGCGATCGAACATGTCAAGGCGCTGGCCGACGAGACCGAACTGGCCGAAGTCTTCCTCCAACGCGCAGACGGCACGCTCGAAGCGCTCGGCCCGCTCAGCGGCGAGCAGATAACCCTGCGACTCGACGTGTCCGTACGGGTGTAACTGCTCGGACGTCAGCCGGTCGGGCGCTTGGCGCGCGACGGCTGCACCCGCATCGGCTCGCCGGGCATCTTCGGATAGTTCGGCGGGTACGGCGCATCGCCGAGGCCGCGATCACGTTCGTCGCGGTCGGCCCACTCCAACAGCGGCCGGATGTCGAACTGCACGTCGTCGATCGCGGCATGCACGTCGCCGAGCCGAGCGAACCGGTCGGGCATCGTCGCGATCGTGAAGTCGGCGGTCTCGACGTCGGGCAGCTCCGCCCAGGTCACGGGCGCCGATACTGGCCCGTAGTCGAATCCGCGCACCGAGTACGCCGCCGCGATCGTGCGGTCCTTTGCGTTCTGGTTGAAGTCGACGAAGATCTTCGCGCCGCGTTCTTCCTTCCACCACGCGGTCGTGACCTCCTCGGGCGCGCGCCGCTCGACCTCGCGGGCAAACGCCAACGCCGCCCGGCGCACCTCGCGGAAGCCGAAGTCCGGCGAGATCCGCACGTAGATGTGGACGCCGCGGTTGCCCGAGGTCTTCGGCCAGCCGATTGCACCGAGGTCGTCGAGAACCTCGTGCACGAGACCGGCGACCCGCTTGGCGTCCTCGAAATCCGTTCCCGGCTGCGGGTCGAGGTCGATCCGTAGCTCGTCCGGCATCTCGACGTCGGGCCGGCGGGTATGCCACGGGTGGAACTCGACCGTCGACATCTGCACCGCCCAGATCACCGACGCGATCTCGGTCACGCAGAGTTCGTCGGCGGTGCGGCCGGACGGGAAGCTGACCTCAGCGGTCTGCACCCAGTCGGGCGCGCCCTTCGGCAGGCGCTTCTGGTAGATCTTCTCCCCACCGACGCCCTCCGGGTAGCGATGCAGCATGCACGGCCGGTCATGCAGAGCCCGGACAATCCCGTCGGCGACCGAGAGGTAGTAGTTGGCGAGATCGAGCTTCGTCTCGCCGCGGGCCGGGAAGTAGACCCGGTCAGGATTGGTGATCTTGACAACCCGATCCCCGACCGGCACTTCCACGAATGGGGAAGCCATAGCCGGACGCTACCGCCGGGTGCAACCGGGAACGCCGCCGCCCGCGCGCGTGTTGCAATCACGTGAGGATTTTGAGCGGGCTCATCCGCCCCAAGAACACCCCGGAAAGAGAGTCACCCAAGATGACGCACCCAGTCCACAAGACCGACGAGCAGTGGCGCGCCGAGCTCAGCCCCGAGGAGTACGCCGTACTCCGCCAGGCCGGCACCGAGCGCCCGTGGACAGGTCCGCTGCTCGAGGAGCACCGGGTCGGCGTCTACCACTGCCGCGCGTGCGGCCACGAGCTGTTCCGGAGCACGACCAAGTTCGAGTCGCACTGCGGCTGGCCGTCCTTCTACGACCCGAGCAACTCCGATGCCGTCGAACTGCTCGAGGACAGCACGCTCGGTATGCGCCGGGTCGAGGTGCGCTGCAAGAACTGCGGCTCACATCTCGGCCACGTCTTCGACGACGCCCCCCAGACCCCGACCGGCGACCGCTACTGCATGAACTCGATCAGCCTGACCTTCGAGCCGGCC
>CAYNDD010000267.1:0-4682 GCA_964395425.1 uncultured Frankiaceae bacterium
GCGGCGTACTGGCGGGGGAGCGAGAAGAACCCCCAGCTGCAGCGGATCTACGGCACCGCGTGGCCGTCCGAGCAGGACCTCGAGGCGCACCTGACGCTGCTCGCCGAAGCCGAACGCCGCGACCACCGGCGGCTGGGTGCCGAGCTCGACCTGTTCTCCTTCCCGGACGAGATCGGCTCCGGGCTGGTGGTCTTCCACCCGAAAGGTGGCGTGATCAAACGGGTCATGGAGGACTACGTCCGCCAGCGCCACATCGACGAGGGCTTCCTGTACGTCGGCTCGCCGCACATCGCGAAGCAGGGGCTGTTCGAGACCAGCGGCCACCTGCCGTACTACGCCGAGACGATGTTCCCGCCGATGGAGATGGAAGGCAGCTCGTACTACCTCAAGGCGATGAACTGCCCGATGCACAACCTGATCTACCGCTCGCGCGGCCGCTCCTATCGCGAGCTGCCGATGCGGTTGTTCGAGTTCGGCACGGTCTATCGCTACGAGAAGTCCGGCGTCGTCCACGGCCTGACCCGGGTCCGCGGCCTGACGCAGGATGACTCGCACTCCTACTGCACGCCGGAGCAGGCGCCGGGTGAGATCAAGCATCTGCTGAACTTCGTGCTGAGCCTGCTCAAGGACTTCGGGCTCGACGACTTCTACCTCGAGCTGTCGACCCGCGACCCTGACTCGGACAAGTTCATCGGCAGCAACGAAGAGTGGGAGACCGCGACCAAGATCCTCGAGCAGGTCGCGACCGAGAGCGAGCTGACCCTCGTGCTCGACCCGGGCGGCGCGGCGTTCTACGGCCCGAAGATCTCGGTCCAGGCCCGCGACGCGATCGGCCGGACCTGGCAGATGTCGACCATCCAGTACGACTTCAACCAGCCGGCCGGCTTCGGCCTGGAGTATCAGGGCGACGACGGCCAGCGGCACCAGCCGGTGATGATCCACTCGGCGAAGTTCGGCTCGATCGAGCGGTTCTTCGGCGTACTGGTCGAGCACTACGCCGGTGCGTTCCCGGCCTGGCTCGCACCCGTGCAGGTCGTCGGCATTCCGATCCGGACCGAGAACATCGACTACCTGCGCCTCGTCGCCGAGCGGCTGCGCGGCGAGGGGATCCGGGTCGAGATCGACGAAAGCGACGACCGGATGCAGAAGAAGATCCTGCACGCCCAGCAGCAGAAGGTGCCGTTCATGTTCGTGGCCGGTCCCCGAGACGTCGAGGCGGGCGCGGTGTCGCTGCGCTACCGCAACGGCGTCGAGCGTCGGGGAGTCCCGCTCGACGACGCGATCATCGAGGTCGCGCGCAACATCGCCTCGCGGCAGATCGAGCCGGATGCGCTCAACCCGGACGAGCTGATCGCGCCGGACGCGTGACCGATCCGGCCGAGCAGCACGGGGTCGGCGTCCCCGACGGCTGGCAACGGCTGTGGATGCCGGAGCGGATGGCCTACATCCAAGGCGAAGGCAAGACCGACGAGTGCGCGTTCTGCCGGATCCCGGCGATGTCGGACGAGGACGGGCTGATCGTCGCGCGCGGCGTCACGTCGTACGCCGTTCTCAACCTCTATCCGTACAACTCGGGGCACCTGATGGTGGTGCCCTATCGCCACGTCGCCGACTACACCGATCTCACCGCCGAGGAGACTGTCGAGGTCGCCGAGATGACTCGGACCTCGATGCGCGTCGTGCGCGAGGTCAGTGGTGCGCAGGGCTTCAACCTCGGGATGAACCAAGGTGTCGTCGCGGGCGCTGGCATCGCCGCGCACCTGCATCAACACGTCGTGCCGCGCTGGGGTGGCGACACAAACTTCATGCCAGTCGTCGCGCGCACCAAGGTGCTGCCGCAACTGCTCCGCGAGACCCGCGATCTGCTCGCCGCCGCCTGGCCTTTGATCGCCGACTGAAGGGGGTCACCCGGGCGCCTTTCGTGGGTTGAGCGTGAGCGGTTGTCAAGGGCTTGACGGGATCTGTGGACGGGGGCGCAGGCGTCCACGGATGTGGATAAGTTCTCCTTTGTTTCCAACGGTTTCTGCCCCCGGAAATTGTCGTAGGCCGGTTCTACGGTAAGTCCCATGATCACGGTGGGTCCGGAAGTCGAGCAGATCGCGACAGCAGTCGCGGGCCTGCTCGAACGCGACCCGCACACGGTTCCCGACCTCGAGCTTCTCAACACCACCGAGGAGTTGCTTCGGCTCCGTCGCCAGATCGACGCGGTGATCGCCGGCCAGCTACAGGTGATCGACACTCGGGACGCGAGTGTGTCCGAGTGCGGCCGACAGACCCGCGGTTGGCTGGTCGAGGAGCTTCTGCTCGGCACCGAGGATGCCAACCGGTATCTCACCGTTGCCCGTGCGCTCCCGACCCGCCCGACGATCGGCGATGCGCTCGCCGCAGCGCGGATCAGCCTCGACCATGCCCGGGTGATTGTCACTGCGGTCCACAAAGCTCCCGCCGAGATCCGGGACGTGGTCGAGAAGGAGCTGGTGAAGGCCGCCGAGGTGGTCGATCCGAGCGCGCTTGCGCGGTTCGCTCGCGGACTCACCGCTCGACTGTCCGGCGACGACCCGGAGGCCACAGCCCTGCGCAAGCACGAGAGCCGCTGGGTGCGGATGAGCGAGACCTTCGACGGGATGCATGCGATCGACGGGATGCTTGATCCGGCCAGCGCCGCCACCCTCAAGGCCGCGATCACCCCGTTGCTGACCAAGGCCGGCACGGAAGACACCCGCACAAGCGGTCAGCGCTTCGCCGACGGGTTGGTCACCCTGGCCGAACACGCGATGGCAGCCGGCGGGCTGCCCGAGCAAGGCGGCGAGAAACCCCAGGTGATCGTCACGATCGGCTGGGATGCGCTCAAGGCTGACCTCGATGCGGCGCTGAACGACCCGGGTTTGCTGCCGGCCGCGGTCGTGACCATGAACGGCATTGACATCACACCGAAGACCGCCCGGATGATCGCCTGCGATGCAGGGATCATCCCGGCCGTTCTCGGCGGCGAGGGCGAGGTCCTCGACCTCGGCCGCAAAACCCCGACGTGGAGCCCGGCCCAACGTCGCGCCCTGCGCCTTGAGGACAAAGGGTGCCGATGGCCCGGCTGCCAGGCCCCGCTGGAGCGATGTCGGATCCACCACTGCATCTTCTGGTCACGTGGTGGCCACACCAAGACCAAAGTCGGGGTCCACGTCTGCGGGTTCCACCATTGGCTGGTTCACCACACCAACTGGCGGATCAGCAAAGACGAACACGGCCGCATACGTGTCTGGCGCGAATGAGACGCGGGGTCGAGTCAGATGTCGATGATCTTGTGTCCGCCGCTGGCGGCGATCGGCTTGCGATGCGTGACCGACCAGGCGCCGACGGCGACTGTGGACACGCCGATCTCGATCAGGAGCGTAGCGAACCGGTTGTGGTGCCAACCCCACACGCCGTCGCCGATCGCGCCCCCGATGAGTGCGCCGACCCAGCCGCACACGATGGTCGCGAGGATGCTGATGTTCTGCTTGCCCGGGATAATCAGCCGGGCCAGGCCGCCCAGGAAGATTCCGACGATGGCCGTCCAGACGACCCAGCTGATCGCGGCGCCGATGATCGGCAGCACGACGAACAGCACCACGAGCGCGACGAAGATCCACAGGATCATGCGGCCAGCGTAAGCCCGATTGGTGAAGGCGGCTTAATCTCCGGCCGCGGCCGTCACCTTCGACGCCAGGTGGGACGGCATCGGCTCGTAGCGCAGATGCTTGCGGCTGAAGCTCGCAGCCCCGTGGGAGATCGACCGCAGATCGATCGCGTAGCGGGTGACCTCGACTTCCGGCACTTCGGCGCGCACCAGCGAGCGGCCGTTGCCGACCGACTCCGTGCCGGTCACCCGACCGCGTCGGGTCGACAGGTCGCTCATCACCGCGCCGACGTAGTCGTCGGCGACCAGGACGGAGACCTCGAGCACCGGCTCGAGCAGCGCGAATGCGCCCTTCTCCGCCGCGTCGCGGAGAGCGAGACCGCCGGCGAGCTGGAACGCCATGTCGGAGGAGTCCACCGAGTGCGCCTTGCCGTCGCGCAGGGTCGCCCGGATGTCGACCACGGGATAGCCGGCGGTCACCCCGCGTTCCATCTGGGCCCGGATCCCCTTCTCGACGGATGGGATGAACTGGTTGGGCACCGAGCCGCCGTAGATCTTGTCGACGAACTCGAAGCCGGAGCCCGACGGCAGCGGCTCGAACTCGACGTCGCACACCGCAAACTGGCCGTGCCCGCCCGACTGCTTCACGTGCCGGCCGTGGCCGGACGCCGGGCCGGTGAGGGTTTCGCGCAGCGGCACTCGCAGGGGGACCTGCTCGACCTCGACGCCGTACTTCGTCTTGAGTCGGTCGACGAGTACGTCGGCATGCGCCTCGCCCATGCACCACAGGATCAGCTGCGCGGTCTCGACGTTGCGTTCGAGCCGGACGGTCGGCTCCTCGGCGACGATCCGCTGCAGGCCGGTCGAGAGCTTGTCCTCGTCGGCCTTGCTCTTTGCCGCGATCGCGACCGGCAGCAATGGCTCCGGCATGTCCCACGCGGTCACCAGGAGCGGGTCGTCCTTGGTCGAGAGCGTGTCTCCGGTCTCGGCGCGGGACAGCTTGGCGATCGCGACGATGTCGCCGGCGATGGCCGAGTCGACCGGGCGGAGCGACTTCCCGAGCGGGCTC
>CAYNDD010000268.1:0-4670 GCA_964395425.1 uncultured Frankiaceae bacterium
TCGACCAGCTCGTCCGGGATCGCGGCGAGCGCCCCTTTGCGGTCGCCCGCGGCCCAGGCCTCCTGCATCCCGGCCATCAGCTCGGTGCGGCCGAGCCAGTCGTGGAACGCGCGATAGACCGGCACGGTCAGGTAGGCCGCGATCGCGAACCGGGCAACGCCGCGCGCCACCTCGAGATCGGCGGTGGGAGCGACGAAGATCCGGGCCGCGATCTCCTTGCCCGGCCCACCCTCGTGGACGTATGGCGTGACGGAGGGCACGTCCTCGGGCGCGAGCCAGTTGACGATCGCGCCGTCCGCCTCACGGCCGGCGAGCCGGAGCATCCCGCTGCGCAGCGCCGCGATCAGGATGGTTGGCGGCTGCGGCGGCGCGAAGCCCATCCGGAAGCCGTTGACCTTGACCGTCTCGTAGTCCGCGGTGACCTTCTCGCCACCGATCGCCGCGCGCACGAACCGAACGGTGTCGCGGACCTTGGCGTACGGCGCCTCGAACGGGATGCCGTTCCACTGCTCGACGATGACGTTGGACGACGAGCCCACGCCGAGCACGAATCGACCCGGCGCGGCGGCCGCCATCGTGGCCGCCGACATCGCCAGGGTGGCCGGACCGCGGGTGTAGACCGGGATGATCGCCGTACCCAGCCGCAGCTGTGGCGCCCACACGCTGGCGAGCGCGAGCGGCGTGAAGCCGTCCATCCCGAACGACTCCGCCGACCACAGGTCCGTGTAGCCGAGATCGGGAAGCGATTCGACGATCGGGCGCTGGTCGGGCAGCGCGATCCCGTCAAAGGGGAAGGTGATCCCGTATCGACCAGTCACGGCGGCGACCATAGCGCGGGCGTCCTCGACCCCGGACTACAGGCCGAGCGATCGGCCGATGATCTCTTTCATGATCTCGGTCGTGCCGCCGTAGATGGTCTGTACGCGACTGTCGAGATAGGCCTTCGCGATCGGGAACTCGTTCATGTAGCCGTAGCCGCCGAACAGCTGAAGGCACCCGTCCACGACCCGCTTCTGCATCTCGGTCGTCCACCACTTCGCCATCGCGGCATCGGTCGCGCTGAGCCGGCCGGCGTTCAGCTCGAGGATCGACCGATCCAGGTAGGTCCGGGCGATCTCGACCTCGGTCGCGAACTCGGCCAGGGTGAACCGCGAGTTCTGGAAGGACCCGATCGGACGGCCGAACGCGGTGCGGGTCTTGCAGTAGTCGACCGTCATCTCCACGATGTGCTCCGCCGCGGCGACCGCACCAACCGCGATCGAGAGCCGCTCCTGCGGCAGGTTGTCCATCAGGTGCACGAACCCGTGGTTCTCCTCGCCGATCAGGTTGGTGACCGGCACCCGTACGTCGGTGAAGAACAGCTCCGCGGTGTCCTGCGCCTTCAGCCCGATCTTGTCCAGGTTGCGCCCGCGTTCGAAGCCGGGCATCCCCCGCTCGACCATCAGCAACGAGATGCCGTGCGCACCTTTGGAGGGATCGGTCTTGGCCACCACGATGACGAGGTCGGAGTTGATCCCGTTGGTGATGAAGGTCTTCGAGCCGTTCAGGACCCAGGCGTCGCCGTCGCGGACCGCGGTGCTCTGGATGCCCTGCAGGTCCGATCCGGCGGCCGGCTCGCTCATGGCGATCGCCGTGATCAGCTCGCCGGAGCAGAACCCGGGAAACCAGCGGGCCTTCTGCTCCTCGGTCGCCAGCTTGGTCAGGTACGGCGCGACCACGTCGTTGTGCAGGCCGAATCCGACGCCGGTCGCGCCGGCCCGGGTGATCTCCTCGACCAGTACCGCGTTGTAGCGGAAGTCCGCCACGCCTCCGCCGCCGTACTCCTCGGGAAGCTCGAAGCCCAGCAGCCCGTGCTTACCGGCCTCCAGCCAGATCCCGCGGTCGACGATGCCGGCCTTCTCCCACTCCGCGTGCTGCGGGATGACGTAGCGGTCCATGAATCCCCGAACCGTCGCCCGGAACGCTTCGTGGTCGGCCTCGTAGAGAGTCTTCTGCACCCGATCAGAATACGGTTCGGATTCAGGCGGACGTCGCGCGACGCACCCCGCGATAGCCGAGACCGGCGAGCGCGGCCAGCACGGCGAGCACCAGAACCGCCAGAAGCAGCGGGCCGAGGCCACTGACGATCGCGTCGAAACCGCGGCTGAACCGGTTGATCGAGGTGTGCCAGGCCTTGCCGATCCCGCCACTGTTGTGATGGATCACGACGACTGGCTTCTTCTTGGCGCCGGGTTGTGACACCTCGACGGTCAGCGTGCCGTCGGCGCTCTGGTTTTGCAGGACCTTGAGCTCGCCCTGCAGCTCCTCGATCTGCTGCTGCGTGTCCTCGACCCGCTGCTGCACCTCGAGCGTGGTGCCGATCGTCCGCGCCCGGCCCAGGATCGTGAGGTAGGTCGACCGGGTTTGCTGCAGTGCGGACACCCGGGCGCCCAGGTCGACGACCTGACCGGTGACGTCGTGCGCGTTGGTCGTCAGCGATATGACGTGACCGAGGGCTTCGACGCTGCTGACCGCCGCGTCGAATCTCGCGACCGGCATGCGCAACGTGAGCTCGCCGGTCGGCGAGCCGAGCACGGTGTCGGTGTGGCTCTGTGAGACGTATCCGCCGAGCGAGGTGGTGAGGTCCACCAGCTTCGTGAGGGTCGTCTGGACCTGGCCGCGAGCCACCTGCAACGCGAGGTCGCCGGTCTTCACCACACTCGTCGAGGTGACGGCATCCACCGCGAGCCCGAGGTTCACGTCCGACTCCGAAGACCCATTGGCCACGTGGCCTGATGCCGACGCTCCCGACGGGGCAGACGTTCCCGACGCGACCGGCTCGGGCGCAGTCGCGGCTGCCCCGTTCTGGGTTCCCGCACCACCGCTCTGGACGGCCGCGCCACCGCCCTGCGCGGTCCTCGGGGGTGAGGGGAAGCCAGGGCTCGCCGACTCGCCCGACCCGCCTGACGACTCATTGCCACCACCGAGCGCGAACGCCGTCACGATCAAGACGATGATGACGGCGAGGACGCCGTACCCGATCAGTCGTGCCCTGCGGTGATCCGTCATCTCGGCCTCCAACTCGACTGCGGGTTGGACGCACGAGGAGCAGCCGCCGTTCCACCGGCGCCGTGATCAACCAGTCGATGGAGGCAAAGGGTCGACGACGGCGAGGACCGCGCCCGCATCGACCTGCCGGCCGGCCTCCGCCCTGACTTCGACGACCACGCCGGCGGCCGGGCTGGTCACGGTGTGCTCCATCTTCATCGCCTCGAGCACGACGAGTGGCTGGTCCTTCGCCACGGCCGCGCCGGTGTCGACCAGCACCCGTACGACGGTTCCCGGCATCGGTGCCACCAAGGATCCGGCCGCAACATGCGCCGTGGGATCGGGGAATCTCGGTACCACGTCGTACGACGAGGAGCCGAGTACGGAGTCGACGTCGATGGTCTGACCGTCGGCTCCAACCTCCGACACGTACACGCGATAGCTCCGCCGGACTCCGGCAATGGTCGCGTCGACCACGTGGAGCGCGGCCGAGTGCACCACGACATCCAGCGGTGCGCCGTCGACGCTGAGTGCCACCGCTCCGTGCACGCCGACGAGGTAGGTGACCTCCCATTGCGTCCCGCCAGTGGACAGCGTCACCTGTTGCCGGGCCGACGGGTTGTTGCGCCAGCCGCTCGGCAACCTGGACAGCACCGGCGCCTGGATCCGGTTCACGATCTGTCGAGTGACCGCAGCGACCGCCGCGTGCACGGCGTGCGCCGACTCGGAGTCGAGCAACGCAGCCGAGAGCGCACCGGCGTCACGGCGGTCGAGGAAGCCGGTGTCGGTCCGCCCGTCGAGAAACTCTGGGTCCTCGAGGACTCGGACCAGCAGGTCGCGGTTCGTCGTCACGCCGTGCAGCCGGGACCGCCGCAACGCTGACGCCAGCGCCGCCGCGGCCCCGGCCCGGCTCGGCGCATGGGCAACGACCTTCGCCAGCAGTGAGTCGTAGTACGGCGACACAACGCTGCCGGATTCGACCCCGGTATCGACGCGAACGCCGGGCGAGATGTCGAAGTCGCGCAGCGTGCCGGTCGACGGCAGGAAACCGTTGGCAGCGTCCTCGGCGCACAACCGGGCTTCGATTGCATGCCCGGACAGTCGAGGGGTGAGCGCCTCGGCCGGCAGCGCAAGTCCGTCGGCCACCATCAACTGAAGCCGCACCAGGTCGAGGCCGGTGACCAGCTCGGTGACCGGATGCTCGACCTGCAGCCGGGTGTTCATCTCGAGGAAGAAATACGACCCGTCGTCGGCGACGACGAACTCCACCGTTCCGGCGCCGATGTAACCGACCGCCTTGGCAGCCGCAACAGCCGATGCGCTCAGCTCGGCGCGCAGTGCGGCGTCGACCGCCGGCGACGGTGACTCCTCGATGATCTTCTGGTGTCGCCGCTGGATCGAACACTCTCGCTCGAACAGCGAGCAGACATTGCCGTGCTGGTCGGCGAAAACCTGCACCTCGATGTGGCGTGGCGCCTCGAGATAGCGCTCCAGGAACACCGTCGAGTCACCGAACGCGGATCCTGCTTCACGACCGGCCGCCTCGACCGCGTCGCCGAGCTGATCGGCACTGCGGACCAGCCGCATGCCACGTCCACCGCCGCCGGCCGATGCCTTCACCAGCAACGGAAAACCGACCTCGG
>CAYNDD010000269.1:0-4657 GCA_964395425.1 uncultured Frankiaceae bacterium
TGAACCCGAACTGCTCGTAGATGATCCGGTACGGCGCGCTGGCGCCGAAGTGCTCGAGCGAGATGCACTCGCCGGCGTCACCGACGAAGTCGCGCCAGCCGAACGACACCGCCGCCTCGACCGACACCCGGGCCCGGACGTCGGGTGGCAGGACCTCCTGGCGGTAGGCCGGGTCCTGTGCCTCGAACCACTCCCGGCACGGCATCGACACGACCCGGGTCGGCGTGCCCTCCGCCTCGAGCAGCTCGCGCGCCTCGAGCGTCATCGCGACCTCGCTCCCGGTCGAGATCAGGATGACCTTCGGGGTCCCGCTGCCGGCCTCGGCGAGCACGTAGGCGCCGCGTACGACGCCGTCGGCGGACCCGTGCGTCGACCGGTCGATCACCGGGAGGTCCTGGCGGGACAGGATCAGCCCGGCCGGCCGGTCGCCGTGCTCGATGATGGTCCGCCAGGCGATCGCGGTCTCGGTGGCGTCAGCCGGTCGTACGACATCAAGACCGGGGATCGCGCGGAGGGCGGCGAGATGCTCGACCGGCTGGTGGGTCGGCCCGTCCTCGCCGAGGCCGATCGAGTCGTGGGTCCAGACATAGGTGACCGGGGCCTTCATCAGTGCGGCCAGCCGCACCGACCCGCGCATGTAGTCCGAGAAGGTCAGGAACGTGCCGCCGAACACCCGGGTGCCGCCGTGCAGGACGATCCCGTTGAGGATCGCGCCCATCGCGTGCTCGCGGATGCCGAAGTGCAGGATCCGGCCGTACGGCGACCCGCCGTGCGCCTCCGGCAGGAAGGAGTCGGCACCGTCGATCTCGGTCAGGTTGCTCTCGGCCAGATCGGCCGAGCCTCCCCACAGCTCCGGTAAGGCCGGCGCGATCGCGTTGATCACCGCGCCGCTCGCCTTGCGCGTCGCCATCGGCTTGTCGCCGGCGAAGTCCGGCAGCTTGGCGTCCCAACCCTCGGGCAACCGGCGCTGCGAGATCCGCTCGAGCTCGGCGGCGCGATCGGGGTTGGCGGCCGCCCAGGCGTCGAAGCGCTCCTGCCATTGCGCGTGTGCGGTCCGGCCGCGGTCGACCACCTGGCGGGTGTGCGCGAGGACGTGGTCCGGGCAGTAGAAGCTCACCGCCGGGTCAAGGCCGAGAATCACCTTGGTCTTCGCGACCTCCTCGGCGCCGAGCGCCGAGCCGTGCGCTTTGCCGGTGTTCTGCTTGGTCGGGGCGGGCCAGCCGATGATCGAGTGCACGACGACCAGGCTCGGCTTGCCGGTCTCGTTCCGGGCCGCCACGAAGGCGTCGTACACCTCCTGGACGTCGTTGACATCCGCCACGTGCTGGACGTGCCAGCCGTAGGCCTCGTAGCGGGCGCCGACGTCCTCGCTGAGCGCGACCCTGGTGTCGCCCTCGATCGAGATGTGGTTGTCGTCGTAGAGCATGACGAGGTTGCCGAGCTGCTGGTGGCCGGCGAGCGAGCTGGCTTCCGAGGAGATGCCCTCCTCGATGTCGCCGTCGGAGGCGAAGCACCAGATCGTGTGGTCGAACGGGCTCGTGCCGGGCGGGGCATCCGGGTCGAACAGGCCGCGTTCGTAGCGAGCCGCCATCGCCATCCCGACCGCGTTGCCGACCCCCTGGCCGAGCGGCCCGGTCGTGGTCTCGACACCGATCGTGTGGCCGTGCTCCGGGTGGCCCGGGGTCAGCGAGCCCCATTGGCGGAGCAGCCTGAGGTCTTCCATCGTGAGGCCGTAGCCGGCCAGGAACAGCTGGATGTAGAGGGTCAGGCTGGAGTGCCCGCAGCTCAGCACGAACCGGTCCCGGCCGATCCACCCCGCGTCGGTGGGGTCGTGCCGCATCAGTCGCTGGAACAGCAGGTACGCCGCCGGTGCGAGGCTCATCGCGGTGCCCGGATGGCCGTTCCCGGCGGCCTCGACCGCGTCCATGGCCAAAGCGCGGACGATGTCGACCGCGAGCTTGTCGTCATCGCTCCAGGCCAGTGCCTGGTGCCTGGTTGTGCTCACGGTGGCTCCTCGGACGAAGTGATCAGTGTCGAGCGTAGTGACGATGCGGGACAGAACAATCCCCGGCGGTCATACCCATGCACGGCCCCCGCCAACGGTGACCGTTAGGATCGCTCTGGTTGCCTAGCAGCTGCCGGGGAATGCGACGCCGACGCTGACGCCGCCCGCCGAACCAAAGGATGCGCGTGACGCAGGTTGCCTCGCCCGCAGTGGCCGTTGGCCCCGGCGTCCGCGAGGTGAGCCCCGGCGTCCGCGAGGTGGTCGGCCGCTACGTCGCCCTGACCAAGCCGCGGATCATCGAGCTCCTGCTCGTCACGACGTTGCCGGTGATGATCCTGGCCGCCCGCGGGCTGCCGTCGTTGTGGACCGCGGCCGCGACGCTGGTCGGTGGGACCTTGGCGGCCGGAAGCGCGAACACGCTCAACTGCGTCGTCGACCGGGACATCGATGCGGTCATGTCGCGCACCCGGCGCCGGCCGATGGCCCGCCAAGAGGTGCCGCCGGTCGCGGCGCTGCGGTTCGGGATCGCGCTCGGCGCGGCTGCCACCTTGCTGCTGGGTTTCGGCGTGAACCTGATCTCAGCCGGCCTGGCCGACGGGGCGATCGTGTTCTACGTCTTCGTCTACACCTTGGGCCTGAAGCGTCGTACGCCGTCCAACATCGTGATCGGCGGTGCGGCCGGGTGCTTCCCGGTGCTGATCGGCTGGTCGGCCGTGCGCGGCGACGTCGGCTGGCCGGCGGTCGTGCTCTTTGCCGTGGTGTTCCTGTGGACCCCGCCGCACTTCTGGGCGCTGGCGATGCGGTTCAAGGACGACTACGCCGCGGCCGGGGTGCCGATGCTGCCGGTCGTCGCCCCGGCTCGCTCGGTGACCCGGCAGATCGTGCTCTATTCCTGGGCGATGGTGGCGGCGTCGCTGATCCTGATCCCCTTCGGTGCCGGGCCGCTGTACGCGGGCGCCGCCGTCGTACTCGGGGCGGGCTTCCTGTTCGAGGCGCACCGGCTCGACCGCCGGGTCCGCCGGGGCGAGCCGGCCAAGCCGCTCGCCCTGTTCCACCAGTCGATCAGCTATCTCACGCTGTTGTTTGTGGCAGTCGCGCTGAGTCAGTTCGTCTGAGCGCCGGCTCGTCCGGCACCGTCTGCACCGGCGCGGTGAAGCCGAGCTGGAGCCAGATCGTGGCGCCCCACAGGACGGTGGCGCCGGCGACGTGGAGCTCCACGATGCCCGGCGGCAGGTTGAGGAAGTACTGCGTGTAGCCGAGCGCGACCTGCAGCACGATCATGCCGGCGAGGAACGACGCCCGGCGCCGGATCAGGTCGGTGCTGGGGGTGAGGCGGACGGCGAACAGCGTCGCGATCACCAGGCCGGTGAGCAGCAGCGCGGAGTCGGCATGGAGCTGGGTCACCCGCTCGAGCGGGAAGTGCAGCCGCTTGACGTGCGCGCCGGAGCCGGCGTGCGGACCGGTGCCGGTGGTGACCGTGCCGAGGAACAGCACGATCGCGGCGACCGCGACGAGCAGCCGGCCGAGCAGGAGCAGTGGGCGAGCCACGTCGGGCTGCGTCGGAACCCAGCGCGGGTCGGCGCGGTGGACCAGGACCAGCGCGATCCAGAGCATGACCATCGAGAGCAGGAAGTGCGCCATGACCCAGGGCGGGGCCAGGTGGTAGATGACCGACAGCCCGCCGACGACCGCCTGGCCGGCGAAGCCCACGACCAGGCTCCACGCCAGCAAGGCGAGGTCGCGGCGCCTGGGTGTGCGGAGCAGAGCGGCCAGCGCGACGGCGGCCACCAGCACACCGACCAGCGACGTGACGACGCGGTTCCAGAACTCGACCCGGGAGTGGAAGGAGGAGTTCGCGACGAACGACGTTGCCGTGCAGCGCGGCCAGTCCGGGCAGCCGAGCCCGGAAGAGGTGAGCCGGACGGCCGCCCCGGTGACCACGATCGCGGCGAGTGAGACCGCAACGGCGACGGTGAGCCGGCGGAATGTCGTGGGGGAGATCGACGCTGACATTCTCCGGGAAGTCTAGGAGAGCGGGTTGCGCGTACCTCGGCGGCCTAACTAATCCGGATAACCCGAGTTACTCTGGATATCGCCAGAGAATGTCCCGATGGACGTCCTGAAGGAGGGAACGGCGTGACGACCCGAACGCTCAGCCCGGCGCTATCCGCGCGGAACGGCAGGCTGTCGGAGTTCTTCTCGTTCCCGGATCCGGTCAACGAGGTCTCGGCCCGGCTGGTCGCCGGCGGGGTCGTGGTGATGACGGTGCCCGCGCTGATCTTCGACGAACACGCGGTGTGGCTGCTCGCGATCATCGCGTACGGTTTTGTCGCCCGGGTGCTGACCGGGCCGACGATGAGCCCGCTCGGCCAGTACGTGACGCGCGTCGTGACGCCCCGACTGGGGCTGGGGTTCCGGCCGGTGCCGGGGCCGCCGAAGCGGTTCGCTCAGGCGATGGGCGTGGCGTTCTCGGTCAGCGCCCTTGTGCTGACGCTGGCGGGTGAAGACCTGGCGGCCCGGGTGGTGCTGGCGCTGCTGCTGACCGCGGCCGTCCTGGAGTCGGTCTTCGCGCTGTGCCTCGGCTGCGTGGTGTTCGGCGTACTCATGCGGGCCGGGATCGTGCCCGACTCGGTCTGCGAGCGCTGCAACAAC
>CAYNDD010000270.1:0-4617 GCA_964395425.1 uncultured Frankiaceae bacterium
GCGGCTATCTGGTGTCGATCCGGCACATCACCGAGCTCAGCAGCGAAGCCGGCACCTCGACGGTGCGGGTCGGCCAGACCGAGCTCCCGGTGTCACGGCGGCACAACCGGGAGCTGCGGGATCGGCTGGTGCGAGCCGCGCGACGCGGCGGGATGCGGTGACCCTCGACCCGGTCCGGCCCGGCCGCAAGGTCGTGCAGGCGCCACAGGCCGGCCTGGCCGGGTCGCGGCCGTTGCCGGGCATCTCGGACCTGAGCGCCGATGATCCGTACGGCGACGTGCTCATCACCGGGCTGATCCGCGCGCAGCTCGGGCTGACGATCGGCTTCGGCGCCCTGACCGTGGCGGTGATCGGGTCCTTGCCGATCGTCGCCGAGCTGTTTCCCGGCGTCGTCCACGACACGATCGGTGGGCTACCCGTGCCGCTGATCGTTCTTGGCGGCGGGATCTACCCGATCCTGGTCGCGCTCGGCTGGAGCTACGTGCGGCTGGCCGAACGTCTCGAACGCCGCTTCGCCGAATTGCTGAGCCGGCCGACATGACGCTGAACCGGCCGACATGAATCAGTCCGCGCTCGCCGCGGTGGTCGCGGTCACCCTGGTCACGGTCGTGCTCGGGGCGCGCGGGATGCGGGTCGCACGCACCCCGGCCGACTTCCTGGTGGCGGCGCGGGCCGTACCGCCGTTGGTGAACGCCTCCGCGATCTCGGGCGAGTACCTGTCCGCCGCGTCGTTCCTCGGCGTGGCCGGCCTGGTGTACGTCGACGGCGTGGGCGCGCTCTGGTATCCGGTCGGCTACGCGACCGGATACCTCGTCCTGCTGCTGCTCGTCGCGGCGCCGTTGCGCCGCTTCGGCGCCTACACGATCCCCGACTTCGCCGAAGGCCGGCTGGGCTCCCCGCTGCTGCGAAAGGTCGGCACCCTGTTCGTCCTGGTGATCGGCTGGTTCTACCTGCTTCCGCAGCTCAAGGGCGCGGGCATCACCTTGCAGGTCGTGATGGGCACGCCGTACTGGGTCGGTGTGGTCGCCCTCGGGGTGGTCGTGACCGGCAACATCGCGGCCGGCGGGATGAAGGGCATCACGGTCGTCCAGGCGTTCCAGTTCTGGTTGAAGATCGTGGCCATCGCGGTGCCGGCGGTGATCCTGCTCGCCCTCACCCACCCGCGCACGCAGGCGCTCGACCGGCCGGTCGGCGCGACCTTCCCGGTCGCGACCACGGTCTCGGTGACCGAGCCGATCAGCTTCACCGTGAAGCACCCGATCACGATCACGGGGTCGGGTGAGCTCGACGGTGCGCCGATCGCCGGACGGGTGCTGCTCTCGAACGGCCGGCACACCGCCGCAGCCGGAGCCAAGCTGCGATTCCCGGCCGGAGCGGCCGCGCCGAGCGCGGTCGGCCTCGACGAGCTGCGCGGAACCTCGTGGTCGATGCCGTTCGCCCGGGCCGGGAACGGCGATCAACATCCGCTCGCGGCGACCTATGGGCTAATCCTGGCGACCTTCCTCGGTACGGTCGGCCTCCCGCACATCCTGGTCCGCTTCTACACCAACCGGGACGGCCGCTCGGCCCGGCGGACGACCGCGATCGTCTTGCTGCTCGTCAGCTGCTTCTACCTGTTCCCGGTGGTGTTCGGGGTGCTCGGTCGGTTGGAGGCGCCCGGGCTCTACGTCACGGCCAACACCGACTCAGTGGTGCTGGTGCTTCCAAAGATCGCTGTCGCCGGCGCGGGCGGGATCGCGCTCGCCGCACTCGTGGCCGCCGGCGCCTTCGCGGCCTTCCTGTCCACCTCGTCCGGGCTGCTGATCAGCGTCGCCGGCGCCTTGTCGCACGACCTGCTCGACGGCCGGGTGCGGACGTTTCGCTGGTGCACGGTGGTCGCGGGCGTTCTCGCCGTCGCCGCCGGTTTGCGGGTCGGAGACTTCTCGCTCAACCTGCTGGTCGGGTGGGCGTTCGCCATCGCGGCCTCGACCTTCTGCCCGCTCCTGGTGCTCGGCATCTGGTGGCGCCGGCTGAGCCGCGACGGCTGCCTGGCCGGACTCATCGTGGGCGGCCTGACCTCGGCGGCCGCTATCTCGGCCACCATGCTCGGCGCCGGCCGGACCGGCTGGCCGGCCGTCCTGCTCGGGTTGCCCGCGATCTGGACCGTCCCGACCAGCTTCCTGGTCATGATCGTGGTCTCGCTCCTCACACCGGGCTCGATCCCCGACGACGTGGCCGGCAAGATGCTGGTCCTGCACCTGCCCGAAGGGCTACGCGGCCCCGCGCCACGCACCTGGCCGATGGCCCCGCCCACCGCGGTGGCGAGAGAAACCGGCTGGGCCTAACTTCAACACTGTGATGGCTTCGACGACACCGACCGTTCGTCGCTGCCGAAGCGCCGCTCGGCGCAGGCTTCGCCACGTTCGGCGTCTGGCCTGCAGCAGGTCGTTGCGGCCGTGTCGTCGACTGTTTGAAACTCCACAACGTTACGAAGGGATGAACAAATGACGGAGCGCCCGACCTCCGATCCGCTACCCGACCTTGATGCCCTGCACCACGAATCCCGTCGCTTCGATCCGCCTGCGGATCTGGCGCGTAACGCCAACGCACAACCGTCGATCTACGACGACGCCGCACGTGACCGGCTCGCGTTCTGGGATGCCGCCGCGAAGGCGCTGACCTGGGACACCCCGTGGACCGAGACCCTGGAGTGGACGCCGCCGTTCAGCAAGTGGTTCATCGGCGGAAAGCTCAATGCCTGCGTCAATGCGGTCGACCGGCACGTCGATGCCGGCAACGGTGACAAGGTCGCCTACCACTGGGTGAGCGACGGCGATACCGAGCGCCGCGACGTCACGTATGCCGACCTGCACAGCGAGGTGTCGAAGGCCGCAAACGCGCTGACCTCGCTCGGCGTGAATGCCGGTGACCGGGTCACGATCTACATGCCGATGATCCCGGAGACGGTGGTCACGATCCTGGCCTGCGCCCGGATCGGCGCGCCGCACAACGTGGTCTTCTGCGGATTCTCCGCGGATGCGCTGCGCGGGCGGATCCTCGACTCCGACTCGCGCGCGGTCGTCACGACCGACGGGCAGTTCCGCCGCGGCGCTCCGACCCCGGTCAAGCCGGCCGTCGACGAAGCCCTGCTGGAGTGCCCGAACGTGTCGAAGGTCCTCGTCGTACGACGGACCGGTGGCGACGTCGACTGGACCGAGGGTCGCGACGTGTGGTGGCACGAGGCGGTCGGCTCGGCGAGCGACCAGCACGAGGCACAGGCCTTCGACGCCGAACACCCGCTGTTCATGATGTACACGTCGGGCACAACTGCGCGGCCGAAGGGCATCCTGCACACCACCGGCGGCTACCTCACCCAGGTCGCGTTCACGCACCGGATGGTGTTCGACCTCAAGCCCGCCACCGACGTGTACTGGTGCGCCGCCGACATCGGCTGGATCACCGGGCACAGCTACATCGTCTACGGACCGCTGATCAACGGCGCGACCTCGGTGATGTACGAAGGCACGCCGCACCCAGCCGACAAGGACCGCTGGTGGAAGCTGATCGAGTCGCTCAAGGTGACGATCCTCTACACCGCGCCGACCACC
This sequence comes from uncultured Frankiaceae bacterium, assembly GCA_964395425.1. Taxonomy (GTDB): domain Bacteria; phylum Actinomycetota; class Actinomycetes; order JAFAQI01; family JAFAQI01; genus DATAUK01. Next base: position 3,588 of record CAYNDD010000270.1, read on the forward strand.
ATCCGCACGTTGATGAAGTGGGGCGCGCAGGAGCTCGAACCCCACGACCTGACCTCGCTGCGGCTGCTCGGCTCGGTGGGTGAGCCGATCAACCCCGAGGCGTGGATCTGGTATCGCGAGAACGTCGGTGGCGGTCGTACTCCGGTTGTCGACACCTGGTGGCAGACCGAGACCGGCGCGATCATGATCAGCCCGCTGCCCGGCATCACCTCCACCAAGCCGGGCGCAGCGATGCGCGCACTGCCGGGCATCAGCGCCGAGGTCTTCGACAACGCCGGCAAGCCGGTCGGCAACGGCGGCGGTGGCCTGCTCGTCCTCACCGAGCCGTGGCCGTCGATGCTGCGCGGCATCTGGGGCGACGACCAGCGCTACAAGGACACCTACTGGTCGCGGTTCGACAACATCTACTTCGCCGGCGACGGTGCGAAGAAGGACGAGGACGGCGACCTCTGGCTGCTCGGCCGGGTGGACGACGTCATGAACATCTCCGGCCACCGGATCTCCACGACCGAGGTCGAGCATGCACTCGTCAGCCACCCGTCGGTCGCCGAAGCGGCGGTGGTCGGCGCGACCGACGCGGTGACCGGCCAGGCGATCGTCGCGTTCGTCACGCCGAGAGGCCATGTCGCCGAGGACGAGTCCAGCGGCGAGGCGTTCGTGCAGTCGCTTCGCGACCACGTCGCCAAGGTGATCGGACCGATCGCCAAACCCCGGCAGGTACTGGTCACGCCGGAGCTTCCCAAGACTCGCAGCGGAAAGATCATGCGTCGGCTGCTGCGGGACATCGCCGAGAACCGCGAGCTGGGCGACGTCACCACGCTGCTCGACCCGACGGTCACCGACGCGATCCGCACCAACATGGCCGGAGACACCGACAAGGAGGAGTAACGCATGTCACAGACGACTGCAGATCACCCTGCTCCCGCTGCGCCACTGATTGCCGACCCGGCTCCGCTGGGTCTGGCCGGGTTCGCGATGACGACAATGGCGTTGAGCCTGTGGAACGCCAACATCTATCCCGCTGCAGTCA
>CAYNDD010000271.1:0-4616 GCA_964395425.1 uncultured Frankiaceae bacterium
TTCGTGATCTTGGCGGCGTGACCGTTGACGGTCACGGTGGCCGGCAGTCCGTTCGCCCCGGCCACGAGCCGACCCTTGACCGTCGTCGATGTCGACCCGAGCCTCGCGTGCAGGCGCGGCGAGGAGATCGACGGCGGCACCACCATGTCCGCCACGGCTGACGTCGCGAGCTTCGACACCGCGCTGGTCAGGCTCGCCTCGCTCAAGGCGAAGCCGACGAAGCCGGCGCCGTGCGCCGCAAGGTGAAGGGTGTAGGCGAGCCGGAAGTCGCTGGCCGTGACCGCGCCGAACGCGACCGATGACGGCGGCCTCGACCAGGTGAAGCCGAGGGTGTCAGCGGTTGGCTCGTCGCTCCCCGCGTCGAGGTCGGATCGGGCGAGCAGCGTGCCGGCCCCGGCACCCAAGCCGGTGACCGCTCTGCCCGGCGCGGCGGCGACGAACTTGGCCGAGTGACCCGGGTAGGAGAAGCCGTTCGTCCCGCGCGATGGCGCGTCGACCTGATCCAGGTAGTGAATCGAGACCGTATGGGCTGAGGTGTCGACGCCGGTGAACCTGTCCCGGATCTTGATCTGGTGCCCGTCGCGGAAGACGGTCGCCGTGCGGGTGAAGGACACCCCGGTGGAGATGAGGGACGGACACGACACCAGGGTCGGCGGGTAGGAATTCGATCCGCTGCATCGCATCAGCGGAGCCGACTCGGTCACGGTCAGGTCGCCGCCGGGTGAGTGCGTGGAGGCGTACGTGATTTTGGGCACGGTGAGGTTCAGGGCCTCGGTGCCGTTCAGGAAGTTTTCGACGCTGAACGGCAGGTAGGCATTTGCACCGTCTACTTCGACACCGCTCCGCGTTGCCGAGACGAGGGCGTCGTTGAACGCCGCCACCCCGAATGCACACCGGTCGAAGCTCGGATGGACGGCGACATCGGGTTGAGTCAGCGTTCCGAGCGTGTCAGAACACTGACCGGCGTCTCCAACGAGTGCGAAGCCGGTCCCTTCGGTGTCGAACGCCGAAACGCCGTACGTCGTGCCGCCGTTGGTGGCAGCATGCACGAAGTATGGAAACACCACCGGTCCGGAGTAGGCGCCGAGGTAGCCGGTCGTCGCATCACCGCTCGGAATCGCCCGCAGCCGGCACGTCAACAGGGTCGTCCCCCCGCTGATCGTCGCCGTGGCGTGAAACCGCCCCGAGCTCACGGGCACGTTGGTTGCCAGCGCGGTCACCGTTGGTGAGGTGGTCGTCGAGTTCGTGATGCAGTCGATGTCGACACTGGTGACATCGAACGACGTGGACCCGGAGACGCTGAAGGTCGCACCGGCCGCGGGGAGACGCTCGACGATGGTGGTGGACGGCGTCGTGATCCGGGTGAATGTGCCGCTCCCGGGCGCGGCAATCGCTGTTGCGACGCCTTGTGCGCCGGCCATCAGTGCGATTGCGACCACGATTCGGCCGCGCGAAATCCGCATGGTGATAGTCCCCCTGTGCTCTGCCCGCCGACCCGGCTGACCGGACGGGCTGAGCGTAGCTCCGCGCAAGCGACGCTCCGGGAGTCATCCACAGCCGCGATATCCGCCGCGGAATCTAGGCGGGAAGCCGGTGCCTGCGCCCGTGGTGGGGGCGATGGGCGGCGGGTGAGCGGCCGGGAAGCCAGACCTGCCAAGGTGGGGCGTCCGGTTGGTCGACCACGAACTTCTGCCAGTCCGACGGCGACTCGCGCACGGTGGCCGGAGGTCGACCGACGAAGGCGAGCAGCTGGTGGTCGGTTTCCGCCTCGTGGTCGGCACTCGGGCTCCGGGAGAGGTCGCGGCAGTCGGTGAGGTACGCGATCGGGGCGCTGGCGTGACCGGCGACGTCGCAGGGCGACGCGACACCATGGGCACTCAGGAAGTCGCTGACCCGCTCCTGCTGCGCGCCGTAGACGCTCGCCGTATCGCTCAACGATCGCGCGATCGAGACCTGGCTGACTGCTTGTGCGCCGAGTGCGCAGACCGCGCCGGCGATCGCGATCGGTCGCACGACCGACCAGCGCGGCCGCCGGGCAACCAGCCACAGCACGGTCTCGGCCGCCGGGATCGACAGCATCGCGTAGGCCGGCAGCAGAAAGCGCGGTGCGGCGTAGGCGATCCCGATCACATACTCCGCCCCGATCACGACGCCGACGAGGACCGCGGCGCTGATCGCGGTGAAGTGCTTCCGGCGCCGGCCGACGAGCAGGCCGGCGACGACGAGACCGCCGAGCACCGGCCACCAGATCTGGTCGTGCAACGGCGCCCGAACGGTGCAGCCCGATCGGCACAGGATCGGTCCCGCGAGGGCGTGCCACTCAGCCGCCAGTGACCAGTGGACGCCGCCGGTGTTGACCGCGCTCGCAGCCCGCAGTCGCGCGATCGGACCGCCGAACCGGACGTAGGCCTCGATCACCCACTCCGCAGCCCCGGCCACGAAACCGACAAGGATGACGGTGACGCTCAGGCCGCGCCGGCGCCAGGTCACCCGTCGTACGCCGATAGTGACTAACAGCAACCCCACGACCAGGCATAGCGCATCAGTCGGCCGGATCAGCGCCGCGAACGCGACCGCCACGCCCACCCAGATCCACGGCCGCTTGCGTCCGTGATCCCGCAGCGCCAGCAACAACCAGCCGGTGGCGGCCACCGCGGCGAACGCCGAGTACTCGTTCGGCATCGCTTCGAAGCCGTAGTAGATGCTGACCCACAGCGTCGAGAGCACCAGCGCCGCCAGCGGTACGACGTACCCGCCGATGACCCGCTGCCAGGGCCGGAAGGCCAGCCACATGCCGAACCCCGACAGTGCTGCCAGCCAGACCCGAATCGCGACCAGCGAGTTGGTCACCAACGACACCGGTGCGACCAGCAGCGTCAACCCGCGGGCTCGGGGCGCGCTGAACAAGCCGGCCGGGGCGTAGGAGTTGATCTGGCTGAGGTAGACCGTTTCGTCCCAGCCGAAAGCGGCATGGGCACCACGGACCAACAGGGGAGACAGTGCGTGGAGGACGGCGACGGCGATCAGCGCGAGTTGAGCGCGATCACGTCGCATGCGAGCAGCGTGAGTGCGGTTGCTGAAGACTTTCTGTGGATGTCGCCCCGCGTGGCCGGCTGTACCGTGTTGTCCCCTTGGCGGGTCAAGGGGTCCAGAGGTAGCCGCGAGGGTGCGGCCGATCGGGTGACACCGCGCCGACGAGCAACATCGCCGGCCGCCCGATGGGAGATTTGTCTGTTGGCGTCCGTGGTCGGCGGCGCCCTGTCCAGGAGGAACTGTGCGAATCAGTACTGTGAAATCGGCGCCGATGCTGGCCGTGGCGGTGGTCGGCCTCGTGGTGGGTCTTGCGCTGCCGGCCGCCGCTCGCGAGACCAAGTTGGTGATCAGCGGTAGCCAGATCAAGCCGAACACAGTGACCGGGAAGCAGGTCAAGGAGTCGACCTTGACCACCGTTCCGAAGGCCACGCTGGCGACCAAGCTCCCGGCACTGGTCTGGCACCCGATTACGACCTTCGAGGGCTCCTGGAACAACGTTGGAAACACGAGCTTCGTTGCTGGGTACGCCGTCGACGCACAGGGCATTGTTCACCTTCGCGGTGCAATCACCGGGGGCGAGGAGAACCAGATCGCGTTCACGCTGCCGGCTGCACTGACCCCGTCGTTCCTGAAGGTGCCGGTTGAGTGCGCAACGGGTGTCGGGCTCCTCAAGATCGAGCAGACCGGCGACGTGACGGTCGAGAGCCAGGAGGAGACCGAGGACGGCGGCAACCAATTCACCGATCTCGATGGTGTGACGTTCGCCTCCTGAGCCGCGCCGAGCACTCGCCGCCCGTGGCGGCAGCCGGTCGACTGCAACACCTTTGCAACGGCCGCTGACAGCCTGAGTTGCGCAATCATTGTGCGCGCCACGGAACGCCATGCTCAGGGGGCAACAGATGGATCCGATCCGGGTTGCTGCAGTTCAGGTCGCGCCGGTCCTGCTCGATCGGGACGCGACGATCGATCGGGTCGAGCAGTGGGCCGAGCAGGCCGCCTCCGAGGGTGCTGGCCTCGTCGCGTTCCCCGAGGCGTTCATTCCCGGATATCCGGACTGGGTGTGGCGGACGCAACCGTGGGATGCCGCCGCCACCGCCTGCTACGCCCGACTGCTCGACCAGGCGCTTGTCATCGGATCACCGGCGTGCGATCGGCTCGGGCAGATCGCGGCCCGACTCGGGATCTGGCTGTCCGTGGGAGCCGACGAGCGGGATCCCGAGGGCTCGACGATCTACAACTCGTTGCTGCACTTCTCTCCGGACGGATCCCTGGCCGCCCGGCATCGCAAGCTCATGCCGACCGGTGGCGAGCGACTGGTGTGGGGGATGGGTGACGGCTCGACCGTGCGGGTCGTCGACACCGAGTTCGGCAGGCTGGGTGGGCTGATCTGCTGGGAGAACTACATGCCCCTGGCCCGGACCGCGCTCTATGCCCAAGGGATCGACATCTACCTCGCACCGACCTGGGACAACTCCGACGAGTGGGTTCCCACCATGCGTCACATCGCCAAGGAGGGGCGCACGTTCGTGATCGGCGTCACCGCCTGCATCACTGCGGCTGATGTCCCGGCAGATCTGCCGGGG
>CAYNDD010000272.1:0-3015 GCA_964395425.1 uncultured Frankiaceae bacterium
AGCCGCCGGCGCTGAGGCACACGTGCCAACCGCTGACCTCGCGTACGACGGTGACCGTGTAGGCGCTGGAGGGGCCGATCCGGGGCACGAGCTGTCCGGACACGATGGCGGCTGGGACCGGGATCGGGCCGAGCGACACGTGGGTGTTGGTCACGTGCGTGACGGTGACGGCGTGCAGGCCGCCGAGCTGGAGCAGGGCGCCTTCCCCCGCCGACGCGATGTCGCTTTCGGCGATCTGGGCCCGGTCGGAGCTGCAGAGCGAGTTGTAGACCGCGCTCCAGTTGTTGTGCGCGGCGTCGCTCCCGACGCTCTCGACGGCGGTGGCGACCGCGGTCGGGTGCCCCTCGGTGAGGTAGTGCCAGGCGAGCGACCCGACCACCAGGTCGACCACGAGGAGGATCGCGAGCCGCTTTCCGGACAGCCAACGGCGGCGCCTCGGTAGCGGGGCGGAGTGGCGCTTCAGCGCCGCGGCCGCTTGGCGCAGCTCCAGCACACCCTCGGGCGAGGGTCCCGACGTCACGCCTTGGGCATCGGCGCCCCGCGGGCTACGCCTTGAGCGCCGAAGGTCCCGGTTTGGCCTCGCCGTCGGTCAAGCCGTAGTCCGGGGCGCGGGTGAACAGGTCGAGGTCGTCGTCGTCGACTGGAAGCGGCGAGAGGGCCACGAGCGGGCGGGCCTGCTCGGCGCCCTCGACCAGCTCACCGGCCGCCAGGGAGCGCACCGGCTCCTCGACCGGGGTCGGCCCGTCCAGCTCGCCGTCGACCACCTCGAGCTCGTTGAGCCGGCGGGCCTGGACGAGGACCTGCTTTTCGAGCGAACCGACCGCGCCGTTGTAGGTGTTGACGGCGCTGGTCAGCGTCCGACCGAGCTTGTCCATGTGTCCGCCGAACGTGCCGAGCCGCTTGTAGAGCTCGCGGCCGAGCTCGAAGACCTGCTGCGCGTTTTCGGCGAGGGCTTGCTGCTGCCATGCGTAGGCAACCGCGCGCAGCACCGAGATCAAGGTGGTGGGCGTCGTGATGTGAACGCGCTTCTTGAATGCATCGTCGAGCAAGGCGCCGTCGCGATCGAGCGCGGCCGCGAGCAGTGCGTCGCTGGGCACGAACAGCACGACGAACTCCGGCGCCGAGCTGAACTGGCTCCAGTAGGCCTTTGCGGCCAGCTGTTCTACGTGCTGGCGGAGGTGCCGGGCGTGCGCGGTCAGTCGCTCCTCACGAACGTCGTCGTCGTCGGCTTCGTATGCCTCGAGGAACGCCGATAGCGTGACCTTTGCATCGACGACGATGCTCTTGCCCCCGACCAGGTGAATGACGAGGTCGGGTCGCAGCGTGCCGTCCGGCGTACTGACGCTGCTCTGCTCGCTGAAGTCGCAGCGGTCGAGCATGCCCGCGTGCTCGACGCAGCGGCGCAGCTGCAGCTCGCCCCACTGGCCGCGAGCCTGCGGCTTGCGCAACGCGCTCACCAGCGACGCGGTCTCGATCCGAAGCGCGTTGCCCGAGTCGCCGACTGCCTTGATCTGCTCCGCCAACGCGGCATTCGCGCTCGCGCGGTCCTTCTCGATCACGCCGAGTTGCCGCTCGACCTTGTCCAGCGACTGGGTCAGCGGTTCGCCGGCTTGCTTGAAGCGCCGGTCGGCGAGCTCGAGGAACTGCTTGCTGCTGCGGTCGAGGGCCTCGCTCGACATCCGCGCGAAGGTGTTCTTGAGCTGGTCTTCGTTGGCCTCGGCCGCCTCGAGCTTCGTCATCAGCTCCTGGACCCGTAGCTCGGCCGTGCGCAGCTCGTTTCCGAGCGTGTCCCGCTCGGCGCGGAGCCGATCGCGATCGGCGATGGCCGCGTCACGCTCGGCGCCACTCGTGGCTGCGGCGGTCGACGCGCGGAGGCCGGCGAGCGCCCAGCCGGCGGCGAGCCCGGCGATCAGCGTGACTGCGGCGATGAGCACAGCGGCGATGTCCATGTCCGCATGGTCGCCCGACGGTCCGACACTTTCGGTCTACGGCGCGCCGGGATGCCCGGATTGGTGTGCCCGGAGGCGACCCGGGCCGGCGGAACGCGACCTGCCCGACAATGGAGGCATGGCGCTGTCGATCGGGATCGTGGGTCTGCCCAACGTCGGGAAGTCGACGCTGTTCAATGCGTTGACCGAGAACGACGTGTTGGCCGCGAACTACCCGTTCGCGACGATCGATCCGAACATCGGCGTGGTCAACGTGCCGGACTCGCGCCTCGACGTGCTGAGCGCGATGTTCGACAGCGCCAAGATCGTTCCTGCCACCGTCAGCTTCGTTGACATCGCGGGCATCGTGCGCGGGGCGAGCGAGGGCCAGGGTCTCGGCAACAAGTTCCTGTCGCACATCCGTGAGTCCGATGCGATCTGCCAGGTGGTCCGCGCCTTTGCCGACCCCGACGTGGCCCACGTCGACGGGCGGGTCGAGCCGGCGGACGACATCGCCACGGTCAACACCGAGCTGGTGCTCGCCGACCTGCAGACGATTGACACCCGGCTCGCGAGGTTGGAGCGCGAGGCGCGGATGAAGCCCGACCGGCGTACCGAGCTTGCCGCGGTGCAGGCCGCCCGAGCGGTTCTCGACGAGGGCCGGCCGATCTCGAGCGAGCCGGCACTCGATCGCGAGGCCTTGCGGGAGTCGTTCCTGCTCACCGACAAGCCGTTCATCTACGTGTTCAACCTCGACGACAGTGACCTCGGCGACCAGGGTTTGCGGGCGAAGCTCGGCGACCTCGTCGCACCGGCGCCCGCGGTGTTCGTCAGCGCGAAGCTCGAGTCGGAGCTGATCGGACTCGATCCCGCGGACGCTGCCGAGCTGCTCGAGGGGTACGGCCAGCACGAGTCGGGTCTCGCGACGCTGGCGCGGGTCGGCTTCGAGACCCTCGGCCTGCAGACCTACCTCACCGCCGGACCGAAGGAGTCGCGGGCCTGGACCATCAAGAAGGGTGCGACGGCTCCGGAGGCTGCCGGAGTGATCCACACCGATTTCCAGAAGGGTTTCATCAAGGCCGAGATC
>CAYNDD010000272.1:3115-4609 GCA_964395425.1 uncultured Frankiaceae bacterium
CCGATGTGCGGCTTGCTTCCCGGGTACGCGGCGGAGGTGACCGACCCGTCGGTGCCGACGATGTCCGCGTCGTGCCCTTGAATCCCGCCGCCGGTGACCCACGCACCGGCCGCCTTGGCCTCGTGGAGGACGGCGTGCGCGGCCTCGGCCACGTCGGGCAGATCTTCCTCGGGGAAGTTCATCGCGCCGTCATCGAAGGAGATCAGGTACCGCGTCATCGCAGGAATGTTAGTGCAGCTCGGAGCCGCACCCACGGGACTCGACGACGCCCGGCAACAGGCCGATGAAGTGGATCCAACCCTGCTGATGCGAGGGCCGGTGGTCCTCCGGAAGGTCGGAGTGGGTCAGCGTCACGACGGTGCCGTCGCCGTCGGCAGCGAGGACCACCTCGACGGTGCTGGCACCCGGCGGCAACGTCGCGTCGTCCGGGATACCCCACGTGAACACCACTCGATGTGGCGGCTCGACTGCGACGTACGTCCCTTGCGCCGGCCGGCCCGGGTTGACCGCGAAGATCCCGCCGGGACGCGGATCGAGGTCGGCCGTCTCGGTCAGCCAGGTGCAGATCAACGCAGGATCGGTGAAGTAGGGGAAGACCACCTCGGGTGGAGCCGCGATCCGTGTGCTTGCGGTGACCTCGAGCGTTGCCGACATTGGGAACTACCTCGTTTCGGTGGGGCGGTATGAGCTTTCGACTGCGCGCTTCAGGCGCGCGAGGGCGTCCGGCCAGAACTCCGCAAGCAGGTCCCTGACCGGGTCGAGTGCCTCGGCGCGGAATGAGTAGAGCCGGCGAGTGCCGTCGCGGCGGACGCTGAGCAGGCCGGCCTGTTTGAGAACGGTGACGTGCTGGCTGACCGCCTGTTGGGTCATCGAGAAGTTCAGCGCGATCTGGCCGGCCGGCAGCTCGTCATCCTTGACCAACCGGAGGATCGCGCGGCGGTTCGGGTCGGCGAGCGCGCGCAGGACCAGGTCGGTCGCTTCGGCGCTCGCCGCACCCGCTCGCGTCACCATCTCGATCAGAGCCTTTCTCGTTCAGTGCATGTCGCGCTGGTGGTCATTCGCCGTCTCCGGGGTCGTGCCCGCCGGAGTACCGCCGTCGTGGTCCACGTAGTCCACCAGGCTCCCCAGGTAGAACGTCCAGCCGGCGAAGCACTGCGCAAAGCATTCCAGCTGCGGATTGAGGCCCACGTGGGTGAAGGAAAGGACGGATCCCTCGCCGAGCGGTGCGACCTCGAAGATCACCGTCGTACCCACCCAGTCCGGCATGGCGTCGCAGAAGACCACGTCCCATTGCACCCGGGTCGGCCGGTCCGTGACCGTCACGCGGCCACGCATCTGCCGCTCGCCGAACCAGACACTGAGCTCGCCGCCTTGAGCCGCCGAGCCGGTCGTTCGCGCCCACCAGTCCGAAATGCCGTCGGTCGTGGTGAGCGCCTCGACCACCTTCGCCGGGGGCGCATCGAAGAGCTGGGTCGACCGGAAGTCGTGGGCGGT
>CAYNDD010000273.1:0-4602 GCA_964395425.1 uncultured Frankiaceae bacterium
CCGGGCTGGGACCTGGACCTGCCGGACCAGTTCACCGGTGCCGACCGGATCGCCCGCGACTTCGACATCTCGCGCGCGGATCTCGACGCCTGGGGCGTGCGCTCGCAGCAGAACGCCGCGCGGGCCTGGGCCGAGGAGCGGTACAAGTCACAGGTCGCCCCGATCGACGCGCCGGTCCTCGGCGAGGACGGTGCGCCGACCGGCGAGACCCGGCTGGTCGACCGGGATCAAGGCCTGCGCGAGACATCGCTGGACAAGCTGGCCGCACTTGCTCCAGTGCTCGAGGGCGGGCTGCACACTGCTGGTACGTCGTCGCAGATCTCCGACGGCGCCGCGGCGGTCATGCTGACCTCGGCACGCAAGGCGGCCGAGCTGGGGTTGAAACCGCGGGCCCGGATCCGCGCGCAGGCCTTGATCGGCGACGACCCGTACTACCACCTCAACGGCCCGGTCGCGGCCACTGCCCGGGTGCTCAGCCGGGCCGGGATGACGATCGACGACATCGACCTGTTCGAGGTCAACGAGGCGTTTGCGTCCGTGGTCGTCAACTGGGCCCGCCAGCACTCGGTCGACGTCGACAAGGTCAACGTCAACGGCGGCGCGATCGCGCTCGGCCACCCGGTCGGCTCGACCGGCAGCCGGCTGATCACGACCGCGCTCCACGAGCTGGAACGCACCGGCGGCACCACCGCGCTGATCTCGATGTGCGCGGGCGGCGCGCTCGCCACCGCCACCATCATCGAGCGGGTCTGAGGGCCGCGATGGCGCACCTCGAGACCGAGCAGCGCGGGCACGTCCTCGTCCTCACCATGAACCGTCCCGAGGCGAAGAACGCGCTGTCCCCCGAGATGATCGTCGGTCTCGCCGATGCCTGGGACCGGGTCGACAGCGACGAGGAGATCCGGGTCGCGATCCTCACCGGTACCGATGGGGTCTTCTGCGCGGGCGCCGATCTCAAAGCGATGAACGACGCCCAGAACACCTCCGACGCCGCGCAACGGCTGCGGTCCGACACCGGCATCGCGTGGAAGGCGCTGCTGCGCAACCACCGGCTGACCAAGCCGCTGATCGCGGCGGTCGAGGGCTACGCGGTGGCCGGCGGCACCGAGATCCTGCAGGCCACCGACATCCGGGTCGCGGGCGCCAGCGCCAAGTTCGGCGTGGTCGAGGTCACCCGCGCACTCTTTCCGGTCGGCGTCTCGACCGTCCGGCTGCGCCGCCAGATCGGTTACACCAAAGCAATGGAGCTGCTGCTGACCGGCGACACGATCTCGGCCGAGGAGGCCGAGCGGATCGGTCTCATCGGCCGGGTGGTGCCCGACGGCGAGGCGCTGGCAACGGCGATGGAGATCGCCGAACGCATTGCGGCCAACGGCCCGCTCGCCGTACAAGCGATCAAGCGCTCGGTCCAGGAGACCGAAGGCCTGCCCGAGGCCGAGGCGCTCAAGATCGAGCTCGAGATCGGCCTGCCGATCTTCGGTACCGCGGACGCCCGCGAAGGCACCCTGGCGTTCAAGGAGAAGCGGCCGCCGCACTACGAGGGCCGCTAGCCCACCGCCGGCGCCGCGGTTCGGAGGTTTCGCTGTGGGTCGCCGGGCCAGGGGGCATGCTGTCCCCATGAGACGACTTCTGCTTGCCGCCGTGCTTGCGTTGCCGCTGACGCTCATCCTGGTCGGCCCGGTGGCGTCAGCAGGAGTGAGTCACTCGAAGTCCCCCCGACCACCCGAAAGCGGCCACTGGGTGCTGAACAACAACGAGGACGAGCCCGGCGTCATGGAGAACTCGGGCGGCTCGTTCACGGTGACCAAGGGGCATCGCGACGTCAGTGACCTGACGGTGATCATCGGACCTGACGCCGAGACCGCGTGCGGGACCGGCACGGTGCGGGTCCTCGGCAAGCACGCGATCCACTTGCTCAAAGGTGAGACCATCTCCGGCACCGCCTTCAAGGAGTGGATCGTCGGCCGAGCCGTCACCGGCGGAGATCCCCCGTTCACCACCGACAAGGTGAATCTGCGGCGGGCCGGCAAGACCTTCAAGGGTGGTCTGGACATGAACTTCGCCGGACCGCGGGGCGGCACCAAGAAGCGGCCGTCGATCGGGACCATCACCTATCGCGGCCCGAAGAACTTCGGCGGGAGCTGCTCGCTCAACTTCGGGTTCAACAAGAAGTAGGAGCCGTTGCCCGCGCCGGTCAGTTGCGGTCGCGGGCGAGCCGGTCGGCGCGCCAGCACCACGATCGAATCGGGAACTCGACGACGTCGGTGCCGGGGAATCGCCGGTGCAACGCCGCCCGCGCGTTGTCGAGCACCACCGCGCGAACGTCGGGCGCAGCCGTGATCACCGCGCTGTAGGTGCCGGCCAGCTCGACGATCTCGTCGATCCGCATCGGCCGAGAGGTCGAGAACGACATCCGCTCGACCTGCCCGAACAACTCACCGTCGACCATCGCGAGGTCGACGTCGCGATTGCGCCGGTGCCGGCCCTCGGACTCGCCGTCCCACGGCGGCTCGCCCGGCAGCCGGTCGAGGTCGCGCACCCACTCGACGTCGCGGTCGCGGCTGGTCCACAGCACGCCGAGCCGACCGCCGTCGCGGAGCACCCTGGCCATTTCGGTCAGCGCACGAGCGGGATCCAGCCAGTGCCAGGCCGACGACACGAACACCGCATCGGCACTGGCATCGGGCATCGGGATCGACTCCCCCGTTCCCTCGAGCACTTCGACACCGGGTGACCGATCGGCGAGCACGTTGCGCATCTTCGGATCCGGCTCGACCGCCACGACCCGGGCCACCCGCTCGGCCAGCGGCCGGGTGAACAGCCCAGTTCCGGCGGCCACGTCGACGGCCACCTCGCAGCCGTCCGGCACCAACCAGTCCACCGCCTCGGCCACCGGCGGGGGCCGCAACCGGTCATAGACCGGTGCGATCGACCCGAACGACAGCGCCCGCTCAGCCCGAGTTGCCACGCGATCCACCGTATTTCGCCGGCACCGACTCCCGACAACGCCCCCGCGACCCTGTCACGGCCCGGCCCGCTGAGCCGCGTTCCGCAGCCTGCGGCCACTGCCGGGAATCCTGGAGACCGTACGAGTGCCATCTGGCTCGATCACCACGGCGAGGTCATCGCGATGCACCCGGACGTGATGTCGGCTGCAGAGCAGCACCCCGTTTCCGACCGAGGTCGGCCCGCCAAAGATCCAGTCAACCCGATGGTGGGCGTCGCACCACGACGCCGGCCGATCGCAGCCCGGCCAGCGGCAGTGCTTGTCGCGGGCGACGATCGCTCGCCGCTGCGCCGGCGTGAAACTCCGGGACGCCCGGCCCGAGTCGAGCACCTCGCCGCGCGGGCCGACGATGACCCGCGAGATCTCAGCGTCGCAGGCGATCTGACGGGCCGCCTCACCGCTGATCGCCGTCCCGAAGCCGAGCCGGGCCGCCGCCGCTCCCGGCAACGCGAGCAACGTGTCGAGGTCGACCACGACCGTGACATGCGGCTTGACCCCACCGGTCTCCGGCAGCTCGCCGGACCGCATCGCGATCTCACAGACGGTGACCAATGCGTCGAAGCGGCGCTGGGCCGGCGTACGCAGGTCGCCCGACTCCGGCCCGGACGCGGCGTGGATCGCGGTCATGATCGTCTCGTGACTCACCGGGTCGCAGATCCAGTTGCCGACGCCGGTGCCGAAGATCGTGGTCGAGGCATGCAGCGCGCGCTCATGAAACGCTTCCTGCTCAGCGCGAGCCACCCGGGTCGGCGCGTAGGAGTGCCGCACGGCCGTGACGAACCGCCGAAGCTCGAGCGGGTTGCGAACCCGCGCGCCGTCCGCAAGGTGCGGATCCGCGGACCGGACGACCTCGTCCGACAAGTCCTTGCGCAGGCCGGCCAACTGCTGGGCGTGCTCGACGCTGAGTGCGCCATCGGCCATCGCCGCCGCAACACTCGGCAACACATCGGCGAGATCGCGCGCCAGGTGCACGTTTCGGCTCGCCGCGCTCGGCGAGAACCGCAGCTCGGCACGCAACCAAGCCGCGGTCGAGCCGTGCTCGGCCGACATCGCACCGCGACGGTCGAGCACCTCAACCCGGGCCAGAAAGGCCGCCTTGAGCCGGTTGATCGCTCGATCGATCTCCACCACCTCGTCGACGAGCGCCGCATCGGGCAACGCCCGAGCATCGACGGCGAACAGCTCGTCGATCGCGGATGCCAGGTTGCCCATGTCCGCCAACCTACGAACCGACTACGACAGTTTTCCCTTACCTACCAACGGTTGTGCACAACCACTTTGTCCACAGCCTGTGGATGCGACTACGCCTTCCGCCACACCGAGATGTGCTTCGTGCTCGCCTGGTCGTACACCGATCGGTCCCAGTCGCCCCAACGCTCGACGAGCGTCATGCCCGCGAGCTGCGCCATCAGATCCAGCTCCGCCGGCCAGACATAGCGCAGCGGCGTGAAGCCACGTCGCCAGCCCTCACCGTCTCGATACAGGTGGTGCGAGATCAGCGACTGGGTGACCACGTCGTACTCGTCGAACCCGACGTGGTCCTCGGTCACCTCGAACGGCCGCACCGTCTCGCCGGCCGACAGGCCGAGCACACC
>CAYNDD010000274.1:0-4590 GCA_964395425.1 uncultured Frankiaceae bacterium
CTCTGCTGGTCGAGGTGACGACGCCTCGATTGCGCCTTCGCGGTGCGACGGACGATCTGCTGGCGGGCCTGCTCCCCGTCGTCCGTGCGGGTGTGGTGAGCACGGACGAGGTGCCGTTCGATGACCCGATGTCACTCTACGAGGACAACCCGACCCGCGAGTGGCGGTGGCTGCGTGGCGTCTGGGCCGCTCGCGCCCGGGCGGACGAGCACTTGTGGCGGCTCGACTTCGTAGTCGACGTCGACGGTCACCTGGTCGGGATGCAGGACCTGGTCGCGGAGGACTTCTCGAGCTTCGGGCGGGTTGGCACGTTCTCGTGGCTCGCTCCGGAAGCACGTGGCCGGGGGCTCGGTCGGGAGATGCGGGCTGCGGTGCTGCACCTCGCGTTTGCGGGACTGGGCGCCCGCGAGGCGACCAGCGACGCGTTCCTCGACAACCACGCGTCCAACGCGGTCTCCCGGTTGCTCGGCTACCAGGCCAACGGCACCACCTGGGCAACGCGAAGGGGACAGGCCGCACAGATCTGCCGGTGGACCCTGGATCGACCTCGTTGGGAAGCGGCAAGACGTACTGACATCACGCTCTCGGGCGTTGAGGAATGCCTGCCCGTGCTCGGGATCGGGGACGCCATCAAGTAGGTGCGGCTACGTGAGTGCCGCCATTGCCGGGACGGCGGCCTCAGCGGGTGAGGGCGGCGTACGCGGTGGCGACCTCGGCGCCGAGTCGGGCGTTGTTGTTCACGAGCGCGATGTTGGCGGTGAGGCTGGCTCCGCCGGTGAGCTCCACGATCCGGCGGAGCAGGAACGGCGTGGCCTCCTTGCCGTGAATGCCGCTCGCCTCCATGTCTTCGAGTGCCTGATCGATGATGGCGTTGATCTTCTCCGCCGGGATCTCGTCGGCGAGGGGGATCGGGTTGGCGACCACGATCCCGCCGCCGATACCCAGGTCCCACTTGGTGGCCATGACCGCGGCGATCTCCTCGGGGGTCTCGACGCGAACCGGCGCCTGGCATCCACTGCTCCGGGAGAAGAACGCGGGGAACTCATGAGTGCGATACGCGAGCACCGGCACCCGCAAGGTTTCCAGCGCCTCGAGGGTGAGGCCGATGTCGAGGATGCTCTTCACCCCGGCGGAGATCACCGCCACATCGGTCGTGGACAGTTCGGTCAGATCAGCGCTGACGTCGAACGAGTGTTGCGCACCGCGGTGTACGCCGCCGAGTCCGCCGGTGACGAACACCCGGATCCCGGCCAGGGCCGCGAGCCGCATCGTCGCAGCCACCGTGGTGGCGCCATGGCCGCCCCTTGCGATGACGACCGGAAGGTCGCGAACGCTCACCTTCATGACGTCCGGGCTGGACGCGAGCAGCTCGACGTCGGCCGGCTCGAGGCCGATCCGGGGCCGGCCGTGCAGTACGGCGACCGTCGCCGGTACGGCGCGGAGACTCCGGACGATCTGCTCGACGCCCCTGGCCATCTCGACGTTCTGCGGATACGGCATGCCGTGGCTGATGATCGTGCTCTCCAGCGCGACGACGGGGGCACCGTCACGCAGGGCTTGCGCCACCTCATCGGTGATGACGAGCGTGGAATGCGGGGTGGTCACAGGGGTCTCCTCAACGCGCTGCCTGCAGCGCGGACTCGATCAGCCGCGGGGTGAGATCGGGGCGGACCGTATGGGGGCTGGCCAGGGTCAGCACCGCGGCGGCCTGACCGTAGCGCGCGGCATCGACCGGCTCGCTGCCGTTGAGCACCGCGTAACAGAAGGCGGCCAGCATCGCGTCGCCCGCGCCGGTGACGTCCTCCACGGTGACGGCGCCGACCGGCAGGCGGGTCGGGTCGGACGACGCCGTACTGAAGACCGAACCGCGGTCGCCGAGCCGAACCCAGACATGTTCGACGCCGCGTCGGTGCAGACGGTCGATCGCCGTGCGCATCTGCGTGTCGGTGTTGGTGGGAAGGCCGGTCAAGGCAGCGAGCTCGTCGCGGTTCGGGGTGACGGCGTACAACGGCTGGTCGGCCGTGATGCACGACGCGATCAACGTCGCCTTGGGCACGCTGACCGGCTCGAGGATGACGCGCACGCTCGCTGCGGCGGCGAGGTCGCGGGCATGGGTGATCGCCGGGACCGAAAGGTTGCCGTCGAGCACGAGCAGGCCGGCGGTCGCGATGACGTCCCGAGCCTCGTTGACGTGCCCGGGCCCGATCGCACCGACCGCCGCCATGTCGGACACCGCAACCAGCAGTTCGCCGTCGCAGTCGAGAACGGCCGTGTAGGTGCCGGTCGACTGCTCCGTGCGGTGCACGTACTCGCAGCGCACACCGGCCGCAACGGTTTCGCTCAACAGGTTGTCGCCCAGCGGATCGCGACCAACGGCGCTGACCAGGTAGGTCCGCACGCCCAGTCGCGCGAGGTTCTCCGCGATGTTGCGGCCGACTCCACCCGGGGTCATCGACGCCCGACCCGGGTTGCTCGTCTTCGGCGTCGCACGCGCGCTGCTGTGGGCTTTGATGTCGACGTTCGACCCGCCGATGACGACGGCAGCGGGCTGCTCGTCGCGGATGGCGCCCTTCTTCCCCAGCGTCGACATCCGCTACCTGCCGTTGCGTTCGCGGTGGCTGCAGCCCGGCCAGCAGCACGGCCGCCGCATGCCCTCCTCGAGCTCCTCCTGGGTACGGCGGATCCGGCGTAGTCGGGTCTTCTGCTGCTTGGCGTCCTCGACCCAGCAGATGAACTCGTTGCGGGCCAGCGGGGTGATGTCCTTCCAGGCAACAAGAGCAGTGGTGTTGCCGATCAGCGCCGTACGCAGGTCCGGGGGAAGCTTGTGCACCACCCCGCCGGGCACTCGCTCGCCGCTCACCCGGCCACGCTATCGATCGGACCGGCCTGTGGAGAACGGGTTGCCGGTGTCGGTGGCTCCGGCTATCTTCGAACGTATGTTCGAGTGCGAGTGGGACGTCGCCCCACCGGTCATGATGCTGATGGAGCACTCCCCCGCGGAGTTGCTCGAGCATCTGGCCGGAGTGCGACCGGGCCCGTGGATGCTCGGGGTGCTGCACAGCCTGCGGGAGGCGTGCGAGCTCGACGCCGACTGTGAGGCGCTGCTGGCAGCCTGGGATCGGTTCATTGCGTGGGCGATGCTTCAGCGCGCGCACGCGGTGGTCGGCGCGGCGACGCCGCACGACGAGGTCCCGGGCCCGTTCGGGATCGATGACCTCGGACCTGAGTTCGTCGCCCACGTCACCGGGCAGACCGTGTCCGGTGCCGGGAACGACCTTCGGGTCGCGCGCACGATCCTTGACGATCTCGACGGGTGCTACTCCGCACTGTCCGTTGGCCAGATCACCTGGCAGATGGCCCGCGAGGTCGCCGACGCCACGTCGCACCTCCAGGTCTGGCAGCGGCAAACCGTGGACGAGCGGATGGTGACCGGTCACGACATCGACCGCGACATCACTCGATGGCGGCGTCGGCTCCGCCGCGAGGTGCTCCGGGTCGATGAGATCGCCGAGGTTCGCCGCCGGCGCGCAGTCGCCGCGCGCAACGTTGCGTCGTGGCCGCTGCCGGACGGCATGGCGTGCGTCCGCGCCGAGCTGCGGGCGCAAGACGCCGCGACCGTGATGGCCGCGCTCACCGCGGTTGCCGACAAGTACGCCGTGACCGACCGGGCCGGCGCCGCCGCAGCCGCCGCGGATGCCAACGCCGTACACAACTGCGACGGGGCCGAGGGCGACGAGCGCTGCTGTGATCTCTGGATCGACCCGCAGGCCTACGCCGAACTCGGGTTAGATCCGAGCCCGATCCGGACCCTCGACCAGCGCCGCGCCGATGCCCTTGTCGACGTCTGCCGGGACACCCTCGCCGACCCGACCCTGCCCCGCCGGCAAGGGCGGCGACCCACAATCCAGGCCACCGGCGGGATCCGCACTCTGCTCGGGCTGCGCAACGACCCCGGCGAGCTTGCCGGCTACGGACCGATCACTGCCGGACATCTGCGCGAGATCGCCGCCGACGGTGAGTGGCAGCGGTTCCTCACCGCCCCGGACACCGGGGCATTGATCGCGATCGGCACCGACAAGTACCGGCCTGGGCCCGCACTGCGCGAATTCATGATCGGCGCGAGCCCGACCTGCGACTTTCCCGGCTGTTCGATCCCCGCACGGCGCTGCGACGGCGAGCACACCCTCGCCCACGACGACGGTGGCGAGACCGATGAAGACAACGTGCGACCCCGATGTCGACGGCATCACCGCTGCAAGACCCACGCCGGCTGGCGGGTCGAGATCCTTCCCGACCACCGGGTCCAATGGACCACGCCCGCCGGCACCCGTCGCATCCTCGCGCCGTACCAGCTCGCCGGCGACGAAGACGACGACGCAGACGCAGACAACGGCCACGCGCTCCGCGACGTTGGCTAACCCGCGCTGAAGATCCCCGCGCGGTCCGCGACCAGCTGCCGTTGAATGTGGCTGTCGCCGAGCATCAACCGGGTGGCCGTTGCGCGCTTGAAGTAGAGGTGCGCATCGTGCTCCCACGTGAAGCCCATCCCGCCGTGCAGCTGGATCGTCTCGGCCGCGATCCGGTAGGCCG
>CAYNDD010000275.1:0-4589 GCA_964395425.1 uncultured Frankiaceae bacterium
GCTCGCGTCGGTTGGCCTACCGGGTGCTCGAGGAGCAGTGGGGGATCGTCGTGTTGCTGGTGTTGCTCGTGATCCCGCTCGCGGGTGAGTCACCCGCCCTGCTGCAACTGGTGGGCGGAGTCGCCGACCGGATCCTGCACGCGCTCTAGCCGGGCTGAGCGGGCCGGGAGTGCGGCGAGCCGACCCGACCAGGCAGCGGGCCTGGGCTACCGTCGAGCGGTGCTCCTCACCGACGATCAGGCCACGCCGGGCGGCGCGCTGCCGGCGGACGAGGAGTCGAAGTCCCCGGCGGCCTTCCACGTCCATCTGGACGTGTTCGACGGGCCGTTCGACCTGCTGCTGAGCCTGATCGCCAAGCGGCGGCTGGACGTCACGCTGGTCGCGATCGCGCAGGTCACCGACGACTTCCTGGCCCATCTCCGGCTTCGGCCCGATGACTGGGACCTCGACCAGGCGAGTGAGTTCCTGGTCGTGGCCGCCACCTTGCTCGATCTGAAGGTGGCGCGGTTGCTGCCGTCGGCCGAGGTCGACGAGGAAGACCTCGCGCTGCTGGAGGCACGGGACCTCCTGTTCGCCCGGCTGCTGCAGTACCGCGCCTACAAGCAGGTCGCCGGGTGGTTCGTCGAGATGCTCGAGTCGGCCGGGCGCCGCTACCCCCGAACCGCAGGCCTGGAGCCCGCGTTCCTGGCGCTGCTCCCCGAGGTCGAGCTCGGCGTCGACGCCGAGGTGCGCGCCGCGCTCGCAGCCCGCGCCTCTGCACCTCGGCCGCTGCCGGTCGTCGACGTTGCGCACATCCATGCGCCAGTGGTCAGCGTGCAGGAGCAGGCCGCGATCATGGCCACCAGGCTTCGACAGATCGGCGCCGGAACGTTCAGGTCCTTGACGTCGGACTGTGTCGACACGATGGTCGTCGTGGTCCGCTTCCTCGCGCTCCTCGAGCTCTACCGCGAGGGGGCCGTCGCGTTCGACCAACTGGTGCCGTTCGGCGAGCTGCATGTCCGCTGGGTCGCCGGCGACGACGTCACCTCGCTGCTCAGCTCGGATCTCGATGAGGCCTACGACACGGTAGCCACCGATGACTGACGACCTGATCGTGGTACCGGACCCGGGCGAGCCGGTAATCCTGCCCGACCTGCGGGCCGGCCTTGAAGCGGTTCTGCTCGTGGTCGAGGAGCCGGTCGACGAGGTGACCCTCGCCCAGGTGGTCGAACGGCCGCGCGAGGAGGTCCGTGCCCTGCTCCAGGAGCTCGCCGCCGACTACGACGCGGCCGAGCGAGGCTTCGAACTGCGCGAGGTGGCCGGCGGCTGGCGGCTCTACACCCGCGCGTCGTGTGCGCCGTACGTCGAGCGGTTCGTCCGCGAAGGACAGAGCGCCCGGATCAGCCAGGCAGCGCTCGAGACCCTCGCGGTCGTGGCCTACCGACAGCCGACCACCCGCTCGCGGATCGCGGCGGTCCGCGGGGTCAACGTCGACGCGGTGATGCGGACGTTGGTCACCCGCGGCCTGATCGCCGAGGTGGGCATCGAACGGGAGTCCGGCGCGATCTTGTACGCCACCACCGATCACTTCCTCGATCGGCTCGGCCTGGCCTCGCTCGAGGACCTGCCCGAGATCGCCCTCTACCTGCCGGATCACTCCGCACTTGACGACGATGCCGCCACTGGCTGAGCGCGATACCGAGGCCGCGCCGGCGGGAACCCGGCTGCAGAAGGTGCTGGCGGCGGCTGGCTTCGGCAGCCGACGGGCCTGCGAGGCGCTGATCTCGGCGGGCCGGGTGCAGGTCAACGGGGAGACCGCGCGGCTCGGCGCCCGGGTCGACCCCGACCACGACGTGATCGCGCTCGACGGCGCGCAGGTGCCCACCCGGGAAGGCCTGGTCTACCTCGCCACGAACAAGCCTCGGGGCATGCTCTCGACCATGTCCGACGAGCGGGGCCGGCCCTGCGTCGGGGACCTGGTGGGCGACCTGTCGACCCGATTGCACCACGTGGGACGCCTTGACGCCGACAGCGAAGGGCTGCTCCTGGTGACGAACGACGGGGCGCTGTCGCACCGGCTCATGCACCCGTCGTTCGAGGTCACCAAGACGTATCTGGTCGAGGTCGAAGGGGTAGTGCCCCGGTCGGTGACCCGGCAGCTTCGAGCCGGGGTCGAACTCGAGGACGGCCCGGTCGCGGTGACCGACGTCGACGTCATCGACGCCACGCCGAACCGCAGTGTGCTCGAGGTGAGCCTGCACGAAGGGCGCAAGCACGTTGTCCGACGGCTGTTCGAGGAGGTCGGCTACCCGGTGTCCCGCCTGGTGCGGGTCTCGGTCGGGCCGATCCGGCTGGGCGCGCTCAAGCCCGGTGGCCGGCGGCACCTGCAACCGGGCGAGGTTCAGGCGCTCTATCGCGCAGTCGGTTTATAGACTTGTTGTCGAAGAGATAAAGGGAGGGTAGGGCATGGCGGTTCGCGCGTTGCGTGGAGCCACCCAGGTCGACATCGACGAGCGGGACGCCGTGATCGCGGCGACCGCAGAACTGGTCGAGGCGGTCCTCGCCCGCAACGAGCTCACTCACGACGCGCTGATCAGCATCATCTTCACGACGACTCCGGATCTCGTCTCTGAGTTCCCGGCGTACGCCGCCCGGACGATCGGCATCACTGACGTGCCTTTCCTCTGTGCCTCGGAGATCGGCGTTCCCGGTGCGATGGAACGCGTGATCAGGCTGCTCGCCCTGGTCGAGGCCGATTTCGGCCGGGCCGAGGCCCGGCACGTCTACCTTCGCGGTGCGGCCGCGCTTCGCACCGACCTGCCGCGCGACTGAGGAGGCCGGGATGGGGGAGCCGCACCGGTTGCTGGTCGTCGGATCGGGCCTGATCGGTACGTCGATCGCCCTCGCCGCCCAGGCCGCGGGCTACCAGGTCTGGCTGGACGATTCCGACCCCGAGCGGTTGTCGATGGCGGTGTCGATCGGCGCGGGGGCGCGGATGACTCCGGGCGCGGGGCGCTTCGACCTCGCGGTGGTCGCCGTGCCGCCCGCCTCGGTGGCCACCGTCGTTGAGGAGCTCATCGCATCTGACCTGGCTGCGATCGTGACTCATGTTTCGAGTGCTCAGCTTCAGCCTCAACTCGAGGTCGAGGCTCGATTGCCGGTTTGTTCCCAGTTCGTCGGTGGCCACCCGGTCGCCGGCCGGGAGCGGAGCGGACCTCATCACGCCACCCAGGACCTTTTCGCCCAGCGGCCGTGGATCGTGTGTCCGACCGATCACTCCAGCCCCGAGGCGACGGCGGCGGTCGTCGATCTGGCTCGCAACTGTGGGGCAGTGGTAACGGTCATGCCCGCGGCGCTGCACGACGCTCTGATCGCTCGGCTGTCCCATGCGCCACAGCTGGTCGCATCGGCGCTCGCGGCATCGCTGGTCGGGCTCGAGCGAAGCGAGGCAGCCCTTGCGGGCAACGGCCTGCGGGACACTTCGCGGCTGGCCGACAGCGATGCCGGCCTCTGGGCCGAGATCATCTCGGCGAACCCGGCTCCGGTGGCCGCGGCTCTGCGCACCGTCGTCGAGCCGCTCAACGAGCTGATTGCCGTACTCCAAACCGGCTCGATCGAAGCGACGTCGGATGCGGTCCACGCGCTGATCGCCGATGGTCGCAGCGGGCGTGACCTGCTCGCCGGCAAGCACGGGCAGGCGGCCGTGCGCTGGGCCACGGTGTCGGTCATCGTGCCGGACGAGCCCGGTGCGCTCGCCCGGCTGCTCGCGGACGCCGCGAACGCCGCGGTCAACGTCGAGGACATCCGGGTGGACCATTCACCGGGTCAGCCGCTCGGAATCGTCGAGCTCGACGTGTCACCGGGTCGCCACGACTCACTCGCGGATGCGCTCGTCGAGCGCGGCTGGGGCGCCACGGCCAGCCCACCCGCGGCTGACTAGCGGATGGCCGGCAACGGCACCATGCCCAGCTGGGCCGACCCGGCTAGGCTCGGCCCGTGCCCGCGGCAAGCAAGCTGAGCGCCAACCAGGGGTGACCTCAAGGAGGATCGGTGCAGCGGCGAGACCTGGTCGTTGCGATCGACGGTCCTTCTGGATCGGGCAAGTCCACCGTCGCGCGTGAGGTTGCCACCGCCCTCGAACTGCGCTATCTCGACACCGGTGCGATGTACCGCGCGGTGACCTGGCTCGCGCTGCAGCAGGGGGTTGACCTCGGTGAAGCCGATCAGCTCGCCGATCTGGCCGCACACGCCCACCTGACGGTGACGACGGATCCATCGGCGCCGGCGATCGTCGCGAACGGCACCGACGTCACCGTGGCGGTCAGGACGCCTGCGGTCACCGCCGCGGTCAGCGAGGTCAGCGCTGTGCCGGGGGTGCGGGCCGCGATGGTGGCCCGGCAGCGGGAGATCATCGGCGCCGGCGGGATCGTGGTCGAAGGGCGGGACATCGGCTCGACGGTGGCCCCAGATGCCGCGGTGAAGGTCTTCCTGACCGCCGACGCGGCCACCCGGGCACAGCGCCGGGCCCGCCAGGACGGGATCGCCGAGCTGCCGGTCGCCCTCGAGTCCACCGAAGCCGACCTGCGCCGGCGGGACACCGCCGACAGCAC
>CAYNDD010000276.1:0-4582 GCA_964395425.1 uncultured Frankiaceae bacterium
TGCGTCCCCGGCTTCGTAGGCCGGTGCTGTATCCGTTGAGCCACGGAGGTTGGAATATCAGGCTCCGATGCAGGGATTCGAACCCCGATCTCCTGAGTAACAATCAGGCGCTCTCCCATTGAGCGACATCGGATCGTCGTACCGCGTCAGGGACTTGAACCCGTGCTCCCCGGAGTAAGAGTCCGGTGCATGACCGACATGCTCACGCGGTCCGGGCGATGCTCCGGGGCAAGGACTCGAACCTCAATCTCGGGGTTCAGAGCCCCGCGTCCTTCCGTTGGACGATCCCGGAATTGCGCATCCTGCGATGCAGTGCCGCCCGAGGGATTCGAACCCTCACCGTCGCGGGTCTGAGCCGCGGACCTCTACCAATTGGGCTAGAGCGGCCTTGATGCAGCAACACGCTGCTACACCACGTCCAGTTGGCGCCGCCGGGCACACCGGCGACGCGTCGTCATTTCGTTGGCACCACTGTGGAGTTCTCAAGGTTCACCAGTCCCGCGCCCGGTTCGGGGCACGCGACAGCACGGTGGGAAGGGTTCGAACCCTCATCGCCCGGGTTGGAACCGGGCATCCTGGCCGGTTGGACGACCACCGCTCGCGCCGACGCACCACACGCGGCTGCGCGAGCTAACGAAGTCGGGTCGACGCCTCGTCAGATCGCGCGATGACCGCGCGGTGCGCCGGCACCACATGCGGTTGCCGTTGGCGACCGCATTCATTGCTTCTGGTTTCAGGCACGTCGTTGAGAGTGAGGCCAAAGGCGTTGTGCGTCAATACATTTACCGGGTGAACTGACCGAATCAGTCGCCCTTGACATTGACGATCTGGCGCAGCATGTGCCGGACCTCGACCAGGTCGGCGGCATCGGCCATCACCTCGTCGATGTCCTTGTATGCCTGTGGGATCTCGTCGATGAACGCGTCCGAGTCGCGATACTCGATGCCGTCCATCGCCTCGCGAAGCTGCTCGGCGGTGAACGCCTTGCGGGCCGCCGAGCGGGAGTAGTTGCGCCCGGCACCGTGCGGCGAGGAGTTGAGCGACAGCGCGTTGCCCTTGCCGACGACGACGTACGACGCCGTCCCCATCGATCCGGGGATAAGGCCCGGCTTGCCGACCGTCGCCTCGATCGCGCCCTTGCGCGACAGCCAGACCTGCTTGCCGAAGTGCTCCTCCTGCTGGGTGAAGTTGTGGTGGCAGTTGATCCGCTCCTGCTCGGCCACCGGCGTACCGATCCACTGGGTCACGCACCCGACGACGCGGTCCATCATCTCCTCGCGATTGAGCAGCGCGAAATGCTGCGCCCACCGCAGGTCGCGGATGTAGGCCCAGAAGTCGTCCGTGCCCTCGACCAGGTACGCCAGATCGGGATCCGGCAGCTGGATCCACCACTGCTTGCACAGCTGCTGCGCGCGCCGGATGTGATGCTGTGCCATCTTGTTGCCCACCCCGCGCGACCCGGAGTGGAGGAACAGCCAGATCGCGTCGTTCTCATCGACGGTCACCTCGACGAAGTGATTGCCCGAGCCGAGCGTGCCCAGCTGCAGTCGCCAGTTCGGCGCGAGCCGCTCCGCGGTCTCAGCGCCGTCCATCGTAGCGAGGTCCTCGTCGCACCGGGCGGCCGCGGTTTGGGTCAGCGTCGAGTTGTACTTGCCCGCGGACAGCGGAATCGCCCGCTCGATCGACTCGCGCAGCTCGCTGAGCGCTCGAGCCGCGAAGTCCGCCCGCTCGAACTGGGTGCGTACGGCGATCATGCCGCAGCCGATGTCGACTCCGACCGCGGCCGGGATAATCGCGCCGAGGGTCGGAATCACCGAGCCGACGGTCGCCCCCTTGCCAAGATGCGCATCGGGCATCAGCGCCAGGTGTGGGTAGATGAACGGCATCTGCGAGGCGGTGCGCGCCTGCTCGAGGGTGTTCGGCTCGATGATCGATGCCCACGAGATGAGTCGCTTCGACTCGTGGCGTGGGCCTCGCTTGTGCTCTGTCACTGAAGTCATGATCCTCGCCGCGCGCCGAGATAGCCCGCGATTTAGTTCGCGGCCTTCCGCGCGGTCGGACGACGTGGCGAGGGCGCGCTACGACTGCTCGATCGGGACCTCGACCGCAGCCCGGTCGATCTCCATGTACATCTGCATCGCCGCGGGATGCTCGCGTTCCTCCGCGAGCTGGCCGACCAAGCCAGCCGCGCGCGCGATCAACGCAACACCGCGAAGCAGGTCGACCGGCAGGCCGAGGTCGGCGAGTGCGGCCCCGCACACGCCCGCACCGTTCATCGACAGCCGCCGGCCGAGCACCGCCGGATGCACCCGGCCGATCGCCTCGAACAATGCGAGATGAGGCCCGTACGTCGATTCCTCGTATGCGATCTCGATCAGCCGCGGAGTGCGCGGGTCGATCTCCTTGTGCACCGGGTGACCGAGTCCCGGGACGTGATGTCCGGCCTGCTTCGCCTCGACCAGCGCGCGTCGGGCCAACTCGTCCCACCCGGCGTCATCGCTCGGCAGCGCACCATCAACCTCGGCCAACGCATCCGCGAGGAACCGCCCGGTGTCCTCGGTCACGCCAAGGAATCGCGAACCGCCACCGAGCAAGCCCGCGGCGAGAGCGCCCTGCAACGCGTCCGGTGCACTGAGGTAGGTGAGCCGAGCCGCAATCGCGGTCGGGGTGAAGCCGTGGTCTGCCAACGCCGCCAGCACCGCCTCGAACACCCGGGTCTGTTGCGGGGTCGGCCGCCGTCGGGCGATCAACCAGAAGGTCAGCTCGCCGAACCCGACGTTGCCCATCACCTCGCTCGCGAGGTCATGGTTGAGCAGGCGGATCGTCGTCGGGTCGGACACCCCCAACGAGGTCGGATACTCGCTCACGGTTCCTCCGTCGACGAGGTGAGCCATGCCCTGATCCCGTCATTGTCCTGCCCGACCGCTCGATCACCTGCAACGCCTCGTTCGCCGAATCGATCGATACCGTCAGCGCGGGTCGTGCCGACTAACGTTTCACCATGCCGACCAGCCGCATGGAGGCCTTCAGCGACGGCGTGATCGCGATTCTGATCACGGTCATGGTGCTGGAGCTGCGCACCCCGCACGGCACCACCTGGGGCGCGTTGCACCACACGCTGCCTGCCCTGCTCACTTACGTGCTGAGCTTCACCTTTCTCGGGATCTACTGGAACAACCACCATCACATGCTGATGGCCGCCGACCAGGTCGGCGGCCTGGTCCTCTGGGCCAACCTGCACCTGCTGTTCTGGCTCTCGCTTGTGCCGTTCACCACCGGCTGGATGGGGGAGAACCACTTCGCCACCGTCCCGGTGGTGGCGTACGGCATCGTTCTGCTGGCGGCGGCGCTGGCATACTTCGGCCTGCAGACGGCGATCATCCGGACCCAAGGTCCCGACTCGAAGCTCGCGGTCGCGGTCGGGCGCGACCTCAAAGGCAAGATCTCACCGGTGCTCTACACGGTCGCCATCCTGGTCGCGTTCGCCAACCGCTGGGCCGCGGTCGTGCTCTACGTCACGGTCGCGCTGATCTGGCTCGTGCCCGATCGCCGGGTCGCCCGCACGCTGGCCGCAACCGGGTCCGGCGGCTAGTTATATTGTAATGGCTATATCTTTCTAAACTTCATATACTGCCACCGTGGACCCGGTCCTGAACCCCTACAGCCCCGGAGCCGGCACCCGACCGCCGGCACTGGTCGGTCGAGACGGCGAGATCGAGGCGATGGACGTCGCACTCCGGCGGCTGCGGCTCGGGCGGGATGGGCGCAGCCAGATGCTCACCGGCCTGCGCGGCGTCGGAAAGACCGTGATGCTCAACGAGTTCGAGCACCTCGCGGGCGGCCGTGGCTACTTCCACGAGCACATCGAGGTCGGCGAGGACGGCGACCTGGCCCCACGGCTGGCCGCCGCGATCCGGCGAATCCTGCTCGCGATGGACGCCAGGAAGCGGATCGGAGAACGGATCCGCCGGGCCCTCGGCGTGCTCAAGGCGTTCAGCATCCGCCTGCCCGGCGGTCCCGAGCTCAGCATCGACGTCGACTCGGTGTCCGGCCCGGCCGACTCGGGCGACCTCGCAACCGACCTGTCCGGGCTGTTCGTCGAGGTCGGCGAGGTCGCCCGCGACCACGACGCCGGCGTTCTCATCACCATCGACGAGCTGCACTACGTCGCACTGCCGACCCTCGAGGCCCTGGTCATGGGCCTGCACCGGGCGGCACAGCTCCGGCTCCCGATCACGATCGCGGGCGCCGGCCTGCCCTCGCTCGCCACCCTGACCGGAGAGGCCAAGTCCTACGCCGAGCGGATGTTCACCTTCCCGGTCATCGGCTCGCTGCCCGCTGAGCAGGCCCGCGAGGCGCTCGTCGTACCGGCCGCCGACGAAGGCGTCGACTGGGAGCCGGCTGCCCTCGACCGGGTGCTTGCCGTCACCGAGGGCTATCCGTACTTCCTCCAGGAGTTCGGCAAGCGCGCCTGGGACGCCGCCGGTGGCCCGCGAACGATCACCGACGACGACGTCGCGCGCAGCATCCCGGTCGCCACCGCCGAGCTCGACGACGGGTTCTTCCGGGTCCGCACCGGCCG
>CAYNDD010000277.1:113-4577 GCA_964395425.1 uncultured Frankiaceae bacterium
GTCGTTGCCCTGCGCGCCCTGCGCACCGTCGTTGCCCTGCGCGCCCTGCGCACCGTCGTTGCCCTGCGCGCCCTGCGCACCGGTCGCGCCCTGAGGCCCAGCTGCACCCTGTGGACCGGCTGCGCCTTGGGCGCCAGACCCACCTTGGGCACCGGCCGCACCCTGGGCGCCATTGGACCCGGCCACACCTTGGGCGCCGGTCGCACCCTTGGCGCCCTTCGCGCCCTTGGCACCCTTCGCGCCCTTGGGCCCTCGAACGTTCCAGGTCAGGTTCACGAAGCCCTTCGGGCAACCGTGCTTTCGTTGGCCCTTGGCGTAGACGTGGAGGTCACCCTTGGGGCTGTAGCAGCCGTAGATCTTGCCGTTGGCAGCCGGAATCGACGCGTTCGCCGTACCGATCCACGCTCCTGCGGCACCTGTCACGGCTATTGCCGCGGCACCGACCGCCCCGATCTTCTTCCGACGAGTTGATCCGCGCGCGCTCGTTGCTGCCACAACTGCCCCTAGATCCCGAGGTCGACACCGCCGTGTGTCGCACAGGCATCAAAGCACGGCGGTAGTGTTTCGGCTGGGAACAACACGGCTATCAAGTGGGCGATTTCTCCCGTTGCGTCACCTGCGGCCACACCGAGCTCGTGTCTGACCCAGCGACTTCCCCGAGCTGTCAAACGGAGTTACCCGGCGTCCCCCGTGACGTCCACAGCGACAGGAGATCGCCCGTGATTCGCCCCCTACGCCCGGCCATCGCGCCCCGCAGTCGAATCGCCGCGTGCGCCGTCGTCGCGGCCACGCTCGTCGCCGTGGCGAGCGGATGCGGCAGCAGCAGCAGCGGCGGGCAGAAGGCGAGCCCGGGCAACCTGCTGGCGGCCGCCCTCCAGCTCCAGCAGCAGGGCAAGCTCAACGCGGCGAAACAGCTCTACGAGCAGGTCGTCCAAGCCCAGCCGGACAACTACTACGCCCACTACGACCTCGGGGTGATCGCCCAGCAGGCGGGGGACGACACCGGCGCACTCGCCGACTACGGTGCCGCGCTGACCGCCAATCCGAAGTACGTTCCGGCGCTCTACAACGAGGCCACCATCTATGCCAAGACCGATCCGGCGCTGGCCATCACCACCTACCGCCAGGTCCTCGCGATTCAACCCGTGGCGCCGACGGCCGCGCTGAATCTCGGCCTGCTCGAGTTCGCGCACGGCCAGCGCCAGCAAGGCCTGCACGATCTGGGCATCGCGATCACCCAGGACTCGTCGCTGCTCGCGCAGATCCCGAAACATCTCCAGCACCTGGTGCAGGCCGCGACCTCGTCGAGTACGTCGTCGCCGTCGAGCGGCGCGACCACGTCATCGACGCCAACGACTTCACCCTCCTGAGGCCGCGATGCCACGCGTCTCGGTCTTCACGCCCACGCACAATTCGAGGTTTCTCGACGACTGCTTCCACAGCCTGATCGCCCAGTCGTTCCCGGATTGGGAATGGATCGTGCTGCTCAACGGCAAGGTCGCGACCTGGGCGCCGCCGGAGCCCGACCCCCGGGTCCGGGTCGAGCACGCGGTCGGGCGGATCCGAGGGGTCGGCGCCGCCAAGCGGGCCGCCTGCGAGCTCGCGAGCGGCGACATCCTCGTCGAGCTCGACCATGACGATCGGCTGCTCCCTACCGCCCTCGCCGAGGTCGTCGACGCGCTCATGACCAACCCGGGCGCCGCCCTCGTGTTCTCCGACTTCGCGCAGATCAACGACGACGGCTCGCCGAACCACGACCGCTGGAACCTCGCAAACGGCTGGGAGTACACCTCCGAGGCGATCGGCGGAACGTCGTACCTGTGCTGCCATGCGATGGCGGCGACTCCACACAACGTCGGCTACATCTGGTACGCGCCGAACCACGTCCGAGCGTTTCGTCGAGAGGCCTACGACAAGGTCGGCGGCTATGACCCGGCACTGACCGTTCTCGACGACCAGGAGCTGATGATCCGGCTGTTCGAGATCGGCGACTTCGTCCACATCCCGCACTGTCTCTATCTTCAGCGCATCCATCGACGAAACACCCAGTCCGAGTCGACGATCAACGCCGAGATCCAAGAGGGCACCGTCGAGTTCTACCGCGAGCACATCGAGTCGATGGCGCTGGCCTGGGCCAGCCGCAACGGGCTCGCCTGTCTGGCATTGACCACGCCGACCAACATCGGCGAGATCGATCTCGACGAGCGCTTCGTCCGGATCATGATCGATCCGGTCACCACCCGGTTCGACGTGCCCGACGACGGCATCGGCGTCATCAAGGCGATCGACATCCTGCAGCGGATCCCCGACCGCGCGCAGTTCCTCAACGAGGCACACCGCGCGATGGCCCACGGCGCGGTGCTGCTGACCGACACCGCAAGCACCGACGGGCGCGGCGCCTTCCAAGATCCGAGTCATGTCGCGTTCTACAACGAGAACAGCTTCATGTACCTCACCCAGGCATCGCTTCGTCCGGCCATCCCGGCGCTGCGGACGCGTTGGCAGATGAGCCACCTCACGACGTACTACCCGTCACCGGTGCACGAGGACATCGACATCCCGTACGTGAAGGCGAACATGCTGCCGGTCAAGGACGGCCCGCGGCAAGGCGGCCCGTTGCTGTGCTGAGCGTTTAGTGCACGGCGCGACCCGAGTCGGGTTGCTCGCTCGCGATGATGCCGGTGCTGTCCGGCCCGTCCGGCGCGGTCAGGTCGATCAGCAGCGACAGCGGGATACCAGCGGCGAGTAGTCGCATCGCAACGTTCTGCCGCGACCTTGGCCCACTCGGCTCAGACACATCTTCGATATCGAGCACCATCCGGGTGATCGAAACGGCCGTACGGCGCAACGCCGGCGCGGCGACCGAGTGACGCTGTCGGCCGATCGGCTAACAAAGGTCGTCGTACCTGGCCAGACATGCGTCGTAGCTCGGCAACATTCCGTTCTTGATCGCCTGTTCGAGGGTTGGCGCATCGCGATCCTTGTCCGACATCAACAGCTCGTCGATGCGTCCGGGCAGCGGGAGTGCGAGGGCCGGATCCGCGGGCGAGATGGCGTGCTCGGCGCTCGGGTCGTACCCCGTCGACACCAGGTACGTCGCGGAGCTCCCGTCCTGCAGGCTGCACAGGACGTGCCCAAGTCCTTCGGAGATGAACACTGCCCGGCGATGCACGGCGTCGAGGTGGACCGTGTCCACCGCACCGAAGGTCGGAGACCCGACCCGGAGGTCGACGACGATGTCGAGGAAGGCGCCGACCGGGCAATAGACGTACTTCGCCTGCCCGGGCGGCACATCGGCGAAATGCACACCGCGCACCACGCCCGCACGCGACACCGAGTGGTTGGCCTGCACGATGTCGAAGCGCCGCCCGCTCGCCGCAGCCAGCAGGTCCGCGCGGTACCACTCCGCCAACGACCCTCGGTCGTCCGCATGCGTCGTCGGCGAGCAGACCCACGCGCCCGGGATCGACAGCGGCTCGACCTTCATCTGACCCGATCGTCGCCGGCCGCCACCAGCGACAGCAGGTAGTCGCCGTACCCGCTCTTGATGAGCGCGTTGCCGTGCGCGCGCAGCTCATCGTCGGTCAACCAGCCGTTGCGCCAGGCGATCTCCTCCGGGCAGGCGATCTTCAGGCCCTGCCGCTCCTCGACCACGCGCACGAACTCCGACGCCTGGACGAGGCTCGCAAACGTTCCGGTGTCGAGCCATGCGATCCCCCGCGGAAGCACGCTGACCTGCAGGCGCCCTTGCTGAAGGTAGGCATCGTTAACGGCGGTGATCTCGAGCTCGCCGCGCGCACTCGGAGTCAGAGCTTCGGCGATCTCCACGACATCGGCCGAATAGAAGTAGAGGCCGGGTACGGCGTAGGAGCTTCGCGGTTGCCGGGGCTTCTCCTCGATCGAGACCACCCGGCCCTGCGGGTCGAACTCGACGACACCGTAGTCCGACGGCCTGGCGACCTGGTAGGCAAAGATATGGCCGCCGTCCAGGTCGGCCAGCCTCGCCAGCTGAGAGCCGAGGCCTGATCCGTAGAAGATGTTGTCGCCGAGGACCAACGCGACCGGCTCGGTGCCGATGAACTCCGCACCGATCGTGAACGCCTGTGCCAGCCCCTTGGGTTTGGGCTGAACGGCGTAGGTCACTTCGATGCCGAAGCCCGAGCCGTCGCCCAGCAGTCGGCGGAACTGGTCGGCGTCCTCAGGCGTCGTGATCACGAGGACTTCGCGGATGCCGGCCATCATCAGCGTCGCCAGCGGGTAGTAGACCATCGGCTTGTCATAGACGGGCAACAGCTGCTTGGACAGCGCCCTGGTGACCGGCCAGAGCCGTGAGCCGGTGCCACCAGCGAGAACGATCCCCTTCATCAGACGATGACGGTATCCAAGTTCGGCGTCACATAACCTTTCGACGTGCGACTTCTCGTCACTGGCGGCGCCGGTTTCATCGGGTCGCACTTCGTCCGG
>CAYNDD010000278.1:0-4572 GCA_964395425.1 uncultured Frankiaceae bacterium
GCTCTCACAACGGCTCAGAGCAGGAGTGGCGGACATCATCGCGCCTCTGGGTGGCTATGTGCAGGGCACTAACACGATGTTCGGGTTGGGTTTCGGGCCCGGCCCGATCCGCTCGATGCGCGAGGGCTGGCACAACAACGAAACGAAGATGATGGACTTTAAACGGGCACTGTGGGGTTCTGGCGTCTACACCAAACCGACACCGCGCGATATCTGGTACATATCGACCGAGCACACTGACGATGACATCACTACCACACTGGAGCGCGTGGCACGAGCAGTCGTGACCTTGAACTGGTAACAGCAAGCTGTTTCACAAGTCTTGTTGAAGGGACATGGCTGAATGGTGGCTTCGGTAGAGCCGGTCACGCCTGTGACCGGCGACAGGATCGGCACGCCCCACCGCGGCCGGCGACATCCGGTGCTGGCCTTCGTCGCCCGACGACTCCTCGCCGCGGTTCTGACCCTGCTGGCCGCCTCAATACTCATCTACCTCGCCGCGAGTGTGTTGCCCGGAAACGCCGCCGAAGTCCTGCTCGGACGAAACGCCAGCCCGGCGGCCGTCCATCACCTCAAGGTGGAACTCGGTCTGAACCGCCCATTGGTCGACCGCTACCTATCCTGGCTGGGCGGGGCGGTCAGTGGTGACTTCGGCCGGTCAGCAGTAGCGGTTGCGGAAGGCCGACCCGATTCAGCGATCGCTGCGACCCTCGGTCGCCCGCTGTTCAACAGCGCCGTTCTCGCGCTGATCACCGCACTGCTGCTCGTGCCGCTGACACTGCTGTTCGGCATGACCGCGGGCGTCTTCGCCGGACGGAGGCTCGACTACGCGATTTCAGTCCCGTCGCTCGTCTTCGGTGGGCTTCCGGAATTCGTCTCGGGTACGGCCCTGATCTTCCTGTTCTTCACCGTCCTCGGGGCCTTACCGCCGGTTGCCCTGCTCGGCGCAACCGGCTCACCATTCTCCTACCTCAATCAACTGGTTCTGCCTGTGCTGACGCTGCTCGCCGTCGCGCTCGGCGCCGGCATCCGACAAGTGCGCTCCGGCATGATCGATGTCCTGCAGGAAGACTTCATCCGGTTCGCGCGCCTCAACGGCGTCACAGACAGCCGCATCTTGCTCCGTTATGCGCTGCGCAACGCCCTGGCGCCGAGCGTTCAGATCATCGCCCAGAACCTGCAATATCTGGTTGGTGGCATCATCATCGTCGAAAGCGTCTTCGCCTATCCCGGCATCGGCACCTACCTGGTCAACGCCGTCCAGGCACGGGACGTGGGCGAGGTGCAGGCCGCTGCCATCATCCTCGCCGCCATCTACATTGTGATTAACATCATCGCGGACCTGGTCGTCGTCCTGCTGGTACCCAAGCTTCGGACCGAATTGTGATGGCAACCGCAATCGCGCACGGCCGCAAGCCTCGTCGCCGTCAATCTCTCGGGTTCTATGGTGCCGGGCTTGTGGTCGGCGTCGTGCTGCTGGTGTTGCTCGTCGGGGTGGCGATCTTCGGCCCGCTACTCGCTCCGCACTCCAGCATCCAAACTATCGGCGTCCCGGCTAAGCCACCCGATGGGAGCTCACCGCTGGGCACGGACTTCCTTGGCCGAGATGTGCTCAGCCGCGTCCTGTGCGGTGGTCGCTCCACCCTGTTGCTTGGTGGCGCCGCGACGCTGCTCACTTATCTGCTTGGGACGAGCGTGGGTCTGATCGCGGGATACGTTCGGACCGCGGTAGACCCGCTACTGATGCGCTCGGTTGACGTACTCCTTGCTTTCCCCGCCCTGTTGTTGATGTTGCTGTTCGTAACGGCGTTTGGTGGCAGCGCCGCAGTGCTGGTAGGCGGCGTCGCGCTTGTCTTGTTTCCGGGTGTCGCACGCATCGTCCGTACAGCGACGCTGGAAATCTCGACCCGGGGCTATGTCGAGGCGGCGGTCGCACGCGGTGAGACGACCCTAGCCATCCTGCGACGCGAGGTCTTTCCCAACGTACTTGGCCCGATCGTCGCCGACCTCGGCGTCCGCTTCGGCTGGTCGATTATCCTGATCGCGAGTGTCAACTACTTAGGTCTCGGACTCCAGCCTCCGACCGCTGACTGGGGCCTGATGATCTCGGAGAACCGGGACATCATCTCTGGCAATCCGGCAGCGCTCCTTGCGCCCGCAGCGATGCTCGCGCTGTTGGTGATCTCCGTGAATCTTGTCGGCGACGCCCTGGTGCGGCGCTTGGGTACGTCGGGTGATCAACGATGAACGGCAGTCCCGCACAGGCGCTTCGGGCGCGGGGCCTTCACGCCGATCTGTTGAGCGGCGGGGCCGTGATCGAGGACGTCGATGTCGAGCTGCGCGCCGGAGAGATCCTCGGGCTAGTGGGAGAGTCCGGATCAGGAAAGACCACCACCGCACTGTCCATGTTCGGCTACCACGAGCGCGCGGTGAAGATCCGCTTTGCCGAGATCACAATCTCCAACGAGCATCTGACCGATCAGAAGCTGCTGAGTAAAGCCCGTGGACGTCTGATCTCCTACGTTCCGCAGAACCCCGGCGCGGCTCTGAACCCCTCGATGCGGATCGCCGATGGGCTCCGCGACATCATCGAGGCCCACAGAGGTCCAGCAGACGGGAGCACAACAGCGGCCGAGATGCTCGAACGAGTCGGTCTGCCCGCCGACAGGGAGTTCGGGCGCCGGTTCCCGCATCAGCTTTCCGGCGGGCAGCAACAGCGCGTTTGCATCGCGATGGCCCTCGCCGCGCATCCGGCGGTGGTGGTTCTCGACGAGCCAACAACGGGTCTTGATGTCGTCACTCAGGACCGCATTCTCAGCGAGTTGGTGCGGCTTCGTGACGAACAGGGCGTGGCGATGCTGTACATCACCCACGACCTCGCTGTCGTCAGCACGATCGCCAACCGCATCGCCGTGATGTACGCCGGCAGAATCGTGGAAGAGGGACCAGCCGACCAGATCCTCCGTAGACCCCGTCATCCCTATACCCGTGGGCTTGTCGCCTCCACCCCAGATCATCGGCGGTCCCGAGCCTTGGAGTCGATGGCAGGTACCGCTGTCGGAGTCGGCGACCGACCGGAGGGCTGCGCGTTCGCGGCGCGATGTCCTCAGGTTAGATCGACATGTAGGACGTCGCTCCCGGAGCTCGCCGAGATTTCGCCTGGCCATGCCGTCCGCTGCTTCGAATCGGCCCGAACCCCATTGGTAGCATGGGCGGAGAGTCTCAAGCCACGCGACGTACCACCCGCCGAGGTACCGCCCGCCGAGGTATTGCAGGTCGAGCGGCTTCGCGCCGAGTTCAAGAGCCGAGGCAGCGACCTTGTAGTGGCACGGGACGTGTCGTTTGCCGTGCCGCGCGGTGGATGTGTTGCTCTCGTGGGTGAATCCGGGAGCGGCAAGACGACGATCGCGCGTGTAATCGCGGGCCTGCACCCTCTTTCAGCTGGCCGAATACGGCTCGGAGATGTCGCGCTTCCAAGCCTCGCGCGCCACCGTGTCACCGAGCAGCGCCGTCGCATCCAGATCGTGTTTCAGAACCCGGCGGAGGCGCTAAACCCACGCCACACGGCGGGTGACGCGATTGCGCGGCCAGCGCGGATCTTGCTCGGACAGAGTCGGGCTGATTCGCGACAACGGACCCGCGAGCTGCTCGATGCTGTGCGGCTTCCCGCCGGGATCGAGAGGCGGTATCCGCGAGAGCTGTCCGGCGGCGAACGGCAGCGCGTAGCGCTAGCTCGAGCTCTCGCCGCTGGACCGGATGTAATTCTCTGCGACGAGATCACCTCCGCGTTGGATGTTTCCGTACAGTCCGTGGTGCTGGAATTGCTACGCGATCTTCGTCAGGATTTGGGTGTCGCGCTGGTGTTCATCACTCACGACTTGGCCGTCACCGCCACGATCGCGGAGAGGGTCCTTGTTCTCCGCGACGGTGTGATCTGTGAACAGGGCCCGGTCAGTGAGGTCCTGGGATCCCCGCGCGACGACTACACCCGCCGACTGCTCGACGCAGCGCCGAGCTTGAGCGCCTCGATTGAGGCATGGGAACGCGCCGGGGGGCCGCCCGCGCTGTCGGATTGAGCGGCGACCATTCTGACTCGCGATCAAGTTCCGTCAGCGAGGGGCCATCAGAGCGACTGCAGGTACCTTCCGACCGTATCCAGCGGGCCCAGGATGGGCTGTCCTGCCACGTATTCGGCGTACCGGTTGTCTCGCCAGTGGTGTTCCGCCCCTATCTGGTGGCGGGAGGTCGGAGAGCTGCTTTCAGCGGTACTCGACGGTCAACCCGGTGAGAATCGTTACGCTTCCACCACGTCGCCCACCAACGAGTCCTACGACCCTCGGTGGCGGGCGTGCTGTGAGAGCTTCGCCGACCTGGGTAAGCGAGTGGGCAAACAACCCTCTCACGTATGTCAGTCCTGCCAGCGTCCGACCGTCTCTAGTGGAATCGCGATGGACGTAGTAGCCGTCCTTGCCGATCGTCTTCCCATGGCATTCCTCAAGTGCGTAGCTCCATTCCAAGGTCGCGTCCGCCGGCGTGGTGTGTGAGTTAGCCGCCGCGTGATCCTTGGTTGGA
>CAYNDD010000279.1:0-4562 GCA_964395425.1 uncultured Frankiaceae bacterium
CCGCGGCGTCCCTGCACGGGCTGGTTGTGCACCACCGAGAGCGCGAAGCCGAGCACCGTCCTGGTGTCGCGGGGATCGATGATGCCGTCGTCATAGACCCGCGCGGTCAAGAACAACGCCTTCGACTCCGCCTCGATCTGGGTCTCGACCAGCTCGCGCATCGCTCGATCGGCTTCCTCGTCGTACGCCTCGCCTTTGGCCTCCGCCGAGGCGCGGGCCACGATCGACAGGACGCCGGCAAGCTGCGCCGGGCCCATCACCGCCGACTTGGCGTTCGGCCAGGTGAACAGGAATCGTGGGTCGTAAGCACGGCCGCACATGCCGTAGTTGCCCGCGCCGTACGACGCCCCCATCGTGACGGTCAGGTGCGGGACGTCGCTGTTGGAGACCGCGTTGATCATCTGCGCACCGGCCTTGATGATGCCGCCCTGCTCGTAGTCCTTGCCGACCATGTAACCGGTGGTGTTCTGCATGAACAGCAAAGGCGTGTCCGACTGGTTGGCGAGCTGGATGAACTGCGCCGCCTTCTCGCTCTCCTCGGCGAACAACACTCCGCGCGCGTTGGCCAGCACGCCGATCGGGTAGCCGTGCAGCTGGCCGAAACCGGTGACCAGCGACGAGCCGTAGAGCGGCTTGAACTCGTCGAACTCGCTGCCGTCGAGGATCCGCGCCAGGACGTCGCGCGGATCGAACGGCTCGCGAAGGTCGGTCGGCACGATGCCGAGCAGGTCGTCGGCGGCATAGCGCGGCTCCGCGTACGACCCGGCCGGCGCCGGCCCGAGCTTGCGTCGGTTGAGCCGCCGGACGATCTGCCGGCCGAGCCGGATCGCGTCGAGCTCGTCGACCGCAAGGTAGTCGGCCAGCCCACTGGTGCGTGCGTGCATCGACGCACCACCGAGCTCCTCGTCATCGGAGATCTCGCCGGTCGCCATCCTGACCAGCGGCGGGCCGCCGAGGAAGACCTTCGCGCGGCCCTCGACCATGACGACGTAGTCGCTCATTCCGGGCACGTAGGCGCCGCCCGCGGTCGAGTTACCGAACACCAGCGCGATCGTGGGGATCGCCGCTGCGGACTTGCGGCTCAGGTCGCGGAAGCCGGCACCACCCGGGATGAAGATCTCGCTCTGCGTCGGCAGGTCGGCTCCGCCGGACTCGACCAGGTTCACCAGCGGCAGGCGGTTCTCGTCGGCGATCTGCAGCGCCCGGCGCTGACGGCGCGCGGTGAACGGGTTCACCGCTCCCCCGCGCACCGTCGGGTCGTTGGCGACAATCATCACCTCGGTGCCCTCGACGACGCCGATCCCGGTCACCAGGCTGGCGCCGACGGTGTACGGCGTACCCCATCCGGCCAGCGGCGACAGCTCGAGGAACGGCGAGTCGGGGTCGAGCAGGAGCTGGACCCGTTCACGCCCGAGCAGCTTGCCGCGCGCCCGGTGCCGCTCGATGTAACGCTCGCCACCACCGAGGTTGGCCAGCTCCAGCTGCCGGGAGTGCTCGGACAGCAGCTCGAGCAGCGACGCGCGCCGGGCGGCGTGGTCCGGGGCGTCGCGGTCGACCCGATCAGGCAACACCGGCACGGCAGGGAGCCTAACGGCCGGGCCGGTTAGATCGCGGTGGACAGCTCGGTGAAATCGTCGTCGGTCAGCTCGATCCGGGCCGCCGCACAGTTCTCCTCGAGATGCGCAACGGAGGAGGTGCCCGGGATCGGCAGCATCACCGGCGAGCGTCGAAGCAGCCAGGCCAGGGCGAGTTGAGACGCGGTGCTGTTCTGCCGCTCCGCCACGCCGCCGAGCGGGCCGCCCTCGCGGGCCAGCTGGCCGGTCGCCAGCGGGAACCACGGGATGAAGCCGAGCCCGGCGGACTCGCAGTAGTCGAGCACGTCGTCGTGGGCCCGGTTGCCGAGGTTGTAGAGGTTCTGGACGCTGACGATATTGACGACCTCGCGCGCCTTCGCGATCACATCGACCTCAACCTCGGACAGTCCGATGTGGTGGATCTTGCCCTCGTCCTGCATCGCGGCCAGCTCACCGAGTGAGTCCTCGAGCGGCGTGTCCGGGTCCACGCGATGCAGTTGGTACAGGTCGATCCGCTCCAGCCCGAGCCGGCGCAGCGACATCTCCACACATTGGCGGAGGTACGCCGGCCGCCCGACCGGCCGCCAGTCGGCCGGACCGCCACGGGTGAACCCGCCCTTGGTCGCGATGACGAGCCCGTCCGGATAGGGATGCAGCGCGGCCCGGATCAGGTCTTCGGCGACGAACGGGCCGTAGGCGTCGGCGGTGTCGATCAGGTCGACGCCGAGCTCGACCGCGCGCCGTAGGACCCGGATGCACTCGTCGGGGTTCGAGGGATCGTCCCAGACGCCCGGGCCAGTGAGCTGCATGGAACCGAATCCGAGCCGATGGACGGTCAGGTCGCCACCGAGTGCAAAGGTCCCGGCGGAGTGGATCGGCGGCTCGATGCTCGTGGACGTCACTGTTCTGTTCTACCCACTTCGGTCGCCGTACGACCAAAAAGCGATCGCGGCCGCGGCGGCCACGTTCAGCGAGTCGATGCCGCCCATCATCGGGATCCGGATCCGCTCGTCGGCCAGCCCGGCTGCCCGTTCGCTCAGGCCGGCGCCTTCGGTGCCGAGCAACACCGCGATCTTGGCCGATCCATCGACCGGGCTGGAGCCGAGCGCGGTGGCGTCCGGCGCCGGGGTTAGGGCAAGCAGCCGGAAGCCGCTCGCTCGAAACTGGTCGAGCGCGCCGGGCCACGGCGCGGCCCGGACATAGGGGACCGCGAAGACCGCACCCATCGACACCCGCACCGATCGGCGGTAGAGCGGGTCGGCGCACTGCGGGGACAGCACGACGCCGTCCATCCCGAGCGCCGCAGCCGCCCGGAAGATCGCGCCCAGGTTGGTGTGGCTCACGATGTCCTCGATCACGACCAGCCGGCGGGCCCGGTCGAGCAAGTCGGCAAACTCTCCCACCGGACGGCGATGCACCGAGGCCAGCGCACCCCGATGGACGTGGAAGCCGGTCACGGCCCGCAACAGGGCGTCCGAGCCCAGGTAGACCGGGGCATCCGAACCGCCGAGTGCCTCCGCAGTGCGATCCAGCCACTGCGGCGACATCAGCGCCGAGCGCAACCGGTAGCCGGCGTCGACGGCGCGCTCGATGACCAAGGCGCCCTCGGCGATGAACAGCCCGTTCGGCGGCTCGAACTTCGTCCGCAGGGCGACGTCGGTCAGCGAGCGGTAGTCCGACAGCCGCGGGTCGGCCGGGTCATCGATCTCGACGACGGGTCCCACAGCGCAGCGGCGG
Source organism: uncultured Frankiaceae bacterium (assembly GCA_964395425.1). Taxonomy (GTDB): domain Bacteria; phylum Actinomycetota; class Actinomycetes; order JAFAQI01; family JAFAQI01; genus DATAUK01. The sequence continues at coordinate 3,312 of CAYNDD010000279.1, forward strand.
TCCGTCGATCAGTCGAAGAGGTCCGGCTGCTCGCGGGTGATCTTCGCCCACAACGGCTGGAACGAGAACCATCCGGCCAGCTCGGTGCCGACGTAGTCGTGGGTCTGCTTCGCCTGCTCCGGGTCGATGTGCACCACCTCGCCGGCTGCCTTCGCGGCCAACTGGACCTGGCAGGAGCGCTCCATCGAGATGAACCAGAACACCGCGGAGTCGACCGACTCGCCCACCGTCAGCAGGCCGTGGTTGCGCAGGATGACTGCCTTGTTCTCCCCGAGCGCGACCGCGATCCGCTTCCCTTCCTCGACGTCGGTGACGACCCCGGTGTAGTCGTTGAACAGCGAATGGTCCTCGTAGAACGCGCACACGTCCTGGGTGATCGGCTCGAGCGTCGTACCCAGGGTGGACAGCGCCCGCCCGTACGTCGAGTGGCTGTGCGCGGCCGCCATGACGTCCGGCCGTGCCGCGTGCACCTGGGAGTGGATGCAGAACGCCGCCTCGTTGACGTGGTAGCCGCCCTCGACCACCTCGCCGGAGTGGCTGACGCGGATCAGCGAGCTCACGTTCACGTGCGCGAACGGCACGCCGAACGGGTTGACCCAGAAGGTGTCCGGCTCGATCGGATCACGCGCGGTGATGTGGCCGGCGACGCCCTCTTCGAAACCGAACTTGGCGAACAACCTGAAGCCAGCCGCGAGCCGCTCCTTGCGATGTCGCTGCTCGTCCTCAAGCGAGTCGAACTCCGGGAACGGCGGGAACCACTTCTCGACAGCCATGGGTCAATTATGCGCCCGCTCTTAGTGGTTGTCAGGGACCGCGAACGCCGCGCTCAGGACTGGTTTGCGCGCTCCCGCCACTCGTTCATCCGGCCCTCGGGGCCGAGTTCGTAGAGCCGCTTGCACTCCGGGCAGACCGGGAACCGGGACGGGTCGCGGCTGGGCACCCAGACCTTCCCGCACAGGGCCACGACCGGCACGCCGGTCACCATCGCCTCGGTGACCTTGTCGCGGTCCGCGTAGTGCGCGAAGCGCTCGTGATCGCCGTCGTTGGACAGCCGCGGGTCGATCCGGGTGTCGGTGAGCGTGCCGGTGCCCGCGGCGGTCTCGGGGGAAGGGGTGTCGATGTCAGCCACGGATCGAGAATAGGTGCTCGGCGCAACCCTTCGTCGGTCGGTATGCACCGTTTTCTCCCGACCAACGACCCATGCAGCCGCGGGCCGACCCGGTCGATCCTCACGCGGACAGGACGAAACCA
>CAYNDD010000280.1:0-4550 GCA_964395425.1 uncultured Frankiaceae bacterium
CGCTCGACCTCGGTCTCCTGCTCGTCCGGGATGGTGATCCCGGCGGCGTCGAGAACCGCTTCCTCGGCATAGATGACCGTGCCGGCGCGGATCGCGAGCGCGATCGCGTCCGAAGGCCGGGCCGAGACCGAGGTCCCGTCGCCGAAGCGCAGGTCCGCGTAGTAGACGCCGTCCCGGAGCTCGGTGATCATCACGGCGTCAAGATTGGCGCCGACCGCTTGAAGGATGTCCTTGAGCAGGTCGTGGGTGAGCGGCCGGGCCGGGACGATGCCCTGCTGGGCGAAGGCGATCGCGGTGGCTTCGACCGCGCCGATCCAGATCGGGAGGTAGCGGTCCCCCGCCGCCTCTTTGAGCAGCACGATCGGTTGATTCGACGGGAGCTCGACCCGGACCCCTACCACCGTGAGCTCGTTCACCACTGACTCCGCTCCGCGCTGCGACTCCTCCTTCAGAAACTACACCGGGGCGCGGGTGGTCGGCATCGGCCGAATCGGGGCTCGGTCGGTTATCCGCGCAGTTGCGGGCGCAGGCCGGAGCGGACCAGGGTCGTGTGCAGCCGGACGGACAGGCTGGCCAGCTCCCGGGCGACTTCGTCCGCGCGGCCCCGAGCCTCGGGGTTTCGCTGCCGGACGAGGGGTGACACCACCTGTTCGACGAGACCGATCTCGCGCTCGGCCGTCGTACGGAACGATCGGAGGTGGCGCGGCTCCAGACCGAACCGGCTCATCTCCGCGACCGTCTTGACGATCACCAGCGCGTCGCCGTCGTAGTGGCCGCTCGGGCCGGGAGTGACGAGGCCGAAACCCTCGATCTGACTGAGCAGCTCGCCGTCGATATCGGCGGCATCAAGGAGCTCTTGTCGCGACAGTCGTAGCTCGGATGCCTCCGGCATGAAGTCGTCCGCATCGGGCAACCCGTCCCGCTCGGCGCGGGCACGCGGCACCTGCGGGGTGAGTTGGCTGTTCGCCGCGGGCTGCAGGCCGCGGTCGATTGCCTCCAGGTGCCCTTTGATCACGCGCAACGGCAGGTAGTTGTCGCGTTGCGCGGCGAGAACGTAGCGCAGCCGGCTGACGTCGTCGCGGGAGAACTTGCGGTAGCCGGACGACGTGCGGGCCGGCTCGACCAGGCCCTCGGACTCGAGGAACCGGATCTTGGAGATCGTGACATCGGGGAACTCCGCCCGCAGCTGGCCGAGGACCTCACCGATGCTCATGAACGCATGTGAGGCGTTGCTGGCCGCGCTCATCGGCGGTCCGCTGCCGGGCGGGCCGGGAGCACGATCATGACGCGGCCCCGGGGAGGCTGGTGAAGAACAGCAGGCGGAACTTGCCGACCTGGACCTCGTCGCCGTTGCGGACCGGCGCCCGCTCGATTCGTTCGCGATTGAGGTAGGTGCCGTTGAGGCTGCCGACGTCGGAGACGACAAAGCCGTCGTCGGTCCGGGTGAACTCCGCATGCCGCCGAGAGACGGTCACATCGTCGAGGAAGATGTCACTGTCCGGGTGGCGCCCTGCGGTTGTCAGCTCCTTGTCGAGCAGGAACCGACTGCCCGCATTCGGGCCGCGTTGCACCACGAGCAGCGCGAAGCCGTTCGGCAGGCTCTCGCCGAGCAGGTCCTCGGCCAGGTCGTCGTGGTCGTCGACATCCAGCCCGGCGAGCGAGATCGTCGAGGTCTGGTCGTTGCTGGTCGATTCCTCGGCGGGTTGGCTCAGCGCGGCGCCACAGCGGGCGCAGAAGTGGCTGTCGGCCGGGTTCTGGTGACCGCAGTTCTCGCAAAACACGCTGGCCATGAGCTCGATTGTCCTGATCCTGACGTGACGGTTGTGATCAGGGGCCCGAAAGCCTCAACCACAGGTGTAGGTAGAACCGCACGGTAGACGTCGGGTGCAACGCAGGTCAACCGGGCTGATCTCAGGCGTCGGTGGCGATCAGTTCTTCGTAGGCCGCCGCGTCGAGCAGCTCGGGGAACCCGGAGTCGGCGGGCGGGCGAATCGCGACGATCCAGCCCTCGCCGTACGCGTCGGAGTTGAGCAGTTCGGGCCGCGCCTCGAGCTCGTCGTTGCGTGCGACGACCTCGCCATCGAACGGGGCGTAGATCTCGGACACGCTCTTGGTCGACTCGACCTCGCCGAGGACCTGGCCAGCGGTGACCTGGGTGCCGAGTGCGGGCAGCGACACGAAGACCACGTCGCCGAGCGCGTCCTGGGCGTAGTCGGTGATCCCGACCTGGATCGTGCCGTCACCCTGGTCACGGGCCCACTCGTGCTCGGCGGTGTAGCTGAGATCCTGCGGAACCACTCGGTCACTCCTGGGGTGTCGGCGGCGCGCTCCGTGCCTGCGAGTTGCGGTCGGGCGAGCGTAACGAGCCGCGGAAGCCCACCGCAAGGCGCCCGTCCTGCCCGCTTCAGCACACAACGCCGGCTGAGCGCCATCGCGAATCGGACGCCGAGCGGCAGATCACCCCTCCACGCCGAGGGTTGTGTGCTGAAACGGGCCGGGGCGGCTACCGGGCCGGCGTACCGGTGATCAGGCGCCGTTCGTCGACGAGGTACTGCGAGCCCGACCAGACGTACAGCCAGGTCCCCCACACCGTGAACGCCCACGCCAGCGGCCGGACGACGTGACCGAACGTGTCGTGCCCGACCGACAGCAAGAGAAGCGGGAACGCGTAGAGCAGGTTGAGGGTCGCCGCCTTGCCCAGCCAGGTGACCTCCGGCGGCGGATGCCCGTGCCGCCGGAGCACCACGAGACCGCCGGCCAGGATCAGGTCGCGCCCGACGATGCCCGCGGAAAGCCAGATCGGGACGATCCCTCGGACGGTCAGCGCGACCAGCGTCGCGAGGATGTAGAGCCGGTCTGCCGCAGGGTCGAGCATCGCGCCGAGTCGCGAGGTCAGGTTGAACCGGCGGGCGATCTTGCCGTCGAGGTAGTCGGTGAACCCGCCGACCATCAACACGATGACTGCCCAGCCGTCGTCCTGGGGTCCGAGGGCGAGCCACAGGAACAGCGGTACGCCGAGCAAGCGCAGCGCCGAGAGTGCGTTCGGGACGGTCCACACCCGATCGCTGATTGACGACTCCGACTCCGTCATTGGGGCGGAGTCTAGGCAGCGGCTGACTTCGGCCCGGGCACTAGACTCCCCCGCAGCGGGCTGTAGCGCAGTTTGGTAGCGCACTTGACTGGGGGTCAAGGGGTCGCAGGTTCAAATCCTGTCAGCCCGACTGATGTGGTTGTTCGCTGATTAGCGTTGAAACCGTTGACATTCGAGCCACGTCGAAGTGACGTGATGAGTCGTACTCCATGGCAGCGACGCGGAGCAGTTCTCCTCAGTCTCGCGGCGCTTGTTGGTTGTACGCAGCACGCCGCGACGGGATCGACGACCGGCCCTCCCGGCGGCGGTCCGCTGGCCAACGGGTACCTCTACGGGTCGGCGAGCAACCCGTTTCTTGCGGTGCCACCGCTCGCGGGCCAACGCCCGACGGTGTCCGCGACCGCGGCGCGGCAAGACGTGCAGCACCCGGCCAACTGGCCGTCGGGCGCCCAGATGAACGACCCCATCACGTTCGGTTACGGACGGGTCCGCTCGCCGCAGGCACAGTCGGCCGCGGGTGGCACGGACCCGGTCTTCCGGCAGTGGCGGCTGGCGTGGGTTGCGATCTACCGGTCGTCCACGGCACAGATCCCGGTGCCGCCGTGTGTCGCCTTGGCCTCGCCGCCGGCCGGCTATCACGTCGCGCAGCCGCAGCACGTTGCGTACTTCCTCATCGCCGTCATCGTCGACGGCACGACCGGCGACCAGGCCACCTGGGACAACCTGCCTCCTGGGTGCCCGCAACTGGCTCGCGACGTGCCGCGCCGGGACGGACGCGTGGTCGGGCGCTTCCTCGCGATCGGTGGGCCGCCGGGAGCGCCGGCGGAGACCCAGCGCGGCGTGGTCTCGCTGACCGGCCCGCACCGACGAGTCGTGACCGTCGCGGTCGGCCCGGACGGAAGGTTCAGCGTCGCGGCGCCGGCCGGCACCTACCGGTTCGCCGGGCGTACCCCACAGTTCGTCATCGACGACCGCCAGGGAACGTGCAACGCACTGCACACGGTCAAGGTCCGTCAAGGCCGAACGACGCACGCAAACGTGTACTGCCAGCGGAGATGATCGCGACTGCTCGGCTAGTGCGGGCTGGTCAGGATGAACTGGTGGAAGGCGATCAGCAGCGCCGCGTTAGCCACGAACTGCCAGCAGAACCGGACCGTATGACCAACCAACACACTGCGCCGTGGGCTCGGCAGCATGCGTCCGATCGTAGGGACGGCCAAGCGCCGATCGTGGCGTCGCGGGCAGATTCACCCGGATGGCGGATCAAGGTCGCGGAAGCGTTGCCCGCTCGATCAAGTGATGGACCGGCGGTCCGGAAGCTTGACGGAGAGGGCGCTGAGGAGGGGGTTCCGAACGCCCTCTCCGTCAAGGTCATCAGCCGGCCTCAGAGGATGAAGGTACCGTCCGGTTTGAGGTCGTACCAGTACTGCGTGGAATAAGGGTAGTAGGGCCCGAAGAG
>CAYNDD010000281.1:0-4540 GCA_964395425.1 uncultured Frankiaceae bacterium
ACGACCGCCATGACGATGGCGAGGATTGCCGCCGCGAGAAGCAGCTCGAGTGAGGCGGGCAGTGCGGTGGCGATGTCGGATCGCACCGGGTTCAGCGTGGTCACCGACAGCCCGAGGTTGCCGTGCAGAAGCTGCCCGAGGTAGTGCCGGTACTGCTGCCACAGCGGGTGGTTCAGGCCGAGCGCAACCCGCTCCGCGCGGACCGCCGCCAATGGCGCGGAGGATCCGAGCGCGGCTCGCGCCGGGTCGGACGGTACGACGGAGCGCAGCAGGAAGACGATGAACGTCATCGACAGGATGACGACGACCATCCCGAGCAGGCGCCAGGCGATGAACCGGATCATGACGGCACCATCTCCATCGCCCTCACGCCGTCCGCATCATGTGTCGGAGCCCGTCGCCGGCCAGGTTCGAGAGGTAGGCGATCAAGAAGATCGCGATCGCCGGCGACAGCGGTAGCCACCAGGACGTGGTCAAGGAGTCGAGCGTGCCGGCCGTCATCGCGCCGAGCTCGGGAGCCGGTGCGGGCGCGCCAAGCCCCAAGAACGAGAACAGCGACACGATCAGGATCACGTTGGCGATGTCGAGCGTCGCGGTGACGAGGACGGTCGGAATCGCTCCGGGCAGTACGTAGCGGGTGAGCAGTCGCCAGCGCGAGGCCTTGGCGAGCCGGGCCGCCTCGACGTGGGGCCGCGCCGCGATCGCCTTGACCTCGCCTCTGACCAGCCGGGAGTACCACGGCCACCAGAAGATCGAGATCGCGATTACGGTATGCCCGACCCCGGGGCCGATCGCGGCGATCACTGCGATCGCGATCAGCACCGAGGGGATGACCAGGAACAGGTCGGTCAGGCGCTGCAGAATCCGGTCGAGCCATCCGCCGTACACACCGGAGAGCAGGCCGATCGTGCCGCCGATGGCGACACCGATCGCGACGACCGCAAGGGCCGGGAACCAAGTGAGCCGCAGCCCGGCGATCACTCGGCTGAACTCGTCGCGTCCGATGTTGTCGGTGCCGAGCGGGTGGGCACCGGTCGGGTGCTGGAACGGGCTGGCGACCGGGATCAACGGGTTGTGGGGCACCAGGAACGAGGAGAACAGCGCGACGATGGTCACCAAGAGCACGCCGGCCAACCCGATCTTGTCCGACCAGGTCGTGCCACGCAGGCGCCCGCGCAACCGTGCCGCGCGCCAACCGCTGCGCGCGGACGGGCCGACCGGGGCTGCTTGCATGGTCGCGCTCATCCGACCGGCGCCGGTAGTGCAGCGAGCAGCTGCTGGGTGTAGGCGTGCTGAGGATGGTGGGTCACTTCGTCGGAGTCGCCGGCTTCGACGATCTGCCCGGCTTTCATCACCACGATCCGGTCCGCGATGAACCGTGCCGCCGCGATGTCGTGGGTCACGAACAGCACCGCCATCCGCAATCGCAGCCGCAGCTGTTGCAGCAGGTTGAGCATTGCGGCGCCCATCGACACGTCGACCGCGCTGATCGGCTCGTCGCACAACAGCAGTCGCGGCGGGACGACGATCGCACGAGCCAGGGCCACCCGCTGGCGCTGCCCGCCCGACAGGTAGGGCGGCCGGACCTCCGCGATCGATGCGTGCAGCCCAACCATCTTCAAGGCCGCCTCGACCCGCGCTTTGTACTCCGACCGGGGGAGGTGCTGGCGACGGAGCCGCTCCCCGATCAGGTCGCCCGCGGTGAGCCAGGGGGTCAGTGACGCATAGGCGTCCTGATAGACCATCTGCGGCTGGTCCTCGACTACGAAGCGGACGGTGCCGACGTCGGGAGTCACCAGGCCGGCGACCAGGCGCAACAACGTCGTCTTGCCGGAGCCGCTCTCGCCGACGAGCGCGCACGACTCGCCCTCTTGCACCTGCAGGCTGACCCGATCGAGCGCCAGCGTCTGGGTCGAGCGATTGCCGAACCGGCTGTGGCTGAACGACTTCGAGACGTTCTCGACCTCGACGATGTTGCCCGCGGACCCGGTCGCCTCGGGCATCGACCATTCGCCCGAGCTGCCGTCCCAGACCTCGGACGAGACCGACCGGGATCGGAAACAGGCGCCGAGACCGGGATGCTGGTCCACCGCGACGAGCGGTGGCTCCTGCTCGGTGCAGGCCGGCTCGGCCAGCACACACCGTGGCGCGAATGAGCAGCCGTGCAGGGATTCACTGGCTCCGGGCGGGTCGCCCGGAATCGTTGGCAGCGGCTTGGACCGGTCGACATCGATGCCGAACCGGGCCTTGAGCAACGCGACCGTATAGGGGTGCGCGGCGCTGCCGATGACGTCGCTGGTCGGGCCGATCTCCACGATCCGGCCGTGGTAGAGCACGAGCAACCGGTCGGCGATCGCCGAGGCGACTGCCAGGTCATGGGTCACGAACAGGAACGCGACGCCGCGCTCGTCCCGCAGACTGCGGATCAACTCGAGCACCTGGGCCTGGACCGTGACGTCGAGCGCCGTGGTGGGCTCGTCCGCGACGACGACGGCGGGGTTAGCAGCCATCGCCATCGCGATCATTACCCGCTGGCGCTGACCGCCCGAGAGCTGGTGCGGGAAGGCGCGCACTTTCGCCTCGGGATCCGGGATGCCGACCCGGGTTAACCACTCGAGTGCGGTCGCATCCCCGGCGCACGCCTCCTCGAGCTGCTTGCCGATCCGCATCGTCGGGTTGAGTGAGGACATCGGATCCTGGAAGACCGCGCGGACCCAGTCCCGGCGGATGTGCCTGGCCTTGGTCTTGGACGCGCCGACGACCTCGGTGCCGTTCACCACGATCGAGCCGGAGAGCTCCGGGCGGGCCTCGGTCGGCAGCAGTTGCTGAACTGCAAGGCCGAGGGTCGACTTGCCGGACCCACTCTCGCCGACGACCGCGAGCAGCTCACCCCGATGCAGGTCGAGGTCGACGCCTCGGAGCGCGTGCGCCCCGCGCCCTTCGTCGAAGCGCACGTGGAGGTCGCGGATTTGCAGCACCGGTTCGCCGTCGAGATCCGGGCGCGAAAGGGCACCCGGTTCGCCGACCCGGTTCGCCATCATCCAGAAACCTCGCAGGAAGTTGAGTAACGGATGCCGCGGAGCGGTCAGCTCTCCATGTTGGGGATCGGCGGTGCGTCAAGCGTCGCGACGTCGGCGAGCGTCGTCGTGATCTGGTCGAGCGTCTCGGGCGGGATCTGCAGGTCAGCAGCGGCGGCGTTGTCCTCGAGCTGGCTCAGCCGCGACGACCCGGTCAGCACGGACGTGACGCCGGGCTGATGCAGGCACCAGGCAAGCGCGAGCTGGGCGAGGCTTGCGTCGAGGGACTCGGCGATCGGCTTCAGCCGGCCGACCGCGTCCAGGGTCGCCTGGGTGAAGAACGGCATGTCCTGCCAGTTGTCTTCCTCGGTGAAGAAGGCGTACGCCCAGCCGGCGCCCCGACTGTCCTGTGGCAGGTCGGTCGCCGAGGTGTACTTGCCGGTGAGCACGCCCATCGCGAGCGGCGAGAACGCCAGGGTGCCGAGGCCGAGGACGTCGCTGACCGGCAGGATCCGCCGCTCGATCGCGCGCCACAGCGGGTTGTACATCGGCTGGTTGCTGATCGGTGCCGGCCAGCCGGCGTCGCGGCAGAGCAGCACGGTGTCCCGGATCTGCTCGGCGGTCCATTCGGACACGCCCCAGTAGAGGATCTTGCCGGCATTGATCAGGTCGTTCATCGCGCGGCAGGTCTCGGCGAGCGGCCGCTGCGGGTCGAACCGATGGCACTGGTAGAGGTCGAGGTAGTCCGTCCCGAGCCGCCGCAACGACGCTTCGGCCTGTTCGGTGATGTGTTTGCGAGACAGTCCCCACTCGTTCGGCCCGTCACCCATCGGCCAGTAGACCTTCGTCGCGACGACGTAGGAGCTGCGCGGGACGGCCGAGAGGGCTTTCCCGAGTGCCTCCTCGGCCTGTCCGCCGGAGTATTCGTTGGCAGTGTCGAAGAGGTTGATGCCGAGCTCGATGGCCCGCAAGACGGTCGCGTTAGCCTGATCCTGGTTGAGGCCGGAACCGAAGGTGAGCCACGTTCCCAGCCCGACCGTGGACACTTTCAGGCCCGAGGACCCAAGGCTTCGGTACTCCATCCGGACCTCCGATTATACCGTATACGAAATGAATTTATAGTGTCAACGCGACGTAACCGGACTGTGACTACGCCGATCCAGGGGCCGATGCGGTGACCGGATCGAGGGCCCGCGCTTCGAGCCGGCGAAGGTAATCCACGCTGTTTCGCACGTCGACATCGCGCTCGGACGCGGTCCACGCCTCGGCGGCGAGGTCGAAGTTCGGGAAGCGCGGCAGGGTCTCGACCACGATCGAACCGTCGTAGCCGGCCGCCTTCAGCGCGACGATGAAGCCGGCGAAGTCGAAGTGCCCGGTGCCGACCGTCAGGCGATGGTTGTCGGCGACATGGACGTTGCGGATCCGGCCGGCGGCCCGCGCGACGGAGGCGCACGGGTCGGCCTCCTCGATGTTCATGTGGTAGGTGTCGAGGTGGACTCCGACGGCCGGGTTGCCGACCGCGT
>CAYNDD010000282.1:0-4526 GCA_964395425.1 uncultured Frankiaceae bacterium
TCCGCCTACAAGGCGGAATGCCAGGCAGCAGGGATCAGCGGCTGAACATGACCGCCGACACCAACGCAGAGGCCCGGTCTCACGACCGGGCCTCTGCGGCGCCATTGCTCCGCCTGTCAAAGATCGGCAAGAACTTCGGGGCGGTGCAGGCCCTGATCGATGTCGACCTCGAGATCCATCCGGGCGAGGTGGTCGCGCTGGTCGGCGACAACGGCGCCGGCAAGTCAACGATGATCAAGACCATCGCCGGCATCTGGTCCCCCGACCACGGCCAGATCTTCTGGGAAGGGCGGGAAGTCCACATCCGAAACCCGCGCGATGCCGCGGCACTCGGCATCGCGACCATGTATCAGGATCTCGCGCTGTCCGACAACCTGGACATCGTGCAGAACATGTTCCTCGGGCGAGAGCCGGTTAATTACCTCCTCCTCAACGAGACGGCCATGGAGATCCAGGCCCGGCAGACGCTGTCCGACCTCTCGGTGACCACGGTGCGGTCGATCCGCCAGCCGGTCGGCTCGCTGTCCGGTGGCCAGCGACAAGCGGTCGCGGTCGCCCGCGCGGTGCTCGAAGATGCGCAGCTCGTCATCATGGACGAACCGACCGCAGCCCTCGGCGTCTCGCAGACCGCAATGGTGCTGCGCCTGGTCAAGAACCTCAGCGAGCGCGGCGTCGCCGTACTGCTCATCTCGCACAACCTCAACGATGTCTTCGCAGTCGCCGACACCGTCGCCGCGCTCTACCTCGGCCGCATTGCCGGAGTCTTGAAGGCTGCCGACATCGACACCCAGCGCGCGGTGGAGCTCATCACGACCGGATCGATCGCAAAACCGAGCACCAACGGCAGCGGGGAGAGCTGAGGCACGATGACGACGTCGCGTCCTGATGCCGAGGTCGAGGGCGAGCCCCCGACCAGCCCGGTCGAAGCGCCGGATCTGCCGGTGCCCGGAGCACTGATGGGCGGTAACGAGCTGGTCGCGAACTCTCTGGGCGAGTACATCAGCGGCATCGGCCGGCGGATGCGCTCCGGAGAGAGCGGCGCATTGCCGGTCGTCATCGGGCTGATCATCATCGTCGCGATCTTCCAGAGCCAGAACTCGCATTTCCTGTCCACCGGCAACCTCGTCAACCTGATCCAGCAGTCCGGTGTCTTCGTGCTCTTCGGGATGGCCGAGGTATTCGTCCTCCTGCTCGGCGAGATCGATCTGTCGACCGGCTTCGTCGCCGGCGTCGGCGCCACGATCACGGCTGAGCTCGCCACCGATCCCCACAACGTCAACTGGTTCCTGGCGATCCTCGCCGGGCTGGCGGTGTGCGCGGTCTTCGGCGCGGTCCAAGGGATGCTGGTGACCCAGCTTCGCCTGCCCTCGTTCGTGGTCACCCTCGCCGGCCAGCTCGGCGGGTTCGGGTTGCTGCTTTGGTTGATCGAGAAAGACAAGGCGGCAACCGGCGGAAGCATCGCGGTGACCAGCAACGTCATCAACGACATCGACTACGGCTCGATGACGCCGACCGCCGGCTGGATCCTGATGATCGTCGTGGTCGCGGTTGTTGCAGTGTTCAGCATCTTCCAACATGAACGGCGGCGGCGCAGCGGACTGGTCACGCCGCCGTTCGCGCTCACCTTCGTCAAGATCGGGACGGTCGCCGTGGCCGGCATCATCCTGGTCCTCGTTTGCAACAAGAACCGCGGGTACAACAACACACACCTGGTCGGCGTGCCGTGGATCGTGCCGATCCTGCTCGCCATCTTGGCGGTCTACACGGTGCTGCTCGGCCGGATGCGGTTCGGCCGCTACCTGTACGCGATCGGCGGCAATGCCGAAGCGGCCCGGAGAGCCGGCATCAGCCTGACCAGGATCCGGCTGACCGCGTTCATCCTGTGCAGCTTCACGGCGGGGCTAGCCGGCATGGTCTACCTCTCGCAGCTCGGCTCGGTCTCTAGCGATGTTCCAGGCGGCAACCTGGTGCTGTACGCGATCGCCGCGGCGGTCATCGGTGGCACCAGCCTGTTCGGTGGTCGCGGCAAGATGATCCACGCCGTGCTCGGTGGCGTGATCATCACGACGATCTACAACGGCATGGGCCTGATCCAGATCGGCACGGCTGGCCAGAGCATGGTCATCGCCCTGGTGCTGCTTGCCGCCGTCACGGTCGACGCGGTCGCCCGCCGCGGCCGCACGTCGGCCTGACCCGCTCAGGTCGCGGCGGCATCCTCGATCGCGGCCAGCCGCGCTTCGAGGACCTCGAGGCGGTGCCGCAGCATCTCCACCTCGGCTTCCTCGGCGAGCCGTCGCGCGGCGGCCTGACGCAGCCGTGGAGAAGCCTCGGCGCGCGCGGCGACCTGAGCGAGCGGGACCAGCCGCTGCGGGCCGTGCGGGCCAGCCACCAACCGTGAAGGCAGTACGCCGGAGCGATACCAGGTGCGCAGCGCCGCCCGCGACACCCCGGTCTGTGCGGCCGCGCGCTCGAGGGTGACCCATTCCGAGCCTTCGTACTGCGCGGTCAGCTCGAGCTGGAGCTCCCAGTCGTCGAGCCGGTCCTCCCACGCCATCGCTGCCCTGCCTTTCCTCGCTGCCCTATTAATAGCATGGTATTGACGGGGTAGCTGTCAACAAGCACCCTGGCAGCATGTTCGAACGATTCACGAACCGGGCCCGGCACAGCATCGTGCTCGCCCAGGACGAAGCCCGTCAGATGCAGCACAACTACATCGGGACCGAGCACATCCTGCTCGGCCTGCTCGGCGAGCCGGAAGGAATCGCCGGTCAGGCGCTCGAGCCGTTCGGCCTGACCTTGACGGTCGCGCGAGAGCGGGTGCTGGCCACGGTCGGCCGGGGCAAGAAACGGATCGAGGGCCACATCCCGTTCACACCGCGAGCCAAGAAGATCCTCGAGCTGGCGCTGCGCGAAGCGCTCGCTCTGCACCACAACTACATCGGCACCGAGCACATCCTGCTCGGCCTGATCCGGGAGGGCGACGGGGTCGGCGCCCAGATCGTCCGCGACCAGGTCGGCGACCCGCTGCGGGTGCGGATGGCGGTGCTGGACCTGGTGCCGGCCGGCAAGCCGGATGACGAGCGCCGGTGGCTGCGCTGGCTCCGGCCACGGCAGACCGAAGCAGGCATCGAGCCCGAGAGCCTGCACACGACCGGAGCGGTCGATGCCAGTCTCGCGGAAGCGACCCGTCTCGCCGGCGGGGCACCGATCGGCTCGCACCACGTGATGCTTGCCACCCTCACCGACCCGAACAACGCCGCCGCGCGGGTGCTGGCGAGCGTCGGCGTCGACCTCGATCGGGCGATCGAGGCGTTGCGCGACGCGGACGTGACCGGCACGACCGACGAGGTGCCCGAGCAGGCCGGGCGGCGGCAGATGCAGGTCGAGGTCACCGACGGCCGGCTCAGCGTGGTGATCACCGACCCGACCCTGGTCACGCTCGCCGGCAGTGCGGTCGAGGCTCTCGGCGACGCGGCGAACGATCCGCCCGGAGTGATCCGCGGCGACCTTCCGGCCGCGGCCAGTCTGGCCGAGGTCTGGCGCGCGGTCGAGGCCAGCCTGCACGACATCCGCCGTCGCACCAACCCGTCCGGATCCGCCGCGGCGGCGGCCGACGACTGATCGTCAGGCGGTCCGGCCACTACCCAGGTGGGGTGCGGCCAGGATCAGGGCGGTGGCGTCGATCTCGGTCGTGGTCTTACCGAGGAACAGCCGCAACAGCAGGCCCAGCGGTGAGCCCGGCCAGGTGTGACCACCGCCGCGAACCGTCCAGAGCACGACCTCGTTCGGTGCACCGTCGGCTCCGTACGACGACCTGGTCACGTGCGGACCGACCTGGCTGATCACCGGCTCGCGGCCCGCGCCGTTCGCGATCGTCCACTGCATGGCCGCGTCCGGCACACTCTCGTCCCAGCGAGCGGTGCCGTTCCCCTGATAGGGGTTGATCCGGTCCGACGTGCCATGGAAGGCATAGACCGGCACCGGGGTCGACAGCGTCGTCCGGCTCGGCGCGCGCAACCCGGCAATCGCGCCGACCAGGCTCACCAGCTCCGGTCGCAGTGACGCGAAGTGACACGACATCCGGGCTCCGCCGGACATCCCGGTCAGGACCACCCGGCCTCCGGCGCTCGGATAGCGAGCGAGCAACTCGTCGACCAACCGCGACAGGAACGGCAGGTCGGCCTCGTGGTCCCACTCGTACCCGCGCCCGATCGGCGTCACCGCCTGCGGAAACACCGCGACCGCGCCGGCCTCGACCGCCGTCCCGTCCAACCGGGTCAGCCGCACCTGGTCCCTCGCCTCGGATCGGGTGCCGTGCAGCGAGAGGATCACCGCCCGTGGTGCACCGGCGGGCTCGGCGAGCAGATAGTCGCACTGCCGACCGTCGATCTCGACGGTCTGCCAGGACGCGGTCATCGCACCTCCTGCCGCCCCCGTCGCGCAATCGCATCCAGCATGCCTCCTCGACGTGCGGGTGTGGAAGGCTCGACGACATGCCCGGCCTGCCGGTCCGACCGCGCAACGAC
>CAYNDD010000283.1:0-4514 GCA_964395425.1 uncultured Frankiaceae bacterium
TCGCAGTGCGACGGCCATCGACGGCCAGTCCGGGTCGGATCCGACCGGCGAGTGGCGACGTCAGCGCCGCACGGCGGTGACCTTCGCGGCGTCGAGCGCGTCCACGAAGGCCTCGCACTCCGCTCCGGTGCCGACGCTGACCCGCAGCCAGCCGGGTAGTCCGACATCGCGGATCAGCACGCCCTGGTCGAGCAGCGCCTGCCACACCGCCTTCTCGTCGGCGAGGCCGCCGAAGAGCACGAAGTTGGCATCCGACTCGACCACCGGGAAGCCGCGGTCCCGCAGCGAGCGGACCATCCCGTCCCGGTCGGCGCACAGCTGGGCCACCTGCGCCAGCGTCTCGTCGGCGTGCCGGAGCGCGGCCAGCGCAGCTGCCTGGGTGAGTGCGGACAGGTGGTAGGGCAACCGGACGAGTCGCACCGCGTCGATGACCGCCGGGTCGGCCGCGAAATAGCCGACCCGCGCGCCGGCGAAGCCGAACGCCTTCGACATGGTCCGGGTGACCACCAGCCGGGACGCGGCGGCCAGGCAAGGCAGCAGCGACGGCCGGCCCGAGAACTCGACGTACGCCTCGTCGACCACGACCATCCCCGGCGCCACCTCGAGCACTGCGTCGAGGACGTCGGGATCGATCGCCTGGCCGGTGGGGTTGTTCGGCGAGCAGAGGAAGACGACGTCGGGGCGGTGCTCGGCGACCGCATCCGCAGCCTGCTGCGGGGAGAGGCTGAAATCGGCTGCGCGCGGTGATCCGATCCACGATGTCTCGGTGACGAGTGCGATCAGCCGGTGCATGGAGTACGACGGCTCGAACCCGAGCGCGGTCCGCCCGGAGCCGCCGAAGGCCTGGAGCAGCTGCTGCAACACCTCGTTGGACCCGTTGGCCGCCCACACCTGCGAGGCGTCGAGACCATGGCCGAGATAGTTCGCCAGCGCGGTCCGCAGCGCGGTCGCCTCGCGGTCCGGATAGCGGTTCATCGACGTCGCCGCCGCCGTCACCGCGTCGCGCAGGTCCGCCACCAATCCGGCCGGCGGACGGTACGGATTTTCGTTGGTGTTCAAGCGAATCGGGACGTCGATCTGCGGAGCGCCGTACGCCGTCAACCCCCGCAGATCGGCGCGCAGCGGGAGATCCTCGACGCCGGTCATCGCAACCGGGTCCGAACGGCTTCGACGTGCGCGAGCAGGTCCTCGGCGCCGCCGAGGGCGGCGATGTGATCGCCGACCGCAGCCAGCGCGCCGCGGGTGTAGTCGACGACGTGCACCTGGCGCAGGAACGAATGCACCGACAGTCCCCCGGTGTGCCGCGCCGTGCCGCCGGTCGGCAGCACGTGGTTGGAGCCGGCCAGGTAGTCCCCCAGCGACACCGGCGCCCACGGACCGACGAAGATCGCGCCGGCGTTGTGGATCCGCGCCGCCACCGCGTCCGCGTCGTGAGTGATGACTTCGAGATGCTCTGCGCCCCAGGCGTCGACGACGGCAACGCCCTGGTCGAGGTCCTCGACCAGCACCGCTGCCGACTGGTCGGTGAGCGCCTTCTCGACCCGGGCGTGATGATGCGCGGTCGCCACCCGCTCCACCAACGCGGCGTCGACCTCATCGAGCAGCGCTGCGCTGGGCGACACCAGCAAGCACGCTGCGAGCTCGTCGTGCTCGGCTTGGGCAACCAGGTCGGCGGCCAGGTGGTCGGGCGTCGCGCTGTCGTCGGCCAGGATCGCGATCTCGGTCGGGCCGGCCTCCGCATCGATGCCGACGACTCCCCGCAACAGTCGCTTGGCCGCCGCGACGTAGACGTTGCCGGGTCCGGTCACCAGGTCGACCCGCGGCACCCCGTCGACGCCGTAGGCAAACATCGCGATCGCCTGCGCGCCACCGACCGCGTAGACCTCGTCGATCTCCAGCAACGCGCACGCGGCCAGCACCGCCGGATTCGGCCGGCCATCGAACTCCGGCTTCGGCGGCGAGGTCACCGCGATCGAGCCGACACCGGCCACCTGTGCCGGTACGACGTTCATGACCACGCTGGACGGATAGGCGACCAGCCCGCCCGGCACGTACAACCCGACCCGGCCGACCGGCGTCCACCGCTCGGTGACGGTGGCACCGGGCGCAACGTCGACCCGGACGTCGGCCGGGCGCTGCGCCTGGTGCACCAGGCGGGTTCGTTCGATCGCCGCCTCGAGAGCGGCCCTGACCGACGGGTCGAGCTCCGCGAGCGCGCCCGACAAGGCCTCCTGCGGCACCCGGAGCCCGGCCAGCCGGACCCGGTCGAACCGCTCGGTGAGCTCGATGACCGCGTCGCGGCCACCGGTGCGGACCTGCTCGACGATGGGCCGGACTGCCTCAACGGCGGCCTCGACGTCAAGGCTCGCCCTTGGCAGCAGGTCACGCGGATCCGCCGCGCTGCCGCGCAGGTCGAGTCGGGAAAGCACGTGCAAAGGGTAGTCAGGTCGATCGAACGGGCCGGTCAGCGCGCCGGGCTGGTGCCGGCGCGACTGCGCGGCCACGGCAGGCGCAGACCGACAACCGCTGCCTGGGCGACCACCGCGGTGAGCGGCCAGGCGAGCAGAACCACCCTGGCACGGACCCGGAAGTCGAAGTCGCTCAAGACCGCAGCGGCCGAGTGCGGCGTGATCGTCGGAAACCAAGTGTGGAGCACCGACAGGACATTCGGATGCTGCGCCAGGTGCCCGACGTGCGCGGCCACCAGCGAGCCGAGCAGACCGCCGACCGCAAGCCCCACGATCGACCCCGGTCCGTCCGCGGTACCACGCGACAGCGCCCACAGCGCAATCACCGCCACCACACCTGCGATGCCGGCGATCAGTGCCAGCCACAGGTCGTCGCCGAGCAGCGCCTTGGTCGCGGCCTCGGACCCGAAGACCGCGTCCACGAGCCGGATATGCGGTGCGAAGTGCGGCCAGATCAGCCCGACCACACCGCCGAGCAGCACCGAGTAGACCGCGACCAGTCCGGCGACGAGCGCCTCGGACCACCAGGAGAAGGTGGCATCGACGCCGTACTCCGGCGGGAGCCAGGTCTCGGTCGCGGAGACGTGCCAGTGCTGCCAGTCCGGCGGCACCACGGTCGCCGGGGTCCGGTAGTCGCTCACCGATCGACCGCCCGCCGCAACGCGCGGCCGGCGAGGGCAAGCGCGACCACGCCGTACCCGAGGGTCACCAGCAACCGCAGGACCACGGCCGTCCAGTCCGGGTGGGCGCGAAGCGAGTCGGCGAATGCATCGACCGCGAGGGTTCCCGGTACGACCGCCCGCAACCCCCGCGCCACCAGCGGCAAGTGGGTCGGCGCGATGATCCCGAGGAACAGCACCGCCGTCATCCCCAGCTGCCCGGCGATGGTGGCGAGCTCCGAGCGGGGCAACACCAGGCCCAGCAACGCGCCGACACCTGAGAGCGCAACGGACGCCACCGCCACCGCCGGCACGACCACCCACAGATGTGCGGCCGGCAACCCGTAGATCACCACGCCCACTACGGCGGTCACGACCGCGCCGGGCACGGTGAACGACGCGTACGACGCAGCCGTGCCGAGGACCACAGCGGACGGTGACACCGGCATCGCGGCGTAATAGTCGAGGGCGGCACTCGCGCGCAACGCCCCGAATCGCTGGGCGAGCAGGTTGAGCGCCACGAACGCGACCACCAGGATGGTCGAGCCGGCCACGATCGAGGCCGAGGTGGCCAGGTCGTGCCGGTGCACGATGCCGCGAAGCAGGACCACCAGCCCGAGCGACTGCACGGTCGCCACGAACAGCAGCGGCCCGCGCGCAACCCGGACCCGCCCGACCTGCCCGGCTGCGACCGCGGCGATCCCGGCCGGCAACCGGACCCGGGCACCGAGCGGTGGTGCCGGGGCGACCGTGGTCGACTCGGCGGTCGTGCTGAGCTCGGTCACACCCGCTCCAGGTCGTCGTGGCGACCCCCGAGCGAAAGGTAGACGTCCTCCAGGCTCGGCGTCGCGACCGTGAAGTCGTCGAGCGCGTCGAAGACCGCGCCACGGGTCAGCCGGTCGAGCACGTCCCTCGCCTCGTCACGCTCCAGCCGGGCGGTCCACCGGGCGCCGTCGATGGTGGCCGATCGGGCCAGTCGCTGCACGGTCGAGTCGCCCAGCGGCGGCTCGCTCCGCCAGACCAAGTGGACCCGCACCGAGTCGTCCACGCCCGCCTTCAGCCGGCCCGGCGTGTCGCAGCCGATCACCCGCCCGTGGTCGAGCACCGCGACCCGGTCGAGGACGGTTTCGGCCTCGATCACGTTGTGAGTCACCAGCACGATCGTGACGCCCGACTCGTCGCGACGGCGGCGCAGAGCCGACCACACCGTCCGCCGGGCCACTGGGTCGAGACCGGTGGTCGGCTCGTCGAGGATCAGGACCGCCCGATCGGCGGCGAGCGCCGCGGCGACGCCGGCCCGCCGCCGCTGCCCACCCGACAGCCGCACCAACGGCTGGCCCACCAGCGGCCCGAGGCCGAGCTCCTCGAGCAGGCTCGCCGCCCGCCG
>CAYNDD010000284.1:0-4482 GCA_964395425.1 uncultured Frankiaceae bacterium
GCTAACAGGTTTGCACTCGAAACGGGGGAATCCGCCGCGCCAGTAAAACTATTCTACACAAAGTTGGTCGACTAGCCGCGTTCGCGTGCTATTGTTCTCGACAAAGTTGGTCAACAATAAGTGAGGCGGGGCATGCACGTCGATCCCTACATCGTGCTCGGCAGCGCGGTGGTCGGTTTGCTGGTGGGGATGACCGGCGCCGGCGGCGGCGCGCTGATGACTCCGATGTTGATCCTGCTGTTCAACGTCACCCCGCTCAAGGCGATCTCGAGCGACCTGGTGGCTGCGGTCGTGATGCGTCCGCTGGGCGCCTTCGTGCACTTCCGCAAGGGCACGGTCAACATGCGGCTGGTGGCGCTGATGGCCTCCGGGTCAGTGCCGATGGCGTTCCTCGGATCGTTCCTGTTGCACGAGCTCGGCGACTCGAGCACCGACCAGGACAACATCGAGCGGCTCCTCGGCGCCGCGCTGCTGCTCGGGGCCGCCGCGATGGTGTTGCGGTTCGTGCTCGACCGGCGGGCCGGTCACACCCGTCAGGGCGTGGTCAACGACATCGCCGTCCACCCCGTCCGCACGGTCGCGATCGGGATGATCGGCGGGCTGGTCGTCGGCATGACCTCGGTGGGCTCCGGCTCTCTGATGATCGTGCTGTTGCTCTTCCTCTATCCGATGCTCGGAGCCAACCAGCTGGTCGGCACGGACCTGGCCCAGGCACTGCCGCTGACGATGGCGGCCGCGTTGGGCGCGCTCGCCTTCGGCCATGTGGAGTTCGCGGTGACGACGTCGCTGATCATCGGCAGCGTCCCCGCCGTACTGGTCGGGTCGGTGCTGTCCTCGCGCGCTCCGGACAAATACATCCGCCCGGCGATCACCTTCGTGATCTTCGCCTCGGGCCTGAAGTACGTCGGGGTCGGCACCGACGCGCTCGGCTGGGCCCTGGTGTCGGTCCTCGGAGGCGTGTTTCTGGTCTGGCTGGGCTTTGCCCAGCCGTGGGTGCGCGCCGAGCCGATTCCCGAGCCGATCGCCGATCCCGCAAGTCGGTAGTTCCTAGCGGAAGTTGCGGGCGCTCGGGTGCACGCCGAGCGGCAGCCGCTCGATCCGCTCGGCCATGACGTTGACCACGCCCTCGGAGTGCTGCAGCATGCCCCGGATCAGCAGTGCCGCCGAGCTCCGCGCGGTCACCCGATATCTCCCCCACACCTGCATCGAGCAGATGACATTGACCATCCCGGTCTCGTCTTCGAGGTTGATGAAGGTGACGCCGCGGGCGGTTGCCGGTCGCTGCCGGTGCGTGACGATCCCGCCGACCGTCACCCTGGTGTGGTCGGCGACCTGCCGGAGCCCCGCGGCGGTGATGACCCCGAGCGAGTCGAGCCGGTCGCGGACCAATGCGGTCGGATAGTGGTCGGTCGTGACCCCGGTCGCCCACAGATCGGCGATCATCTGCTCCGGCTCGGTCATCTCCGGCAGTCGCGGAGTCTCGGTCTCGTCGACCGCGACCAGGTCGAACTGGCCCGGTCGGACTGCGGCCGCTGCGCCCGCGGTCCACAGCGCCTCGCGGCGGGCGACCCCGAAACCGTCGAAGGCACCGGCGGTCGCAAGCGCCTCGACCTGATCACTCGACAGGCCGACCCGGTGCGCCAGGTCGGCCATCGAGGTGAACGGCCCGGACGCGTCACGGTCGGCGACGATGCGATCGGCGAGGTCATCGCCGATCGTGCGAACGCTGGACAGCCCGAGGCGGACGGCGGGCTGCGGCGCGTCGAGGCAGGCACACTGCGAACGCCCGTCCCCGGGCTCCAGACCGGCGCCGGCCAGGGAGACGTTGATGTCCGGCTGACGGGTCTCGACCCCGTGCCGGCGGGCATCGGCAACCAACGACTGCGGCGAGTAGAAGCCCATCGGCTGGGCGTTGATCAACGCGGCGCAGAACGCCGCCGGATAGTGCAGCTTCAACCACGATGACGCGTAGACCAGCAATGCGAACGAAATCGCGTGACTCTCGGCGAATCCGAAGGCGGCGAACGCCCGGATCTTGTCGAAGATCTCGTCGGCCGGCGCTCCGGTGATGCCGTTGCCGGCCATGCCGTCGTACAACCGCTGCCGGAGCGCTTCGATCCTGGCATCGGAACGCTTCGACCCCATCGCCCGGCGCAGCTGGTCGGCTTCGGCCGCAGTGAAGTTGGCCGCCGCCACCGCCACCTGCATCAGCTGCTCTTGGAACAGCGGGATCCCGAGCGTGCGGCCGAGCGCGTCGGCGAGCGCCGGATGCGGATAGGTGACCGGTTCGCGGCCATGCCGGCGGCGGATGTAGGGGTGCACCGAGTCGCCCTGGATCGGCCCGGGCCGGATCAGCGCCACCTCGATCACCAGGTCGTAGAAACACCGCGGGCGAAGCCTCGGCAGCGTCGCCATCTGCGCGCGTGACTCGATCTGGAACACCCCGACCGTGTCGGCCTCGCACACCATGTCGTAGACGCAGGGCGCCTCCTTGGGGATCGAGTCGAGGTCGTAGCTCACGCCGTACCAGTCGGCGATCAGCTCGAAGGAGTAGCGCAACGCCGAGAGCATGCCGAGCCCGAGCAGGTCGAACTTCACCAGGCCGATCGCGGCGCAGTCGTCCTTGTCCCACTGCAGCACCGTGCGGCCCGGCATCCGGCCCCACTCGACCGGACAGACCTCGACGATCGGCCGGTCGCAGATCACCATGCCGCCGGAGTGGATACCGAGATGGCGAGGGGTGTTGCGGAGCTCCTCGGCCAGTTCGAGCACCTTCGGCGGCACCGGGTTGTCCTCGGACTGGGCGATCACCGAGGTGGTGAAGCCGTGCTCGATCTGCTTGCTCCACGCGTCCTGCTGGCCGGTGGAGTAGCCCAGCGCCTTCGCGACGTCGCGCAGCGCGGATCGGGGCCGGTAGGTGATGACGTTGGCCACCTGGGCGGCGTGGTCGCGGCCGTGCAGGTTATAGACGTACTGGATCACTTCCTCGCGCCGGCCGGACTCGATGTCGACGTCGATGTCCGGCGGCTCGCCGCGCTCGGCGGCCAGGAAACGCTCGAAGAGCAGTTCGTAACGTACGGCGTCGACCGCGGTGATCTCCAAGGCGTAGCAAACCGCCGAGCAGGCCGCCGATCCCCTGCCCTGGCACAGGATTCCGCTCTCCCGGGCGAAGCGGACGATGTCCCAGACGACGAGGAAGTAGCCCGGGAACTTCAGCTCCTCGATGACGACGAGCTCGTGCTCGATCTGGGCGTAGGCCTTCTCGGTGTCCGGCCCGCGCGGGCCGTACCGCTTGGCCGCACCTCGCATGGTGAGCTCGCGCAGATAGGTCATCTCGGTGTGGCCAAGTGGCACCGGGAACGGCGGAAGTTCCGGTGCGATGAGATGGATCGAGAACGCCAGCTCCGCACCGAGCCGGGCCGCGGCCGGCACCGCGCCCGGCCAGCGGGCGAAGCGCTGCGCCATCTCCTCGCCGGTCCGCAGCTGCTGGTCCGCCCACGCCGGCAGCCAGCCGTCCAGCTCCGGCAGGCTGCGCCGGGCCCGCACCGCGGCCATCGCGGTGGCGAGCGGGCGCCGGGACGGGGCGTGGTAGTGCGCGGCGGTGGTCGCGACGACCGGCAGATGGTGCTCGGCGGCCAGCCCGGCCAGGGCGTCGTAGCGCTCGTCGGCCAGCGGGTCGCGGGCGTAGCTCAGCTCGACCGCGACGTTGTCGCGCCCGAACCGCGCGACCAGCTCGGCCAGCGCGGCGCGGGCCGGGTCGAGGGCGAAGCTGCCGAACCCGGCCGTCTCCAGCGCGGCCCGAACCGCGCCCTTCCGGCAGCCGGTCAGCACCAGCCACCGCCCGGCCGCGAGGTCGGTGAGCTCGTCGAGGTCGTAGACCGGGTGGCCCTTCGCACCACCGCGGCGCTGGGCGGCGCTGATCGCGCGGCACAGGCCGGCATAGCCGGCCGGGTCGCGGGCCAGCACGAGCAGGTGCCGGCCGCCCGGATCGGTCATCCCGGACCGGGCGCCGACCGCCCGTTGCGCGCTCGTCGTCGGCACCGGCAGGTCGAGGGAGAGCTCGGCGCCGTAGATCGTGGGCAGGTCGAAGCTCTGCGCTGCCTCGGCGAAGCGGACCACGCCGTACATCCCGTTGTGGTCGGTCAGCGCCAGCCCCGACAGGCCGAGCCGAACCGCCTCCTCGACCATCTCCTCGGGCAGGCTCGCCCCGTCGAGGTGGCTGAACGAGGAGTGCGCGTGCAGCTCGGCATAGGGCACGGCCCGGTCCGGCCGGACCAACGGAACCGGCTCGTAGGCCGGCCGGTGCCGTGACCAGGCGACCGAGTCGCCGCCGTCCCCGCTGACCTCACCCGCTGCCCCGCCACCCGCCACCGGGCTCGACCCGGCCGGAGGCGTGGCGTTCGGCCCGGCGGGTGCCGGACGACCGGAAAGCCGCCGCTCGAGCTCACGCCACGGGATCGGCGGGTTCTCCCACCCCATCAG
>CAYNDD010000285.1:0-4433 GCA_964395425.1 uncultured Frankiaceae bacterium
TGGAGTTCTGCCCGGGAGAGTTGGCAGAAGCAGTGGACGGTCGGGTGGTCCCGGAAGCGTTGCGGCGGGGCTGGACCCCTGCGCAGCTCGCCAGGGCGGTGCGCCGGGCGGTGATCGCCGCGGACCCGGACGGTGCCGCGGACCGGGCGGAGACGGGGAAGGCAAGCGCGGATGTGCAGCTGTTCCCGGGCCAGGACGAGACCGCGACCCTGATCGCGTCCGGGGATGCGCTCACCTTGCACGCGGTGATCGACGTGATCGATGCCGGCGCGAAGGAGCTGGCGGACGGTGGGGATCTGCGGCCGGTCGCCCAGCGCCGGTTCACCGCTCTGGCCCGGCTGATCCTCAACAACGGCGATCTCACGAGGCCGGCCCGGCCGAAGACCGAGGTGCTGGTCACGGTCGACCTGACCACCCTGCTCGGGGTCACCGCGACCCCGGGGGAGATCACCGGGTACGGGCCGATCAGCCCGGCCACCGCCCGGCTGATCGCCGCGGACGCCACCTTGCGCCGACTCGTCACCGATCCGGTCACCGGCGTCATGGTCGACCTCGGTCGCAGTGCCTACCGCCCGACCGCACGGTTGCGGCGGATCATCACCGCCCGCGACCGGACCTGCCGGTTCCCCGGCTGCTCCCGGCCTGCCCGGCACTGCGATGTCGACCACGATCACGACTGGTTCTACGGCGGGATCACCGCGACCTGCAATCTTCAGTGTTTGTGCCGGATGCACCACCAGCTGAAGACCAGGGGGTTCTGGCGCTCGAAAATCCTGCCTGACGGCATGACGCTATGGACCAGCCCACTCGGGTTCACCTACCGGCAACCACCCGCCTGCTACCCGACGAACACCGACCCACCCGACGCCCAGGCAGCCTGATCTCCTTCCCTGCCCTACGACAGCGCAGCGGCTATACCGAGGCGGCTTCCTCGTCGGGGGTGTAGCCGACTGCCTCGTTGAGACGTGAGCGGCGGCGGCCCATCGCCGGCCTCGCCGGCGGCCGCTCGGCGTGCGCGACCTCGGGGGAGAAGGTGGCGCCCGCCACGATGCCCTCCGCCATCCCGTAGAGCAGTGGCAGCGCTCCGGCGACCACGCCGCCGGTGCGGTTGATGTGCTCGACGCCTGGTGCGATCGGTTCGGCGTTGGCGACGATCTCGCGGACGATCCCTGCGCATTCCTCGAGGTTCGTTGCGATCCGGGTCAGCTGCCCGCCGACGACGAACAGGTAGAAGGCAAGCCCTGCGATCAGCAGGACGATGTCGATGACAGAGAGCACAACCATCGGTCAGGTCCTCACCTTCGACAGGACGCGGCCTAAGAACAGATGGTGTTCGAGACCCTCGGCCAGGACGGCGTCGACGCCGAGTGCGACCTGCCCGATCAGCGCGGTGTCCGCGGTGTTGGTCGCAGCGGCTCGAAGGGTGTCGCGGACCATGACCACCCGCTGGTCGATCGTGCGCACCAGCAGCACCAGGATCGTCAGCAACGCCGCGACCGCGAGCACGATGACGAAGCCGCCGATGATCGCGCCCCACCACAGGTGCTTCTGGGTCGAGGTCAGCGCCAGATACGTGGCGTGGTGGGACATCTAGCCTCCCAGCTTGTGCCGGCCGCGCTCGAGCCCGGCGATGATGATGCCGGCGTGCTCGATCGTGGTGTTGAGGTCCGCAAGCGCCGCGGTGTTGTGGACCGACTGCGTCAGCGAGTCGTTGATCATCAACGCCTCCTTGCCGATCGACCGGGCGAGCAGCAGGATCGGTACGACGAGGGCGACCACGACCAGCACCACGACGATCGTCACGGTGTAGCCGATCGCCCAGCCGGTGGTGGACGTATCGGCGGCGGCCAGGACGTGCAGTGCGGTCATGGTGATCAGCCTCCCGATCCGGACGACGGGACTTCGCGGACGCAGTTGGCGACGACGAAGTTGACCAGCGACTTCGTCGGTGCCGGGATCCGGTGCTTGACCACCACATGCGAGCCGACCTTGCCCATCAGCGCGTCCATCGTCGGCGCGGTGAAGTGGGTCTTGCAGACCGGGCTCCCGCAGGTGAACTCATACATCGCGTCTCCACTCCCCACTCAGACCGATTCGCAGAAGTCGCGGACCGGCTTGAGGTGCGCATTGACCGACGGCAGCACCTCGGGGACCGTGCGGGTCTGCTCGGCGACCACCATCACACCCACGACCACCGTGCCGAGGGTGTAGCGGATGACCTTCAGGTGCAGGATCACGCGGATCAGTCCCAGCGCGGCGGCGGCGATGATCAGCACGGCGAGGATCACGGTGACCCAGGCGACAGCGGGCATCAGGTGTCCTCCCTCTCAGCCGAGCAGCTTGGCGACGGAGCCGGCGTAGCGGACCGCGCCGACCGCGACCGCCTCGATCGTCTCGTCGGTGACGGCGAGTGCTTCTGGTACGTCGTCGAGGTGGCCGGTCAGGGCCACGCCGCCGGCGAGGATGTCGTCAGCCGCACCCCGGATCCGCTCGAGCGCGGCGAGCACGCGGTTGAGCAGCGCGACGAGGATGGGGACGACCGCGATCAGCAGCAGTGCGTTGCCGATCCACCACAGGACCATGAGTTCGTCCTCCTCAGTTCGGGCTGGGCTGGTAGGGCATGAAGAACCGCCGGAAGACTCGGGCCAGCGCCATCCGCAGGGCGCGCAGGCCGATCGTGAAGCCGCTGGCCGCGGCGGCGCCCGGCAGGGCGACGCCGGCCTCGCCGCGCTCGGCCGCGGCGATCCGGTTCTGCAGGTTGGTGGCGAAGTCGCGCATCAGCACCGCGGTGACGTCGGCGATCATCCCGCGGCCGTACTGCGCCGCGGCACCGGAGAGCTGTACGTCCTGGACCACGTCGACCTTGGTCTGCCGTCCCACCGACGCCAGTGTTGCGGTCACCAGCATGCTGGCCTGGCCCCGGCCCTTCTCGTCCGCACCCGCAGCGTCGATGACGATCCGCTTGGCGGCGTCGTCGCGCTCGGTGATGGTCGCCGTACCGCTGAAGGCCAACTTGACCGGGCCCATCCGGACCGCGACCTTGCCGAGGTACTTGTCGTCGCCGAGGTCGTCGGTCAGCTCGGCGCCGGGCAGGCAGGCCGCGACGCCGGGGATGTCGTCGAAGAACGCCCAGACCGTCTCGACCGGCTGCGCGACGTCGAAGTCGCTCTTGATCAGCATGTCGTCTCCACCGTCACTTCACAGCCTCAGTCGTCCGACTTCACCGGCGGGGCGCCGGATACGTCGTGCTTCATGGTCAAGGCTTCATAGACCCGGTCCGGCAGCATCGGCATGTCGATGTTGCGGACCCCGGTGCCCGACAGCGCGTCGATCACCGCGTTGACGAACGCCGCCGGGCCGCCGACGGTCGCACATTCGCCGACGCCCTTGGCGCCGATCGGGTGGTGCGGGCACGGCGTGACGACCTCGTGCAGCTCGAAGCCCGGGGTCTCCCAGGCGGTCGGCAGCAGGTAGTCCATGTAGTTGGAGCCGACGCAGTTGCCCTCGGCGTCGAATGTGATGAACTGCATGCTCGCCATCGCGTACGCCTCGGTGAGCCCGCCCATGATCTGGCCCTCGACGATCATCGGGTTGATCCGTACCCCGCAGTCGTCGACCGCCACCATGTTGAGCACGTCCCAGACGCCGGTCTCCGGGTCCACCTCGACCGTCGCGATGTAGCAGCCGAACGGCCAGGTGAGGTTCGGCGGGTCGTAGTAGGCGACGTTCTCCAAACCCGGCTCCATGCCGTCCGGCATGTTGCTGTACGCCGCGATCGCGCACTCCTGGATCGTCACGCCGCGGTCGGGCGCACTGCGGATGTAGAAGCGGCCGAGCTCCCACTCGACGTCCTCCTCGGAGACCTCGAGCAGGTGCGCCGCGAGCTTGCGCGCCTTCGCGCGGACCTTGCGAGACACCATCGCGACCGCGGCGCCGGCCACCGGCGTACTGCGCGAGGCGTAGGTGCCCATGCCGAACGGTGCGGTGTCGGTGTCGCCTTCCTCGACCACGATGTCCTCGGCCGGCAGGCCGAGCTCGTGCGCGACGATCTGCGCCCAGGTCGTCTCGTGCCCCTGACCCTGGGTCTTCGCGCCGGTGCGCAGGATCGCCTTGCCGGTCATGTGGACCCGCAATTCGGCCGAGTCGAACATCTTGATGCCGAGGATGTCGTACTCCCGGCTGTTGCCGGCGCCGAGCGGCTCGGTCATGCAGGAGATGCCGAGCCCGAGCAGCCGGCCGCGCTTGCGGGCCTCGGCCTGCTGCTTGCGGAAGTCCTGGTAGCCGATCGCCTCGAGCCCGACGTCGAGGCACTTGCCGTACTGCCCGGAGTCGGTGAGGAAGCCGAACGGTGTGCGGTGCGGGAAGTCGTCGTCGCGGACGAAGTTCATCCGGCGGAACTCGGCCTGGTCCATCCCGAGGTCGTCGGCCGCGGC
>CAYNDD010000286.1:0-4432 GCA_964395425.1 uncultured Frankiaceae bacterium
GTGTACGGCACGATCACTCTCGTGATCACCGGCGCCGCGACCGCCGCCCTCATGGTCGCGGTCGCCATCCGGCTGACCCGTCGGGCCATGGCGGCCCGCCACTCGACGGCCGACGCCGCCACATGAGCTACCCGATCATCCCGATCAAGCCGGACCCGGTGCCGCCACCGACCCCGCTCGCGCCGCCGGCGCCGCCCAGCCTGGCGTCGAGCAGCCGGGCGATGGCGTTCGGCACGATCGCCTCCCGGGGCACCGGATTCCTGCGCACCGCCGTGATCGCTTCGGCGATCGGCGAGGCCGGCGTCGGCAACGCCTACGGGGTCGCCAACACGGTTCCCAACGCGCTCTACGACCTGTTGCTCGGCGGCATCCTCAGCGCGGTCATCGTGCCGCTGCTCGTCCAGGCCGCCCACGACGACGGCGACGAAGGCGAGGCCTACGCGCAGCGGCTGCTGACGATAGTCACGGTCGTACTCACCGGGGTCGCCATCCTCGCCGTGGTGCTCGCGCCGGTGATCATCTCGGCGTACGCCCACTACGCGCGGCCGGCCCAGCGCGAGCTGGCGGTCACCTTCGCCCGGTTCTTCCTGCCGCAGCTGCTCTTCTATGGGATCGGCGCGACCTTCGGCGCCATCCTGAACGTCCGCGGCAGCTTCGCGGCGCCGATGTGGGCGCCGGTGCTCAACAACGTCGTGGTCATCGGCGCCGGTATCACCTTCGACGTGATCACCCACACGACGCCGCATCCGGGCTACCTCAGCCACACCCAGATCCTTGTGCTGTCGATCGGCACGACCGCCGGCGTGATCCTGCAGACGTTCGCCTTGGTCCCGTCACTGCGACAGGTCGGCTTCCGGCTCAAGGCCCGCTGGGACTGGCGGCACGCCGGGCTGCGCCAGGCCGGGCCGTTCGCCGGCTGGATGCTCGGCTACGTCATCACCAACCAGGTCGGCTACCTCGTGGTGGTGGCGCTGTCGGAGTCGGTCGGCAAGGGCCAGGGCGTCTACGCGATCTACTCCAACGCCTACATCCTGTTCTCACTGCCGTACGCCGTCGTGGCAGTGTCGGTCATCACGGCGCTGTTCCCCGGGATGAGCCGAAGCGCCGCGGCCGGCGACGAGCCCGCAGTCGCCCACTCGCTCGCCCGCGGGCTGTCGGTCTCTGCCGTCGTGCTCGTGCCGGCCACCGTGCTGCTGATCGTGCTCGGCCCGTCGATCGCGATCGCGGTGTTCGACCACGGCCACACCACCCCGCACAACGCCCACCAGACCGGCGTCGTACTGGTCGCGTTCGGGATCGGCCTGCTGCCGTTCTGCGCCTTCCAGATGCAGCTGCGCGCCTGGCTGGCAGTCCGGGACTCGCGTACCCCGATGTTGATCAACGTCGCGGCGACCGCGGTCAACCTGATCGTCGACGTGATCCTCTACATCACGCTGCCCACGAGGGACAAGGCCTTCGGCCTGGCGCTCGGATATTCGGCGTCGTACGTCCTCGGCGCCGCCATCTTCACGATCATGTTGCGCCGCCGGATCGTCGCGACCGAGCCGACCCACGTGATCCGGACCCATGTCCGGCTGATCGTCGCCGGTCTGATCGCCGCCGTCCCGGCCGAGCTGATCACCCGCCTGATCGGATCCGGGACCGAGTCGCGGCCGCTCGGCGCACTGGCCGACATCGCCGCCACCGCCATTGCCGGGATTGTCGTCTTCGTCCTGGTTGCCCGCCGGCTGCGGGTCCACGAGGTGGGCGAGCTCCTGGACCTGCTGCCCGGCCGGTTCTGACCGGGCCGCTCGCTCGGACCGCCCGCGGCTCACCGCACGCTCACAACACCGGGTTTGCGCTGCTCCGCCGCCTCAAGGCGCCGCTCGATCGGGCCGACATCCCTTCAGAAGGAGGGACAATGCGGACCAGCGGCAAAGACCGTGGCGCCGCACGACTTCAGACCATCACGCTGCTCGTCGTCGTGCTCGCCATCGTCGGTGTGTTCGCCTACGACGGCGTCTCCGTGATGGCCTCCCGGGTGTCGACCGAGAACGACGCCCAGACCGCCGCCTACGCCGCGAGCTCCGCCTGGCACTCTCACCCCACCAACATCGACTTGGCCTACCAGGCCGCGGTGGCCTCGGTCGCCGGAAAGCACGAGACCGTCCTCACCCGCGACTTCACCGTCGACCCGGACGGCACTGTCCATCTGACGCTGAGAAGCAGCGTGCACACGCTGGTGTTTCATCGGATCGGCGCCCTCCGCAAATACACAGTCACCGTCGAACACGGTGACGGCAACTCGATCAGCTGATGCGCCGCCTCAGCCGCTCAGCCGGAGCGCTCGTCCTTGTCAGTGCCAGCGTGCTCACCACCGTGTTGGCCACCAGCGCCACCGCTGATCCGTTGAGCGACGCCCGGGCCCGCGCCGCCGCCCTGAGCAAGACCGTCGACCAGCTCACCACCCAGGCCGAGGTCGTCACCGAGAAGTACGACGCGACCGAGGCGGAGCTCAACGTCGCGGTGGCCCGCCGCGGCCAGGCCGACCAGGCGCTCAGCGCGATGCAAGCCACCGCAAGCGCCGCCCAGCAGACCGTGGTCAACCGGGCTCGTGCGTTGTACGAAACCGGTGGCGACCCCGCGGTGCTCGCCTCGTTGCTGACCGGTGAGGACCCGGCTCAGGCCCTTGACCGCTATCGCCTGGCCGGCGACGTCATCTCCTACGAGAGCCGGATCGCCCAGGGGGCGGTCACGACCCTCACGCAGGCCCACTCCCTCGACCAGCGCGACTCCCAACTCGCCAGCGAGGTCACCAAGCTGCAGATCGTTCGCCAGGCCGACGCGACCAAGGTCCAGGGGCTGCTCAACCAGGAACAGAACGCGCTCGACGCCGCCAACAGCACGGTCCGCAAGATCCGGAAGGCCGACGAGGCGGCCGCGGCGCAGGCCAGCGCGGCCGACTTCGTCGACGCGGTCCGCGCGGCCGGCGGCACGATCAACCCGTCCGTCCCGGTGGCCCCGCCGAACGCCACCGCCGCGGCCGCGATCGCGGCCGCCCGCAGCCGGATCGGGATGCCGTACGTCTGGGGCGCTACCGGCCCCGACTCCTTCGACTGCAGTGGCCTGACCCAGTGGTCGTACGCGCACGCCGGCATCACCCTGCCCCGCACCGCCGCCGAGCAGTGGAACGCCGGCCCGCATCCCTCGATCGCGAACCTCGAGCCGGGTGACCTGCTGTTCTTCGCGCTCAACACCTCCGACCCCGCGACCATTCACCACGTCACGATGTACATCGGCCAGGGCCTGATGATCGCCGCCCCGCACACCGGCGAGAACGTCCAGATCCAGCCGGTCTACATGCAAGGCTTCATCGGCGCCATGCGGCCATGGGCGAAGGCCGGCACTGTTCCGTCGTAGCAGGCGCACTTCTCCTAGCATCAACCCGTGCAGCCGCGGGCCGAAGCAGGCACCCGGCTTGCCGACCGGTATCGCCTCGACGAGCTGCTCCATCACAGCGCCATCAACGCAACCTTGTGGAGGGCCACCGACGAGGTCCTCGACCGCCCGGTGGCGATCCGGATCGTCGTCGACCAGAGCGCCGAGGCCGCGCGGGCCCTGCTCGACGCGGCGGGCCGGGCCGGCAACGTGCCCGACTCCCGCTGGGTCCGGGTGCTCGACGTCGGCACCAGCTCGGACCAGCCGCTCCTGACGGTGTGGATCGTCAACGAATGGGTGGACGGGCCTTCGCTGGCGACCGCGATCCGCCACGAACCGCTGCGCCCGGCGGTCGCCACCGCGCTCGTCCTGTCGTGCGCGCAAGCGGTGGCGGCCGCCACCGACCACGGCGCCCACCACCGTGCGCTGCATCCCGACGAGGTCGTGCTGCCGGCGGACGGCAGCCCGCGGATCACCGGGCTCGAGCTGTGCAGCGCGCTGCGACCGGAGCCGTCGTACGACGAGACCCGCGGGCTCGGCGGGCTGCTGTACGCCGCGGTCACCGGCCGCTGGCCGCTGCCCGGGTGGGACCGGCTGCCGCCCGCGACCCGCGGAGACGGACTTCATCCGCGGCGCTACCGCCGGGCGGTCAGCCGGGAGCTTGACGCGATCACCGCCCGCGCGCTCGTCGGTGACTACCCGAACGCCGCCGAGTTCGCCGATGACCTCGCCCGGCTTCCGCTCGCCCCCCTGAACCCGCCGCCGCCCAACCCCGACGACCCGCGCAACGGGCGATGGCGTCGAGTCGCGTGGCGGGTGGTCCCGCCGGTGCTCGTTGCCGGCATCGGGTTCGGCGCATGGACCCTGGGCAGCGACCTCGGGCGGGTGCCGAGCCCGGCTCGGGCGGTCGCACCCAGCTTCCCCCAGCCTCGCCAGACGACCGGCACCGTGACGACCCGGGTGGTCTGGTCGACCCCGCCGCACATCACCAGCTTCGACCCGGACGGCGACGGGT
>CAYNDD010000287.1:0-4432 GCA_964395425.1 uncultured Frankiaceae bacterium
GGCGGGTCTGGGCGTTCGTGGCCTTCGCGGCCGCGTGCATCACCGACCTCGTCGATGGTGATCTCGCCCGGCGCTGCGACCTGGTCACCGATGTCGGCAAGATCGCGGATCCGATCGCGGACAAGGCACTGACCGGCTCGGCGTTGATCAGCCTCTCGGCGCTGGGGTTTCTGCCGTGGTGGGTGACTGCGGTGGTGCTGGCCCGCGAG
This sequence comes from uncultured Frankiaceae bacterium, assembly GCA_964395425.1. Lineage (GTDB taxonomy): Bacteria > Actinomycetota > Actinomycetes > JAFAQI01 > JAFAQI01 > DATAUK01. The sequence goes on from CAYNDD010000287.1 coordinate 210, forward strand.
CTGGGGATCACCGGTCTGCGGTTCTTCGTGATTCGGCACGGGGTCATCCCGGCCAGCCGCGGCGGCAAGCTGAAGACCCTTGTGCAGAACATCGCCATCGGCTGTTACGTGCTGCCCTTCACCGGTGCGTTGGCCAGTGCCCGGTTCTGGGTGATGGCGGTCGCACTGGTGCTGACGGCCGCGACCGGCGCCGACTATGTGTCCAAGGCTTTGACACTGCGTCGCACCAGCGCGCGTAGCGCGTGGAAGCAACGCAGTCGGGCATGAGGGCGCTGGCTGCCGAGGTGCACGAGCGGCTGCTCGGCCGCGGCGAAACCGTCGCAACCGCGGAGTCGCTCACCGGCGGCTTGGTCGGCGCGGCGTTGACGACCACTCCGGGCGCCTCGTCGACGTACCGCGGTGGCGTGATCGTCTACGCGACCGATCTCAAAGCCGTGTTGGCCGGAGTTTCGTTGGAATTGCTGGACAAACGCGGTGCGGTCGACCCCGACGTCGCTGGTGCGCTTGCGATCGGCGTGCGCGACCGGCTCGCGGCGACGTGGGGTCTGGGCCTGACCGGTGTGGCCGGTCCGGATCCGCAGGACGGCCAGCCGGTCGGGACGCTGTTCGTCGCGATTGCGGGACCGAGCGGTGGTCCACAGATCGCGTCGGCCGTGCTCTCCGGCGGCCGCGACGAGATCCGCTCCGGGGCGGTCGACCTGGCATTGACACTCCTGCGGGACAGGCTTGCCGACGCCGAGTAACGTGGATGGATGGTTTTGCTCCGCCGCATGTTGGGTGATGTGCTCCGCCGCCACCGGCTCCGTCAGTCGCGAACCTTGCGTGACGTCAGTGGTGCCGCCGGCGTCTCACTGGGTTATCTTTCCGAGGTTGAACGTGGCCGCAAGGAGGCGTCGAGTGAGTTGCTTGCCGCGATCTGCGGGGCGCTCGAGGTCTCACTCGCCGAGGTGCTGCGCGAGGTCAGCGACGACCTGGCTCGCGACGAGCGCCGCCGCCGGCTGGCACCGGTGGGCTTCACGATGACACCCGCCTCGATCTCTGCGCAGCCCGTGGCGGGCCGGGCGGTTGCCGGCCTGGCGCCACGCGTCCCGGCCACCCGTCCGTCGGCGCAGCCGGTCGCACCCATGGCGCAGCTGGGCTCCGAGTCACTGCGACCGGTTGTCGCGGCGTGACGTGAGTTCGCATCACTTCGCCTCTGCGGCACCGATTCACGAGCGAGGTCTGCACAGCCGCGCCGGCAACGCGATGGCGCGCACCCGGACGGCGGTGCTCGACGGCGCGGCCCGGGCGGTCGAGAAGCACGGTGCCCGCAAGGCGACGATGGCCGACATCGCCTCACTCGCCGGCATCGCGAAGGGCACCCTCTACAACCACTTCCGGGCCAAGGAAGCCGTGTACGCCGCTGCCCTCGACGCCGGGATCCGTGGGTTGGCGGCCGAATGCGCCGCGGCCGCCCAGGAGGACCTGGCCGAAGCGCTTGCGCTCGCGGCTGAGCGGATCGGCGCGCATCCGGCCCTTCGCCGGATCGCCTCGGACGAGCCGGCCGTGCTGGCCACGCTGATGACACCGACCGACATGCCGCTGTGGGGCCTGGCCCGGTCCTCGGTGCGAGACGTGCTGGTGGCCGCCGGCGTCGCGACCAGTGCGGCGTCGATCGACCTGGTGGTGCGCTGGCTCACCAGCTTCATCGCCTCGCCCGGGGTCGAGACCGCGACCCAGGCGGAGCTGATCGCGGCCCCGTTGCTGCGACCGGCGCTCGAGCTAGGCGCGTAGCCGGAGACCTCGCGGGGTCGGATGGAACCCCGCCTGCGCCAGTGCCGTACCGAGTGCGGAGTTGACCACGGACTCGCCATCGGCCCGCTCGACCGCAAGCCGGCCCAGCAGACCTTCCCGGACCGCGAGGGCGAGCGCGTCGGCGGCCGGCTGGATCGTGGCGGGATCCTCGCTCCAGGACAGCAGTGACTTGCCGCCGCGCTCGACGTACAGGCACAGCTCGCCGCCGACCAGCACGACCAGTGCGCCGGCCTTGCGGCCCGGCCGGTGCGCCCCGGCGTGGGCCGGCCAGGCGAGCGCCGCGCCGTACGGGTTGGCCGGGTCGTTGGCGGCGAGTACGACGCAGCCGCCGTCGGCGTCCGGTCGCCGTGGCGTGGCCATCGAGCGCATCCGGTCGACCGCACCCGGCAACGCGAACTGCGCCGCACCGAGACCTTCGACGAAGTAGCCGCGCCGGGCGCGTCCGGTGTCCTCGAAGGCCCGCAGGACCGGATAGAGCGCAGCGAAGCCGCCCGGCACGTGCTCGGCCGCGACCGCGCCGCGAGTGAGCACGCCGTAGCGCTCGAGCAGGTGGTCGGCGATCGCGTGCAGGCGCCGGGTCTGGTCGGTCGAGCGCTCCGGCGGGGTCGACCATCGCCCCACCGTGGCCGGCGGGCCGAGCCGGACGCCGAGCGCGGGCCGCGGCCGGCGCCGGCCGCGCGGCGGGGTCGGGCGGGACCGGGTCGAGGCCAAGCGGGCGCGCAACGGGGCGAGCGTGTCGTTGGTCAGGTGTCCCGACCAGACCAGGTCCCACAGCGCGGTCGCTACTGCCGCGTCGTCGTGCCCCTCGATCCGATCCGCGATCGCGCGGAAGAACAGTGCGCCGCCGCCGGCCATCGCCTCGAGGATCCGGGCGTGCAGCGGGGTCTCGGGCGGATCGGTGAGCGGCGGCATCGACAGGGCCGCGGTGTCCGCGAGGTGCAGCGACACCCAGCCGTCGTGGCCGGGCAGGGCGCCCTCGCCGAGCCACAGCACCTCTCCGGTCGATGTGAGCTCGTCGAGCATGGTGGGCGAGTAGTCGGCGACCCGGCTGGGGAGCACGATCGTCTCCAGCATCGACGCGGGAAGGGCGGCGCCGGCCAGCTGGTCGATCGATCGAACCAAGGCGTCCATCCCGCGGCCGGCATGCACTCCCACTCCTTGCCAGACCGGAAGGAACCGGCCGAGGACCTCGGGAGCGACCGGCTCGACCTCCCTGCGCAGTTTTGCCATCGACCGCCGGCGCAGGCTGCGCAGCACGCCCGCGTCGCACCACTCGAGCCCGAGCCCGCCCGGCCGGAACTCGCCCTGCACGATCTGGCCGGTCGCCGCGAGCCGGTGCAAGGTCTGGTCCACGACCGCAACACCGAGCCCGAAGCGGTCGGCCAGTGCGGCACTGTGGAACGGGCCGCGCCGCCGGGCGAACCGCGCGACCAGGTCACCGAGCGGGTCTCGGACCGACTCGAGAAACACCGCCGGCAGGCCCATCGGCATCGGAGTGCCGAGCGCATCCGCCACCCGGCTGGCGTCCTCGATCGCGAGCCAGCGCGACTGCCCGCCGATCCGGACCCGGATCGCCCGGCGGGTCGCCTCCAGCTCGCTCGCCAGCGACGGATCGGCCCCGCGCCCGGCCAGCTCCTCGTCGGAGAGGTCGCCGAGCACCCGGAGCGCATCCGCGACGTCTTCGACGGTGCGCAGCTGCCGGTCCGGGGTGAGCCAGGCGAGCTCGGCCTCGACCTCGGCGACCGCGTCCGGATCGAGCAGCTCACGGAGCTCGACGTTGCCGAGCAGCTCGGCCAGCAAGGTCGAGTCGAGCGCGAGGGCGGCGGCCCGCCGCTCCGCGAGCGGCTGGTCGCCTTCGTACATGAACTGGCCGATGTAGCCGAAGACCAGGCTGCGGGCGTACGGCGAGGGCTGCTGGGTCTCGACCTCGATCACCCGGACGGTGCGGCCGGCGATGTCGCGCATCAGCTCGACCAGACCGGGTACGTCGAAGACGTCCTGCAGGCATTCGCGCATCGTCTCGAGGATCACCGGGAACGAGCCGTACTGACCGGCGACGCTCAGCAGCTGCGCGGACCGCTGCCGCTGTTGCCACAGCGGCGCCCGCCGACCCGGATTGCGCCGGGGCAGCAACAACGCGCGGGCCGCGCACTCGCGAAACCGCGCGGAGAACAGCGCCGACCCGCCGAGCTCGCGGGTCACGATGTCCTCGATCTCCTCCGGGTCGAAGACGGTCAGGTCGGGGGGCGGCGCATCGTCGGTCTCGGGCAGCCGCAGCACGATGCCGTCGTCGGTGTGCATGACCTGGACGTCCATGCCGCCGCGCTCGCGCATCCGGGCCTGCATCGCCAGCCCCCACGGCGCGTGGACCTGGGCGCCGAACGGCGAGTGGATGGTGACCCGCCAGTCGCCGAGCTCGTCGCGGAACC
>CAYNDD010000288.1:0-4424 GCA_964395425.1 uncultured Frankiaceae bacterium
CGGCTGAGTGACGCCAACGATGTGCTGCAGGGAGACCGGCCCGATCTTCTGGGCTGCATCGGGGGTGTGGCTGTACGGCGCCCCGTAGGTTGCGGTGCCGCTGGTGCCGTCGAGCTCGGTCGCGGCGGTGGCGACGAAGTCGGTCGGGTCCGCATGGCTCCATCCCGACAGGGTGATCTGCTTCTCGTCCGGTGAGGAGAACACGAGCGCGAGCGCCACCGTGAGCAACGCGACGACGACGAACGCGATCACGAACTCCTTGACGATGTCGAAGTCGTGGTAGCGGCCGGTCCACTCCGGGGTGTCGGCGGTGCTGCGGAGCGCGGCCCTGGTCACGACGTCGCCTCGTCGGCGCCGATGTCCCGTGGATCGCGCTCGAACGGTGGGACGACGCCGCGCCGTCGTACCTGCAGGACGTGGATCACGGTGAACAGACCGATGACGAGCGGCAGCAGCACGATGTGCCACATCAGCATCTGGCCGAAGTTCAAGACGTTGAAGTAGGCGCCGATGCCGACTGAGTTCAGGCCGTCCTTCGCCTGGGTGCTGATCCACTGTGAGTCGAAGTTGGACTGCACCAGGTAGCCGGTGAACGCGGTCCCGATCGAGCCGAGGAAGCAGATCGACCCGGTGATCCAGGTGCGTGCCCGGTGGCCTCGCCAGGCGGCCATCCAGAACTTCCCCCACAGGTGGATGACCATGAAGCCCATGAACAGCTCCACGCTCCACAGGTGCAGGCTGTTGACGAAGTGCCCGAGCCGCGCGCTGTGCCACCACTGGGGCCCGGCGATCGCCAGGATGCCACCGGAGACGAGTACGACGAGGAACGCGGAGATGGTCAGAACGCCGAAGACGTAGATCCACGAGGCCACGTACACCGGCTGTCGGTCGGGGAGCAGGCGGTCGGGCGGAAGGCTCCGCAGCGCGCGTCCGCGGAGTCGGCCGGTCCAGTTCGAGTCGGCCACCGGCGCGGTCATGGCCGATCCCGCTTCGTCGGGAACGGCAGGAGGATCGCGAGCACGAACACGACCACCATCAGGATGATGACGGTCAGGTTCGCGACCGAGATCTGGATCACACCCCAGTGCAGATAGTGCCCGAGGTGGTTCAAATTCACCGGTGCAGAGACCAGGCTCACGGCGGACCTCTCAAACGACCTACTACATGGAGTCGGACTCCCTGTCAGGCTGAGCCAAGCCCGTCGCGGCCGGTCTCGCCAGGGCCATAAGTCCCGAGTGCGTTGAGGCTCAGGCCAGGATTCGGTCGGCGATGTCGGCCCGGTGTGCCCGCGCGGTGGCTTCGAAACCGAGGTTCCACTGGGCGCGCTTGTAATAGCGATGCAGCACGTGCTCCCAGGTGAAGCCGATCCCGCCGTGCACCTGGATCGACTGCTCGCAGGCGAAGACCGCGCCTTCACCGGCCGCGACACTCGCACCGGCGACCGCGAGGTCGGCCTCGGGGTCGTTGGCGCTCACCGCCCACGCCGCCCAGTACGCCATCGACCGCGCGAGCTGGAGGGCGACGAAAGTGTTGGACACCCGGTGCGAGACGCCTTGGTAGGTGCCGATCACCCGCCCGAACTGCTGGCGCTCCTTCGCGTGCGCGGCGGCCAGGTCGAGGGCCTGCTGCGCAACGCCGACCGACTCGCAGGCCAGCAACGCCAGTGCCTGCTGGCGCGCGGCCGCGAGCTCGTCGACGGAGGTGTCGAGGCGTCGCGCCGGCGTGCCGTCGAGGTGCAGCTCGCCGAGCCGGCGGGTGCGGTCCATCGTCGAGCGGCTGACCACGACCTCGGGGTGGGCCGCGACGTCGACGGCGTACAAGCCATCGGCGGCCACCACGACCACGTCGGTCACCGAGGTCAGGTCGGGGACGAGGATCTTGGTGCCGGTCAGCGCGCCACCCGCGGTCGCCGCGGTCGTGTTACCGGTGCCGGCCGCGCGCAACGACGCCGGTCCGCCCGGCTCGGCCCAGGCGACGGTCGCGCTGCGCTCACCCGCGCTGATCGCCTTTCGCAGCTCGTCGTCGAGCAGCGGCCAGGCCAGCCCCATGCTGGACCACCACGGTGCCGGCAGGAGCACCTGACCGGTCTCCTCGGCGAGGACGGCGTGCTCGAGCAGGCCGAGGTCCGGGTCGAGCCAGCCGAGCTCGGCCAGCTCGCGCCAGGTGGCGGGATCCCAACCGGCGCCGGAGTCGGCCAGCTCGACTATGCGCGCCGGGGGGAAGCGGTCGTTGAGATAGTCCCGAGCCGCGGCCCGAAGCTGCTCCTGCTCGTCGGAAAACGCGAAGTCCATGACGTGTCTCCTAGCGGGAGCGGGGCAGGCCGACGACCCGCTCGGCGATGATGTTGCGCAGCACTTCGGACGTGCCCGCCTCGATCGTGTTGCCGCGGCTGCGCAGCTGCAGGTAGGCCCAGTAGCCGTCCCACACGCCGCCTTCGGCGTCGAGCTGGGCGGCCAGACCGGACACCGACTGGGCCAGCGAGGTCAGCCGCTGGTTGGTCTCGCTCCAGTGCAGCTTGGCGACCGATCCCTCCGGCCCGGGTACGCCGGTCTTCTGCAGCGCGGTCAGCGAGCGGTAGTTGGTGAACCGCAGCGCTTGCAGGTCGATCCAGAGCTGGGCGACCTGGTCACGGACGACCGGGTCGTCGGCCGGCCGCTTGCCGTCCGCGGCGGGTAGCTTGATCAGCTCGATCAGCCGGTTGACCGAGCGCTCGAGACCGGCGGTCAGCGCGAAGCCGAGCGTCCCTCGCTCGTGCAGCAGGGTCGTCATGGCGACGTTCCATCCGTCGCCGGGTGCGCCGAGCATCGACTCCTTCGGCACCCGGACGTCGGTGAAGAAGATCTCGTTGAACTCCGGGTCACCGGTGATCTGGCGCAACGGCCGGACCTCGACGCCCGGGGCGTGCATATCGACCAGGAGGTAGGACAGCCCGCGGTGCCGCTCGGCGTCGGGGTCGGTCCGCACGACGAGGATGCACCAGTCGGCGATGTGGGCCCAGCTGGACCACACCTTCTGCCCGTTGACCACCCATTCGTCGCCGTCGAGCTCGGCCCGGGTCTTGGCACCGGCCAGGTCGGACCCGCTGCCCGGCTCCGAGAAGCCCTGGCACCACACCTGCTCGCCGGACAGCAGCGGCGCGAGGTATCGCTTCTTCTGCTCGTCGCTGCCCCACGCGATGATCGTCGGGCCGGCCATGCCGAGCCCGATCCCGCCGATGTGCTCCGGCGCCCCGATCCGGGCCGACTCTTCGAGGAAGACGCCCTGGAAGGTATGCGGTGCGCCGCCTCCGCCGTACTCGGCCGGCCAGGTCAGCCCGACGTACCCGGCGTCGTAGAGCCGCCGGCTCCACGCGCGCGAGTCGGTCTCCCGGGAACGCCCGACGGTAGGTGCGCGAGTGGTCCAGTCCGCGGGCAGCGCGTCGCGCAACCAATCACGTAGTTTCGCGCGGAATGCGGCTTCTTCAGGGGTGTCCCGGAAGTCCACACCGACCTCCTCGTGCGTCCGAACCTCGTTCGGTGCACAGTAGTCGACATGACAACGACACTCGCGACCGCTCCGACCGGTGCCAGCCTGCAGCGGCTGGCCGAGGCGGCCTGGGATCGGGTCGGTGACCGGTCGCTGCTGATCTTCGAGGGTGAGACGTTCGACAGCGCGACGCTGGCCGCCCGCACCCGCCGGTTCTCGCAGGGACTGCGGGATGCCGGGTTACGCCCGGGCGAGCGGGTGGTCGTCTGCATGTCGAACTGTGCCGAGGTCGGGATCACCTACGGCGCGGTGTGGCGGGCCGGGGCGGTGACCACCCCGGTGCTGTTCCTGCTCAGCGAGGACGAGCTGCGCCACGTGCTGGTCGACAGCGAAGCGGCGTTCGTCGTGACCACGCCGGAGTTCCTGCCGAAGGTGCGATCGGCCGGTGCCGGGGTCGCGACGTTGCGCGGGATCGTGCTTGTGGGAGAGCCGGCCGAGGGGACATTGTCGTTCGCTGAGCTCGAGGCGGCGGCCGAGGGCGAGATCGTCGACACCGACCCGGCCGAGCTGGCCGCCCTGCTCTACACCGGTGGCACCACCGGCCGGTCGAAGGGCGTGATGCTCAGCCACAACGCGATGTCGGCGTCGGCCTGGGCGGCCACCACGGTGGGGTATGACCCGCAGCTGTACACCTCGCTGTCGCCGTTGCCGCTGTCCCACGCGTTCGGGCTGTTGGTCTCGACCCTGAGCCTGCATGCTCCCGACCCCGGGACCTCCGTCCTGATGCGATGGTTCGACCCGGCCGGGTGGCTGGCCTTGGCCGCGGAGCATCACGTGCAGGTGGGTGCCGTCGTACCGTCGATGCTGCAGATGCTGCTGGCCCATCCGGTCGAGGACTACGACCTGAGCGCGTTGCGGCGGATCGCGAGCGGCGCGGCGCCGCTGCTGCACGAGACCCG
>CAYNDD010000289.1:0-4416 GCA_964395425.1 uncultured Frankiaceae bacterium
CCACCGCGGCATCAGCATCCTGCTGGTCGAGAAGGGCCCCGGCCTCACGGTCGGCACCCCGCTGCCCAAGCTCGGCTACAAGGGCGTCGAGACCTGCGAACTCTTCTTCGACGACTACCGCATCTCCGCCGACGCGCTGCTCGGTGCCGACGAGGGGCATGGCTTTGCCCAGATGATGAAGGGTCTTGAGCTCGGCCGGATCCAGGTCGCCGCCCGCGCGCTCGGAGTCGCTCAGGCCGCGTTCGACGACTCGTTCGCCTACGCCCAGCAGCGCGAGACCTTCGGTCGGCCGATCTGGGAGCACCAGTCGATCGGCAACTACCTGGCCGACCTCGCCACCAAGATCACCGCCGCCCGGCTGCTGATCAACGACGCGGCCGAACGGCTCGATGCAGGCGAGCGTTGCGATCTCGAGGCCGGGATGGCAAAGCTGTACGCCTCGGAAATCTGCATGGAGGCGGCGCTCACCGCGATCCGGATCCACGGTGCGCTGGGCTACTCGACCGACGTCGACGTCCAGCGCTACTTCCGGGACGCGCCGCTGATGATCGTCGGCGAGGGCACCAACGAGATCCAGCGCAACGTCATCGTCCGGCAGCTGATCCGCCGCGGCGGCCTGCACTACTGAGGACCAGCACCGCTGGGTGGTGAGCCCGCGCTATTCGGGAACCATCGCGGACACGAACTTCGGCACGCACATCCGCCACGCCTCGACCACGAGCTCGCGGAGCTCCACCTCGTCGATCTCGGCGAGCCGGACCCGCACCCAGTTGTAGCGCTCGTCGGACTTCGCCGGCATCAGGAACTTCTCCGGCTCCGCGCCGACCAGTGCGGCCCGCTCCTCCTTCGGGAACGCGAAGCCCATCGTCGTCTCGTCCGGCGAGACCGCCGCATAGACCAGGCTGCGGATCCGGAACCTCACGCTCTCCCGGATCAGGTGCTCCTCGCTGCGCGGCAGCATCGACGTGATCGCTCGGATGTCCTCGAGGTCGACGCCTTTCACGGTGCCTCCTCGGCCATCGCCGCGGCGCGGGACAGCAGCTCGCCGGCCTTGGCGAACTCGGCGACCACATCGGCCGCACTGCGCTGCTCGCGCAGCAGGGCCGCACCTTGGCCGGTGTAGACGAACGCGATGTCGTAGTCGCCGGCCGCCCGGGCGTCGGCGAGCTCCTGGCCGGCCGCGTCGTCGCCGGCCAGCTCAGCTTCACGGCCGGCCCAGCGGCTGAAGAACGAGTTGCGCAGCCCGCGCGCGCCGAACTCAGGCGGCCAGTCAAGACGCTGGGCGACATCGAAGACCCGGCCGTACGCCGTGTCGGTATCGGCGGCATCGACCAGCCGGGCCCGCGCGGCGGGGGTGGTCTCCGCCTCCGCGCAGGCCAGGAATGCCGTGCCGCACCACCCGCCGACCGCACCGGCCGCCAGCACCGCGGCCAGCCCGCGTGAGTCGGCCACGCCACCGGCTGCCGCCACCGGCGTCTCGACCGCGTCCAGCACCGCTTGCAGCAGCGGCAAGGTCGCGACCTCGTTGCGGCCGTGCCCGCCGGCTTCGCCGCCGCGGGCCACGATCAGGTCGACCCCGGCCTGCTCGGCCGCCTTGGCCTCGTCGAGCGTGCCGGCCTGCACCGCAACCGTCACACCCGCGGCCTGCAGTGGGGCGACGTACCGCTGATACGCACCGAAGCTGACCGACACCAACGGCGGTGCGGCGGCCAGGGTCGCCTCGAACGGGGCAGGATCGTGGTCCAGCGCCCACGCCATCAGCCCCACGCCGTACGGGCGGCGCGCTGCCGCGAGCCGGTCGCAGTCAACGGCGAGCGACTCGGCCGTGGTCGCGCGGCCGGCACCAATCATGCCGAGACCGCCGGCCGCAGAGACCGCTTCAGCGAGGCGCGCGCCCCCGGCGCCGAACATCGGCGCGCACACGACGGGGGTGGCCAGCCCGAAGCGCTGGGTCAACCAGGTCCGCACCGGCCGACCGTACTAGCCGGCAACGACGAGAATCAGTCGGAGCTGTTCGCGAGCTCGGCCCGCCGCATGCCGCTGCTCCACTTCTCCTCGATCCGGCCGAACCGCCAGATCAGGAGCGCGATCATCCAGGTCGCCGCAAACATTCCGACGATGATGAAGCCCAGGGTGTTGATGTCGGCGTTCTGCATGTCGGTCCAGAACCGGCCGGTGATCCCGAGCTGCTGGGAAAGCAGGCCGAGCAGCTCGACCGTGCCGATCACCAGCGCGACCATCACCGACAACGACGTGATGGTCAGGTTGTAGTAGACCTTGCGGATCGGCTTGGAGAACGCCCAGCCGTAGGCGAAGTTCATGAACGTGCCGTCGATCGTGTCGAACAGGCACATGCCCGCGGCGAACAGCACCGGCAGGCAAAGGATGGCGTACCAGGGCAGGCCGCTGGCCGCGCCGGCGGACGCCAGAACGAGCAGCGCCACCTCGCTCGCGGTGTCGAACCCGAGCCCGAAGAGCACCCCGACCGGGTACATCTGGGCCGGCCGGCGGATCGTCTGCATCACCGGCCGGAGGATCCGGTTCATCAGGCCGCGGTTGTTGAGCTGCTCCTCGAGCGCTTCCTCGTCGTACACCCCGCGGCGGATGTCCCGGAAGACCTTCACGATCCCGACCAGGATCACCAGGTTGATCGCGGCGATCGCGTAGAGGAAGGTGCCGGACACGCTGGTGCCGATGACCCCGGTGTAGTGGTGTAGCGAGGACTGGTCGTTGCGCACCGGCCCGACCAGCGCCTTCACCCCGAGGGAGAGCAGGCCGGCCAGCCCGAACACGATCGTCGAGTGCCCCAGGGAGAACCAGAAGCCCACCGACAGCGGCCGCTTGCCGTCAGCCATCAGCTTCCGGGTGGTGTTGTCGATCGCCGCGATGTGGTCGGCGTCGAACGCGTGCCGCATCCCGAGGGTGTAGGCCGTCACCCCTATCCCGATCCCGAAGGTCTTGGTGCCGAGGCTGTAGTGATGGGGCGAGACGACCGCGATCAGGGTGAACCAGCCGATCACGTGCAGCGCGATGATCACCGCGATCATCGCGCCGAGCCGGGTCCACTCGGCCGGCGTCAATCCGGCGCGAAGCTGTGCCAGTTTGGCCCGCGGCGACATGTTTTCATCCTGCCCTAACTGCGACAATGTCGCAACCAGTGGCCAACGAATTTCGGCCCCAAAACCCGTTTCTGTGGACGACTCGGTGGATGAAGCGGTGGATGAGGTGAGCTTTCCGGGGGATAACGGCCGGTTCGTTGTGGACATCATGTGGACGCAAAAAGATCTTGAAAAAAGTTCGAGAAACCTCTTGTGCCCGGCCTCGACACCCACTAGACATTGCTTTGTCACTGGGAGGCCGGAGATCGAGTCGGGGGAAACTCCGACACGCAAGGTAAGTCGGGCAACCGGCTCATCGGGCGGGTCTCAAGGAACCGGTACCGGCAAGGCAACGCACGGTGATCCGAGCAATCGGAGCCACCGGTGCAGCGGAGCCGAGTAAGGCCCCTCCAACTCATACTTGGAGGGGCCTTACGCCATTCTGCCCACATTTTTCCGGCCCGGCGGGCAACGACACTCTGAAGACCGGGCGAATTCTCTTCCGACGAAACCGGCTCACGAACCGGCGATGCCGAACTCCGCCGGGCGCTGCCGGCTGGCGATCTCGAACAGCACGATCGTGGCCGCGTTCGCCACGTTGAGTGAGTCGACTCCCCCGGACATCGGGATCGACACCGACGCATCGGCGTACGGCTCCCACTCCGGGTTGATCCCGTAACGCTCGGCACCCAGCACCAGCGCGACCCGATCCGCATAGCGCAGCGACTTGTACGTCGACTCGGCCCGCGAGTTGGTCAGCACCACCTGGAAGCCCTCCGCATGCAGCCAGGCGGCCGCCGACCCGACCTCGCAGTCGACCATCGGCATGGTCAGCGACGCGGCCATGCTGGCGTGGATCAGCCGCGGGTGGGTCAAGCGGACCCGGCGGTTGGTCAGCAGGACCGCGGCCGCACCGCTGGCCTGCGCGGAGCGCACCGCGGTGCCGACGTTGCCCATGACCTCGAGCCCGTCGAGGACGAGCACCAGCGCGGGCGCGGGCGGCCGGGCGATCACCGAGATGAGGTCGGGCAGGCTCCACTGCCGCGATCGCGATGTCGCGGCAGACCGTCGGAGGCGTCGCGGTCCGACAGCCGGGCCGCCAGCCGCGCACTGACCGCGTAGACCGGCGTACCGGCCTGTTGGGCCCGGCTCAGCAGGTCGGAAGCCCGGTTGCCCCGGAACAGCTCGGGCGACACGATCGCGGCAACCAGCTCGAGCCCGGCGTCGAGGGCGGACTCGATCTCCCACAGTCCGGCCAGCACGATCAGCCGCTGCGGATTGGGCTTGCTGTTGTTCTGGATCGCGACGTACTGCGCGA
>CAYNDD010000290.1:0-762 GCA_964395425.1 uncultured Frankiaceae bacterium
CAGCGTGCTCCCGCCGGCCAGGACGAAGGTCTCCGAGATGTCCAGCGGGCTGAAGCGGTGGTCCATCGCCTCGTCGGCTGCCTCCGCGCCGGACCACGCGGTGCCCTCAACCAGATGTGGCGCGGCGCTTCGCAACCGGGCCGGGGCGCCGGACAGCCACTCCGAGTCCTCGATCGCGGATGTCGCCTTGCCGGCGGCCGCGCCCGCGACGAACGCGATACCACCCGTTTCGGCGATCCGCCCCCACTTGAGCCGGCCGATCGTGACCTCCTGCCAGACCGCGGTGCCACCCGCCGCCCACTCGAACTGCAGCAGGTTCGGTACGACGAACGAGGCCAGCGGCCGCAGCCAGGCCATCGCGTCGAAGGCCGACTCGATTCCGTCCGCGGCCGCGAGGTCGGCCGCCGAGGCGGCTCCCGCGGCGTCGATCGCGCCGCTCACGGCCGCTGACGCCGCCGCGGCCTCGACCACGCCGGCCGCGCCGATGGTCACCGTGATCGCGACCAGCGAGACGGTGACAACCGAACCGATCACGAGCAACTTGTGCAGTGAGAACCCGTGGTGGTGGTGCGCTTTCTCGAGCCGGGCGGCGTAGGTGTCCAGCTCGTCGGCGATCTCGTGCAGCTGCCGGGCCGCGGTGCCGGCGCTGTGCTGGAGCGACTCGAGCGGAGCGTGAATCGCGCGCTGACCGATCCCGCGCCACGTGGCCGAGAGGTCCGCGACGATGTGGGCGGCGGATCGTTGCGCGCTCTGGATCGCCTC
>CAYNDD010000290.1:772-4381 GCA_964395425.1 uncultured Frankiaceae bacterium
TCGGCCAGCCCACGACAGGCCTCGGCCAGCTGCCGCGCTGCCGCCGGGTCGCCGGTCACCTTCGGTACGACGTACGTGGTCGGGGCGGCCGGTGCGGCCGGCAGCGACCTCACGGCCGGGGAACCGCGGTGGAATCGACCCGCGGGTAGTGCGCGGCAAGCGCGGTGAGCGCCCCGGCGATCTGGGCGATGTCGCTGGTCACGGTGGTGACCGCGTGCTCGGCGCGATGAATGCCTCGACCGGTCGACTCCGCCGACCGGTCGCCGAGGTCGGGCAGGCACCCACGGGCGTGCGCGGCGAACATCGAGCCGGCGTCGGCGAGGGTCGCGCTGCACCGCGTGAGCGCCTCCGCGGCAGCCCGCAGCTCGGCTGGTTGGATCGCGAGTTCCATGGTCAGGAAGTGTGGCTGCGCGGCGCCGCCGTGCGCTCGCGTTGTCCACAGGGCAGGATGTTCGGCATGACGGTCGTGCGCGTGATCGGCGTCGTACTGGCCGTCCTGCTGATCGGCTCGACGACGGTCAGCGTGATGCGGTCGCTGATCATCCCGCGCGCCAGCCTCGGTTTCATCGGCAAGGGCGTCAACACCGTCGTGGACAAGGTGTTCGTGCTGGCGACCCATCGGATGACCGACTACAAGGACCGCGACACCGCCCTGGCCGGCCAGGCCGCGGTCTACCTGCTGAGCCTGTTGGTCGTGTGGCTCGGCGGCTACCTGGTCGGCTTCGCGTTCCTGTTGTGGCCGGGCACGCATGACATCGGCCGCGCGTTCAGGGAGTCGGGCTCGTCGATGTTCACCCTCGGGTTCCTGGCCCCGAGCGGCGGCGGTTCGACCGCTCTCGACGTGATCGAGGCCGGCCTCGGGCTGTTCGTCATCGCCGCGCAGATCGGCTATCTCCCGACGCTGTACGCCGCGTTCAACCGGCGCGAGACAGAGGTCACGCTGCTCGGTGCGCGGGCCGGTTCGCCGCCCTGGGGACCCGAGCTGTTGGCCCGCACCAAGTGGGGCATCTACGGCGACCGGGACGACCTGCCCGGCTTCTACACGACCTGGGAGCGGTGGTCGGCCGACGTCGCCGAGAGCCACGCGAACTACCCGGTGCTGATGCGGTTCCGCTCGCCGCAGCCGCTGTCGTCATGGCTGGTCGGCCTGCTGGCAGTCATGGACTCCGCTGCCCTGTTGCTGGCGATCGCGCCGAGTCGCGACCGGCTCGAGCCGCGGCTGTGTCTGCGGATGGGGTTCACCGCATTGAGACACCTGGGTCGCGCGGTCGGGATCCCGTCCACCGAGGATCCGGACCCCGATGCCGAGATCCAGCTGACCTTCGAGGAGTTCGAGGTCGGCGTACAGCGGCTGATCGACGTCGGGTTCGAGGTCGAACGCACCGCCGCCGAGGCCTGGCCGCATTTTCGGGGGTGGCGGGTCAACTACGAGGCGATCGCCTACCGCCTCGCCTACGCGACGGATGCGGTGCCGGCTTTGTGGGCCGGACCGCGCCGGTGGCCGCACGAACCGATGCCGCCGCTCCGCCCGCCGAGCCGGCTGCCGACCACCGGTACGTCGACCTGACGGTCAGCGGACGATCGCGTGGTGGATCCGGACCAGCACCCGGCGCAGCGGCCGCGGGAGCCAGCTGCCGGACCTTGATGCGGCGGCCGACCTCCTGCCGCCCGCCGCGAACGCGGTGTCCCGGCCTTCTCGATGCCCGGCCTCGACCCCGCTGGTCAACGCCGCCACCACTGCCTCGGCCGCGATCGACGCGGGCAGTGTCGCGGGCGGCATCGCAGTCGGTGCGGCTGACGATGGCGGTGCGCCGAGCGACTCGAGATCGCCGATCACCCGGATTCCGAGATCGGCGATGTTCTTCGCGAACTCCGCCCCGATCTCACTCGCCCGTTCGGCCGCCCACTTCGGCAACTCCAGCTTCGGCATGCTGTCGAGGTCGGGGCGCAGTTCGGCGAGCCGCCGCAGGACGCCCTGGCGAACGGTGGTCCGATACATCGAGTCCGGCCACTCGAGCTCCCGGTAGCGGACATTGACCAGCCTGAGCATCTCGGCCTCGGGCCAGGTCAGCGAGCGGTTGTCGCGCTCCGGTGGCTCCGGCACGAGCAGGCCGTCGGGCAGGCCGAGCAACGCCTCGAACTGGCGCAGCAGCTTTGCGTGGTCGGTCGAGTCGACCACGATCGCGGTGACGTGATCCGCGCCGGCAACCTCCGCCCAACGGGCGAGGATCTCGTCGTGCCGATGCCGCTTCCAGAAGGACGGCGTGGGGCGGTCGTACGGCGGCCTGAGCAACATTCCGCGGAGCCAGCGCTGGTACTGCAACCGGGCGCCGTTCTGCAGATACTGCTGCCAGGCCGAGGGCATGATCTTCACCAGCGGCCGCAGCGTCGCGACCACGTGTACCTGCTCGCCGCCGAGCTCCTCGACCACTCGGCGGACATCGGCGGTCGGGGTCTCCGAGAGCCACTCGCTGCTGACGATCACCCGGTCGTTCCCGGCCGCGCTCACCTGTTTGACCAGCGTCAGCCAGTCGGCCTCGCTGACCGGCGGGTCGCCCCGGCGCGGGACGGCTCGGGAGATGTAGACCCCGGCGGCCTTGTGGTAGCGATCCTTGCCCGGATAGACCACGCCGTGCGCGGCGAGCTCCGGTCGGGCGCGCGATAGCGCGCCCTGCAGGAAGGTGGTCCCGGTCTTCGGGAAGCCGATGTGGACCAGGCGGGCCCCGGCTGGGATCGTCAGGTCGGGCTGCGCCACCGGGCGACCCTCACCGCGAGCCCCTCGAAGGCCGGCTGTCGTAGGCGCGAAGCGCGGCCTCGGCCGCCTCGAGTTCGGCCCGCAGGCCGGCCGCGCGCTGCTCGACCACGCTCCGGCACGACTCGACCGTCTCGATCAGCGCGCCGCGGACGCTGTCGTCGTCGACGTGTTCCGCGAACGCGCTGACCGCCCCGGGCCGAAGTGCGGCCGGCTTGGCCAGCCGGCGGGCACCGCGCATCGCCTCGACCGTCCAGCCGCCGTCCCGGAAACGCAGCGTGACGACGAGCGGCGGCACCCGCTTGCCCTTGCCCGCCCGCGACGGTCGCGCCGACCTGGACGCCGTCGAGGTCGGGCGCGCCGGTGCGGGGCGCGCGGTGGTGGCGGTGGCCGGCTTCGTGGCCGGCTTTGCGGGTGGTGCGGTCTTGGGCCGGGTCGTGAGCCCGAGCTCGGACGGCGCGAACGGCACCTCGTCCTTGCCGAGGCGTACGACGACGTACTCGCTGTCCTTGGGGTCTCCCAGCCGTACGACGTTGCCGCGGGTGCCCGCGGCAACCGCCGCGGACGCCGCCCGAACCACGACGCGGGGACGTTCACCGGCCGCAACCTTGGCCCGCAGCACTGCGACGTCGTCGTCGGTCAGCGCGGGTGGGGTCGCGACGGCTCTGCGATTGGGTGGCACGGCTGGTCCCTTCCGGAGTCAACCCGGCGATGGTAGGGGTTAACGTGGCTGCGAGGAGGCCGACGATGGCGTTCTACCGGTGCGTTGGTGACGTTCCACCGAAGCGGCACACGCAGCACCGCCGGCCCGACGGCGGGTTGTATGCCGAGGAGCTGATGGGCGAAGAGGGCTTCTC
>CAYNDD010000291.1:0-4380 GCA_964395425.1 uncultured Frankiaceae bacterium
GCACTCGGTGTCGGCATGCTGCTCATCACGGTCGCCGGGCTCAACGCGGTCAACGCGCAGAACGCGCGATACGGCTGGCTCGAGACCGGCGCCCTGCCGCAGCTCCCGGCGGCGCAGCAGACCAACGGCCCCGATCCGTTGTGGTGGCTGCTGACCGCTGACGTGTTCGACGGTCGTCAGATCGGCCGGGTGGACGTCGCGGCCACCGGCCCCACCTCGACGGTGCCACCGGGGATGTCGCGGATCCCTGCGGCCGGTCAGTACTACGCCTCGCCGGCGCTCGCCGCGTTGCTCAAGAGGACGCCTGCGGCGCAGTTGGCCGCCCGCTACCCGGGTCACCTGGCCGGTGTCATCGGGTCGGCCGGGTTGCCCTCGCCGGACACGCTGCTTGTTGTGGTCGCACACAGCGCCGCCCAGATGAAGCACCTGCCCGGCGCGCAGGAGGTGGCAACGATCGCGACGACGCCGCCCAGCGACTGCAGCGGGCCGTGCATAAGCCTGGGGATCGACAACAGCGGCCTCGACCTGGTGTTCGCGATCGCGGCGGCCGCGCTGCTGTTCCCGATCCTGATCTTCATTGGTACGGCGTCGCGGCTGTCGAGCGCGCAACGCGATCGACGGTTCGCGGCGATGCGCCTCGTCGGTGCGACGCCCGCCCAGATCTCGGTGATCTGTGCGGTCGAGTCGACGTTGGCCGCCGCCGCCGGGGTGATCCTCGGCTTCGGCTTGTTCTTCGCCGCCCGGCCCGCCGTTGCGACTGTCCCGTTCACCGGCACCCGGTTCTTCGCCGGCGACCTGTCGCTGAGCATCCTCGACATCCTTCTGGTCGCGATCGGGGTGCCGCTCGCCGCGACCGTCGCGGCCCGGATCGCGATTCGGCGCGTGCAGACCTCACCGCTCGGCGTCAATCGGCACGTGACCCCGCCGAGCCCGCGGGCCTGGCGGCTGATCCCGGTCTTCGTCGGGTTGGCCGAGCTTGCTTACTTCGTGCACGCCGGCCGGCCCGGTTCGACTCCGGGTCAGGTCGCGGCGTACCTGCCTGGGCTGCTCGTGACGATGGCCGGGCTGGTGATCGCCGGCCCTTGGTTGACGATGACCGGATCGCGGTTGTTGACCCGTCGGGCGCGACACCCGGCCGCGCTGATCGCCGGCCGACGACTCTCCGATCAACCGCAGGCGTCGTTCCGGGCGATCAGTGGGCTGATGCTGGCGCTGTTCGTCACCACGGTGGCGATCGCGATCATCACCTCGATCAACGCCTACAACGCCGGTCCGGCGCTGCCTACAGACGCCCGGGCCACCGTGGTCGACCAGTTCACCAGCTTCGTCCCCCCGGACCACCTGGCGACCTCGGTTCCGTCGCTGCCGGCCGCACTGCTGACACAGTTGCAGTCGCAGCGCGGCGTGACCGGGGTGTCGGTCGTGCACGCGCTGTCCAAGCCGCCGACCGGCCGCCAAGGTCTCGTCCCGTACGCGCCGCGTGGCGTCATTGCGTGCGCTCAACTCGCTCGAACG
This sequence comes from uncultured Frankiaceae bacterium, assembly GCA_964395425.1. Taxonomy (GTDB): domain Bacteria; phylum Actinomycetota; class Actinomycetes; order JAFAQI01; family JAFAQI01; genus DATAUK01. The sequence goes on from CAYNDD010000291.1 coordinate 1,516, forward strand.
CCCTCGATCGGCCGGTGTCCAGCCGGCGCGACGGCGGTCGTCGTGCAAGCCCGAGCGCAGGGCAGTGACACCCTCGGCGCGACATCGCGAGCATGGCCGGCCAGCACCATCTCACCGGCTCGACTGGCCGCGTTGCCGGTGCAGTACGTCGTCGTCGCCACCAATGGTTCGACCCAGGCGATCGAGCAAGCGAGGACCACGCTCGAGCGTGCCTACCCGGTCCTGTACTCGCCCGAAACGATTGCCGAGAACGCCTCGCTCAGCTTCACCGCCCAGCGCGCCGCGGAGTTCCGTCAGCTTGCCGACGTTGTGATCCTCGCGAGCCTGCCGATCGCCGGTTGCAGCCTCGCGGTGTCGGTCATCGCCGGGATCGGTGACCGCAAGCGGCCGTTCAGCCTGCTGCGGCTGACCGGTGCCCCGTTGTCGTTGTTGCGGCGAGTGATCGCGATCGAGAGCGCGTTGCCGCTGCTCGCGACCGCGATCATCGCCATCGCGACCGGCTTCCTGGCTGCGGGTCTGTTCCTCAACTCGCAGCTGAGCGAAAGCCTGCGGGCGCCGGGAACCGGCTACTACGTGACCGTCGCCGCCGGCCTGGCGGTGTCGCTCGGCATCATCGGCACCACGTTCCCGTTGCTGGCCCGGATGACCGGGCCGGAGACCGCCCGCAACGAGTGAGGCGCGTGGGCAATCATTGAGCCATGATCACCGCGACCCACGCCATCATCTACGCCGAGGATGCCGACGCCACGCGGGCGTTCTTCCGCGACGTACTGGGCTTGCCGAACGTCGATGCGCACGACGGCTGGCTGATCTTCCAGCTCCCGCCGGCCGAGCTCGGCATCCATCCGTCGGGCACTCCAGGTGACCCGCGCAACAGTACGGCGAGTGGTCACCACGAGCTCTACTTCATGTGCGACGACATCGAGTCGACGGTTGCCGAGCTGACCGCGAAAGGCGTCGAGTTCACCGGGCCGGTCGAGTCGGCCGGGTTCGGCCGGCTGACCAGGTTCCGGGTGCCGGGAGCGGGCGAGATGGGCATCTACCAGCCACGGCACGCCACCGCGTACGACCTCGAGTCCGGCTAGCGATCCGCCGAGACCAGCACGCCGATTGCTGTGGCGACCTCGGCCGGCTCGAGCTGAAGGGTCGCGTCGCCGACCGAGAGCTCGACCCGTTGTACGGCGGGATCCGGAGTCGTCATGGTCCGGTGAAAGGCCCACAGCGACTCGTCCGCCGCGAGTGACCGGATCCCGGCGTCGAGACCTTCCGAGGTCGCAGTGAGCAGCAGATGCAGCATCGAGGTCTGCGGTGGATCCGGGATCACGACGACCCCGTCGATCTCACGGACTGCAGCCGCGATCGCCCGGGCGTGCGCGAGGTAGTCAGGCATCTTCGGAAGTCGCGCGTGCAACAGCGTGAGCGCTGATGCGGCGTTCGGCCACAGCCCGAACTGGGTGCCACCCATCCGCTGGCGCCACTCCCGAAATTCCGCGGTGAACGATGTCTCACCGACCACACAACAACCGGGCAGCGCGCCGATCGCCTTGTAGAACGACACGTACGCGGTGTCGAAGCCGGCCGCCACCTCCGCGAGTGGCCGGCCGTATCCGGCCGCCGACTCCCAGAGCCGCGCGCCATCGAGATGCACGGCTGCGCCGCGCTCGCGGGCCCAGCCGATCTGGGCCTGCAGGTCGTCCCAGCCCGGTTGGACTCCGCCGAGGTCGCGTTGTGGAAGCTCGATCAGCAGGACGGCGGGCGACTCGCCGACCTCGCCCAGCGCGTCGAGGTCCAGCAACCGGTTGGCATCCCCGACCGGGCGACCGACCAGGCCCTGCAACCGCTCCAACGCCCGGCCTTCGTGCTGCTCCAGGTGGCACATCGGGTGATAGGCGACGGTCCGACGCCCGCGGTGTTCGGCGTGCAGGCGCAGCGCCAGTTGCTGCGCCATCGTGCCCGTCGGCAGGAAGACCGCGGCCGGTTTGCCGAGCAGGGCGGCAACCTCGGCTTCGAGCTCGGCAACCACTCCGCCCTCGCCGTAGCGGTCCGTGACCGTGTCGGGCGGGATCGTCGCCAGAGTCGCTGCGACGTCGACCGGGCCGTGGCCACCGAGGAAGCGGGTGCAGCGCTGCTGGAGGTCGCGGGCCTCGTCGTCGGAGAGCATCGTCGGCTCAGGGGACCCTCAAGTCGCGGTTCTGCGCGGCCTGTTCGCGCTCGGCCGCGGTCAGGTCGTCCGCGCGCACCGGGGTGACAGGCGACCAGTGGTGGCCGACCGGGCAGCGCGGGAACCGGGCCCAGCCGAGCCGGACCGACTTCAGCGATGCACCCGGCACCCGGCCAGTATCCACCGACCGTTGGCTCAGGGTTGGAAGCGGTAACCCATCCCGGGCTCGGTCAGCAGATGCCGTGGCCGGGCCGGATCGGTTTCCAGCTTTCGGCGCAGCTGGGCCATGAACTGCCGCAGGTAGTGCGCCGCGTCCTCGTACTTCGGCCCGCGGATCGCGCGGATCAACTCGCGTTGCGACACCAGCCGGCCGGGGTTGCGGACCAGGATCTCGAGCAGCTGCCATTCAGTCGGCGTCAGTCGCACGTCGGACTTGTCGCTGCCGTCGGTGTTCGTCACCCGATGCGCTTCGAGGTCGATCAAGCGGGTGCCGATCGTTGCGGATGGCGCCTCGTCGCCGACTGCTGAGCGGCGCGACACCGCCCGCACCCTCGCCAGCAGCTCGTCGACGTTGAACGGCTTCGTCACGAAGTCGTCGGCGCCGGCGTCCAGTGCCTGCACCTTCGCCACGCTCTGGCTGCGGCCGGACAGGATGATGATCGGTACGGTGCTCCATCCGCGCAGCCCGCGAACCACCTCGACGC
>CAYNDD010000292.1:0-4370 GCA_964395425.1 uncultured Frankiaceae bacterium
CGACGTCGCTGCCTCGGATGATCGTCGTCGACTCATAGCCCGTCACTGAGACCACGACTACGGCGCAGACCGTCACCGCGGCCACCAGCAGTCGCAGAGCGCCCCGGAACAGGACCAGCCCGCCGACCAGGATCGCCACGACGCCGAGGATCAGGGAGAGGTCGCCGACCCCGATATTCGCGCTGCCGAGGCGCGAGAAGTGCAGTCCGCGGACCCGCTGCAGAACCACCGCAGCGCCGCCGGACGGCGCGGTCGTGACGGTTCGCCAGGTCAGGCAGGAGCCGACCACGGCAAGGCTGCCCGCTGCGATCAGCGCGATCGCCGATCGCTCGATTCCACGGCTGGCGGGGTCCACCTGGAGCGGACTTCGGTGGGACACGCTCGTCTATCGGCAGGTCGCGGGGCGGGCTTGCGGCCTGCCGGCCGGATCGTCAGGGCCAGCCACGCCAGGTCCCGTCCTGAGCTCCGATCGGGTCGGCGGGGTCCGTGGGCTCGCCCGGTCGGCCATCTGTGCTCCTCGCTCGTCGGCCCCACGGTGGCACAGGGGACGCGAAACCCCGTGGCTCACGGTCGGCGGGTCGCACTAGTGTCGGGCGTCGTGAGCATCGCTAGCGACGCCGACGACGCGATCCTGGTCGAAGGCCTCTACAAGTCCTTCGGATCCGTCCACGCCCTGGCTGGCGTCGACCTCGCGGTGCCGCGCGGCACCGTGCTCGGGGTGCTCGGCCCGAACGGCGCGGGCAAGACCACCGCGGTCAAGATCCTCACCACCCTGACCCTGCCGGACGCGGGGCGGGTGATCGTCGACGGCCGTGACGTGGTGGCCGACGCCGCCGCGGTGCGGCACTCGATCGGCCTGGCCGGGCAGTCCGCAGCGATCGTCGAGGAGCTCAGCGGCCGGGAGAACCTCGAGTTCGTGGGCCGGCTCTACCACCTCGGCCGCACCGCGTCGAAGGCCCGCGCCGCCGAGCTGCTGGAGCGCTTCGGGCTCACCGACGCTGCCGAGCGGCGCGCGAAGACCTACTCGGGCGGCATGATGCGCCGGCTCGACCTGGCCGCGTCGCTGGTGGCCAGGCCGCGGGTGCTCTTCCTCGATGAGCCGACGACCGGGCTCGACCCCCGTGCCCGCAACGACATGTGGGAAGTCATCCGCGACCTGGTGGCCGGTGGGACCACGCTGCTGCTGACGACGCAGTACCTCGATGAGGCGGACGAGCTGGCCGACAAGATCGTCGTCTTCGACCACGGCAAGGTGATCGCGCAAGGCACCGCCGACGACCTGAAGGACACGATCGGCGGTGACGTCGTGGAGTTCACGGTCGCCGACCGGTCCCAGCATGACGTCGCGATGGCGGCGGTCCGCGGTCTCGGTGACGGCGAGCTGACCACCGACAGCGACGGGTACGTCGGCGTGCGGGCCGGCCGTCGCGGGTCGGCCGTGCTCCTGGAGGTGGTGCGGCAGCTCGACTCGAGCGGCGTCACCGCCAACGGGCTCGGGGTTCGGCGGCCCTCCCTCGACGACGTGTTCCTCGCGCTGACCGGCCACAAAGCCGAAGCCGACGGCGAGGCGACCGTGGCGGAGGCGAGCTGATGAGCGATACGACGTTCGGCGGCCGGATCCGGTGGGGGGCGACCGACGCGCTGACCCTGATGGGCCGCAACCTGCTGGTGTGGCTGAAGGTGCCGGCGTTCATCATGTTCACCGTCATCCAGCCGGTGATGTTCACGCTGCTGTTCCGGTACGTCTTCGGCGGCGCCATCCACACCGGGTCATATTCGTACGTCGACTACCTGCTGCCCGGCATCATCGGCCAGACCGCCGCGTTCACCTCGTTCGGCACCGCGATCTCACTCGCCCAGGAGGCCAAGAAGGGCGTCATCGACCGACTTCGCTCGATGCCGATCGCGCGCAGCGCGGTGCTGCTCGGCCGGCTCGGGGCCGACCTGGTGCGGCTGTTGATCACCGTGGTGATCATCGTCGGGGTCGGCTACGCGGTCGGATTCCGCTTCCACGGCGGCGTCGGCGGCGCGATCGGCATGATTGCACTCTCGATCCTGCTCGGGCTGGCGACCTGTTGTGTCTCGGCGTACATCGGGCTGAAGATCCAGGACGAGGAGTCGGTGCAGGCCTTCGGCCTGATCTGGGTGTTCCCGCTCACCTTCGTCAGCTCGGCGTTCGTCCCGGTGCAGTCGATGCCGGGCTGGTTGCAAGCCTTCGCCAACAACCAGCCGATCAGCCAGATGGTCGATGCAATGCGTGCGCTCGCCCTGGGTGGGCCGGTCGACAACCACGTGTGGGCCGGGGTGCTGTGGATGATCGGCGTCATGGCGCTGTTCATCCCGCTCGCCGTCCGCGCCTATCGCAAGGCGTCCTAGTGTCAGGCCCGGCGTGGGACCGTGATCCCGATCCCGCCAGCACCTAGCGTCGCGCTATGAATCGGGTGGCGGGGCTTCCCGGGTCGGAGCCGGCAATGGACCAGATCGTTGCGGCGCTTGACGGCGTCAGCGTGCGACGCGGTTCGGCGACGGTCCTGCACCCGGTCGACTGGACCATCCGCTCCGGTGAGCGCTGGGTCGTCATCGGCGCAAACGGTGCCGGCAAGTCGACCCTGCTGGCTCTCCTGGCCGGCGCGTTGCCACCCACGACCGGTGCGGTCAGCCTGCTCGGCGAGCCGCTGGCCGAGGCCGACCTCGACGAGCTGCTGCCCCGGATCGGCTGGGCGAGCGCGGCCCTGGCCGATCTCATCCCGGGTGCCGAGGTCGTGCGCGACGTCGTACTGACCGCCTCGCACGCGACCGTGCAGCGGGGGCACGAGCGCTACGACGACGACGACGTACGCCGGGCTCACGACCTGCTCGGGCAGGTGGGCTGCCGGCTGTTGGTCGAGCGCCGCTACGTCACGCTCAGCGAGGGGGAGCGCAAGCGGGTGCAGCTGGCGCGCGCGGTGATGACGGATCCCGAACTCCTGCTGCTCGACGAGCCGGCGGCCGGGCTCGACCTCGGTGGTCGTGAGGCCCTGCTTCGCCTGCTCGGCCGGCTGGCCCTGGACCCCGATGCCCCCGTGCAGGTGCTGGTTTCCCATCACGTCGAGGAGATCCCCGAGGGCTTCACCCATGCGCTGCTGTTGCGGGAAGGATCGGTGGTCGCGGCCGGTCCGATCGAGGCGGCGCTCACGTCCGCCTCGCTGTCACAGGCTTTCGGCCTGCCGCTTCGGGTTTTGGCTCATCGTGGCCGCTGGACCGCACGGGCGGCGATGGGCCGACTGACGACTTAGGAGCTCGAGGCCTCGGAGGGCAGCTCGGCCTCGTCGGTCAACACCGAGGTCTCGTCGTGGATCTCGACGGCAACCTCGCGGAGGCGCTCGCCGTGCTCGCGGCCGTGGTGGGCGCAGAAGTACAGGTCCGCGCCGCCGGGCATGATCGCCCGGATCGAAGCGCGCGCGCCACACCGGTCGCACCGGTCCGCCGGTGAGAGTGGTGGCGCTGCAGTCGTGGTGCTCATCGTCTCCATCAAACACCCTCTGACCGACAGTCATTCCGCGACACCCGCGAAATCGGCCACCCGACCACTCGCGCGATCCGGCGTTTCGCGAAGATAGGGTCGATCGGCGGCTCGGTGCATCGCACGGCGCCGCGTAGCATTTCCTCAGAAAAGAGAAGGGACGGCCGCCCGCGATGGCGACGCAGTCGGTGGCGACGCAGGGCACACGTTCAACCGAACGGGCAGCGATCGAGGCCAAAACCCTTCGGACCGACCGGTGGTGGATCCAACCGCTGATCACGGCGATCGGGTTCAGCGCGTTTGTGATCTACGCCACATGGGCCGCCTTCGACCATCCGTTGGTGTTCGGCAACGGCTTGCCGCACCGGATCTTCTACGCCAAGCCCTACATCTCGCCGTTCTTCTCGCCGTGCCTCGCCCACGGCTGCCCGTCGGATGTGGCCTGGGTGCACTGGAACGCGTGGAGCTGGCTCTCACCCGCGCTGTACGTCCTGATCTTCCCGTTGAGCTTCCGGGCGACCTGCTACTACTACCGCAAGGCCTACTACCGGTCGTTCTGGTTCTCGCCGCCCGCCTGTGCGGTCGCCGAGCCGCACAAGAAGTACACCGGCGAGACCCGCTTCCCGCTGCTGATCCAGAACATCCACCGCTACACCTGGTACTTCGCGGCGATCTTCGCCGTGATCCTCAGCTACGACGCGGTGCGGTCGTTCATCTACACCGACAGCTCGGGAACGCACTTCTTCATCGGGGTCGGGTCGGCCATCCTGGTCGTCAACGCGCTGCTGATCCTCGGTTACACGTTCGGCTGCCACTCCTGCCGGCACATCACCGCCGGCCGGATCAACAACTTCTCGAACCACCCGCT
>CAYNDD010000293.1:0-4359 GCA_964395425.1 uncultured Frankiaceae bacterium
GCCGGCTGCCGCCGCAGTCGGAGCTGACCCTCGCCGAGGCGCTCGAGGAGTGCGCCGATGCCGGTTTCAACGCGGTCAACTTCCTCGAATACGCCTTCGTGCCGACCATGGAGGAGCCGGACCACGACCACCCGGACTTCGAGCGGACGATGCACGGGTATTACCCGCATCTGCCGGTCATGCCGCACCGGCTCAACGCCTGGCGGCGGCAAGCCGGCCCGGTCGACCTGGTGACGTCCGGCGGGCATGCGGTGTCGTTCGAGGGACTGGCGATGGCGCCCTGGTCGTTTCCGATGCGGCACTACCTGTTCTTGAGCCGCGAGCACGCGATCGAGAAATACATCGGTCGCGGCTATGCCGCCGATGAGCTCCGGCGCGGTTGGCACCAGGCCCGCGACGAGCTGACGCCCGAGGACGTCGTCCTGCCCTCACAGGCCGACCTACGGGAGTACACCGGTGACGACCAGCTCGACCCGGCCGATCCCCGACGGTCGCACCCGTTGTTCGACCCGGTCATCGCGCGGTTGTTTCCCGCTGGTCCCGCGCGTCCGGGCGCGCCCCCGCGTTCTCCCCGACCGCGGCGTTGAGGTTTGCGTGTAGGACGATGGGGCTCGAGATGTCGGGGCGAGGCGAGCTGGTGACCGGAATCGCCGAGCGTGGGATGGAGCCCAAGACGACCGAGCCAGACCAGCAGGCCGGTTCGGCCCTGGTCATCGAGGGCGTCTTCAAGGGCTACGGTTCGGGCCGGGCCCGGACCTCGGCGATCGAGGACGTGAACCTGGTCGCCAGGCGCGGCCAGTTCGTCACTGTGATCGGCCCCAGCGGATGCGGCAAGACGACCCTGCTCCGGATCGTCGCGGGCCTGCTCGAGGTCGACCGGGGCACCGTGTCGATCTTCGGCGAGTCCGTTCATCACGCGGCCGCGGCCAAGCACATCGGCCTGGTCCCGCAGTCGCCGGCGCTCCTGCCGTGGCGCACGGTGCTCGACAACGTGCGGCTGCCGCTGCAGGTGAACAAGAAGCCCGACTCGGACGGATCCCGCTCGCATGCCGACCCGGTCGCGGTCCTCGAGTCCTTCGGTCTCGGGCACGTGGTCAACCGGCGGCCGGCCCAGCTCTCCGGCGGGATGCAGCATCGAGTGGCGATCGCCCGGGCGTTCGTGTTCGACCCGCCGATCCTCTTGATGGACGAGCCGTTTGCCGCGGTCGATGACCTGACCCGCGAGGTCCTCCGCCACGAGTTGCTGTCGATCTGGCAGGCCACCAAGAAGACCGTCCTGTTCGTCACCCACTCGATCCCCGAGGCGATCGTGCTCTCCGACGTGGTCGTGGTCATGTCGGCCAATCCCGGGCGGGTCCGGAGCGTCATTCCGATCGACCTGCCGCGTCCGCGGGGCGACTCGCTCGAGCTGACCAAGGAGTTCCACGACCTCGAGCGTCAGATCCGCCTCGAGCTCCGCGACGGCTGGCAGGGTGCGCGATGAGCGAGCCGACCGGGACGGACGAAAGCCGTGGTACGCCGGCCTGGATCAGGCCGTCGATCTGGCTCCCGCCGCTGGTCGCGCTCGTCGTACTCGGGGTGGCCTGGCAGCTGTACGCGGTGCACCACCCGTTCGTCATCCCGACCGTGCCCACGATCTTCCGTCAGCTCGCCGACCGCCCGGGCTTCTACGCGCGCAACGCCAGGACGACGTTGCAGGAAGCGCTGGTCGGCGCGGCGTTCGGGATGGGGATCGCGTTCATCCTGGCCGTGGTCATGTCGTACGTGCGGATCATCGAACGGGCCATCCTGCCGCTCGCGGTCATCCTCAACGTCACGCCGATCATTGCGGTGGCCCCCGCCCTGGTGGTGGCCTTCGGGTTCGGCCTGACGCCGAAATACATCATTACCGCGGTCCTGGTCTTCTTCCCGTTCCTGATCAACTCCTTGATCGGTCTGCGATCCACGGATCCACTCGCCCTCGACGTCATGAAGACGTTGCACGCGTCTCGGACCGAGATTCTGTGGCGGCTGCGGTTGCCAAGCAGCCTTCCGTTCCTGTGCGCGGGTGCGCGAATCTGCATTCCGCTCAGCGTCATCGGCGCGGTCGTGGCGGAGTTCGTGGCGGCCGGCCAGGCGAACGGCTTGGGCACGCTGATCGTCACGGCCGCGTCGCTGTCCGACCTGAAGACGATCTACGCGTCAGTGGTGGTGCTGGCACTCATCGGAATTGCGTTGTTCGTTCTCGTCGTTGTCGTGCAGAGGCGCCTGCTGGCCTGGCACAGCTCGGCCACACCGACCAAGTGATGAATGCAGCCGTGGCGAAACATCGTGAGACGAATGGAAATCGTGTGAAGCGCAGGTGGTGGACTCGGAGCCGTGCAGCGAGGGGCTGCGTGTCGGTCGTGGGCGTGCTGATTGCCGCAGCGGCGTGTAGCAGTTCGTCCTCAGGGGGAACGACCCCGCCGGGCGGTGCGTCGTCGTCGGCGAGGACGTCACTGATCAGCGCGGCTGAGTGCGCGGCCAACAAGGCGGCCGGCCCGATCACCTACGTCTCGCCCTTCGGCTTCGATGCGTCGGCCGGCATCATCGACGTGTTCGCCGCGCAGAAGCTCGGCTACTTCAAGGACCTCTGCCTGAGCGTCAACTTCGTCACGAACTCCCAGGACTCCGCGGCCCTGGTCTCGGCGGGCAAGGCGCAGGTCACGAACACGGGGTCGGCCGCCGACTACCTGTCGGCGGTCGGGAGCGGCGCCAACATCAAGGCGGTTGCCACGTACGGCGACACCTCGGACTACTGCATCATCGCGCAGAAGGGCATCACGTCCCTCAAGCAGCTCGCGGGCAAGACCCTGGGATACCACTTCGTAAAGCCGGCGCCGGTCCTGCAGATGCTGGTGGCGGCGGGGGTCGACCTGAGCAAGGTCACGTTCGTCAACACGTCGAACTACGACCCGAACCAGGTAGTGCAGGGCAAGATCGACGCGGTCAGCTGCTACCAGTCGAACGAACCTTTGACGCTGAAGGCTGAGGGTGCGACGTTCAACGAGTTCACGCCGGCCCAGTTCGGCGTCGCGGGTACGTTCAACGTCCAGTTCTTCAACAAGAACTTCCTCGCGGCTCACTACGCCGCGGCGAAGGACTGGATGCGGGCCGACCTGCACGCATTCGACTACTGCACGGCGCACATCGCTGCTTGCGTGAACATCGAAGGTGGCGACGCCAAGGCGGCCGGCGCCGATTTCGTGACCAGTCACGAGATCGAGGTCTGGACCCTCGAGAGTGCGCTGGCGAAGGACCATACGTTGCCCGGCAAGGGCGTGGGTGTCGAGTCGGTGGCCGAGTTCCAGCCGGAGGCCAGGGAGCTGGTGCACTTCGGGCTGGTGAAGGCGGTTCCTTCGCTGCCCGCGGTGACGGATACGACGATGGTGGCGTCGCTCTACAACGGAAGCACGCTGATCTGGCCGTAGCCCGAGGGCGGCATCCGGAGGGGTGGCGGCTATCCCGCGTTTGTGACGCCGCTGACCTTGATGCCGGCGTGGGTCTTGTAACGGCGGTTGATCGCGATGAGGTTCGCGGTGAGCGCCTCGATCGGACCGGCCAGCCGCAGCCGGCCGCCGTAGATGCCGCGTACGCCGGGTAGCAGTCCGGCGAGTTCGCTGACGAGGTCGGTCGCCTCGCGGTCGTCACCGAGGACGAGCACGTCTTGGTCGAGGTCGTCGACGTCTGCATTCGAAAGGACGACGGCGCTGACGTTCTGGAATGCCGCGACGACCCGTGACTCCGGCAGCAGGTTACGGGCCTGCTCGGCCGCACTTCCCTCTGCGACCGTGATGGCAGCCGGTCCGAATTCGTCGAAGGCGATCGGGTTGACGCAGTCGACGACGATCTTGCCGGCGAGCGCGCCGGTCAAGGAGCGCAGGGTCTGCTCGTGCGCTTCCCAGGGGACGGCGACAATCACGATGTCGGCGCGGGCAGCGGCGTCGGCGTTGGCCAAGCCTTCGACTGAACCGGCCGTGATCGACATGGCGAGCTCGTTCGCCGACGCGGCGGCGCGTTCGGCGTCGCGCGAGCCGATCACGACGCTGAGGCCCGCTTGCGCGAAACGGAACGCCAGACCCTGACCTTGGCCACCCGTCCCGCCAAGAATCGCCACGGTCATCGTTCTGATGTCGGCCACGGTTACTCCTCGTTCAGCACGGTGATATGCCGTGGTGTGCTCGGTACTCTAAGCACCCGCGGGAAGCCGGTTCGCAGAGAGTGTGCGGTGAACCCGCTTCAACGCAGAGGCCCGGTCGTGAGACCGGGCCTCTGCGTTGGTGTCTGCGGTCATGTTCAGCCGCTGATCCCTGCTGCCTGGCATTCCGCCTTGTAGGCGGA
>CAYNDD010000294.1:0-4339 GCA_964395425.1 uncultured Frankiaceae bacterium
CCGGCGCCGCCCTCGCCACCCGGCCCACCGCTGCCGCCCGCACCACCGGGCAGGTCGTACGGCGGCAGCTGCCCGACCGCCGGCAGGCCCACGCCACCCCAGCCGCCCATGCCACCCCATGCCGCGGGCAACGGATCGATCGGGTCAGGCGGGCTGCCCGTGTTCGGGTTGGTGCGGGTGCTGGTGCCGGCGGTCCCGCCCGGTCCGCCCGCGGCGGCGGCACCGGCAGAACCGGCCGCTCCTCCGGTTGCGGTATCCGCCGTGAACGTGTCGCCGGACCCGGTCAGCTTCCCGATCGTGTAAATCGCGCCTCCATATCCGGCGCCACCGTCACCGCCGCCGCCGGGATCGCCCGCGTCACCACCGTCGGCGGACACCCCGGCCTCCGCGCCATCGCCCGCGGATCCGCCGGCCAAGCCGCCCTGCGGGGTGCCCTGGTCGCTGTTGGCGCCGAAGTTCCCGGAGCCGGCGCCGCCACCCGCACCGCCGTCGCCACCATCGCCGGCCTTCCCGCCCGAGCCACCCGCGCCGCCGACCACCGTGTCGCCTTGGAAGGTGCACGTGGTGATCGTCAGCGTGCCCGCGTTGTAGATCGCGCCGCCGAGGGCGTCGGCGCCGTCACCCCCGTCGCCACCGTTTCCGCCGTCGCCGCCCTTGCCGCCGTCGCCAGCGTGGCCGCCGTTGCCCGCGGCACCGCCGCTTCCGACGCCCGGGCCGCCGATCCCGCCGTTGCCGCCGTCGCCACCGTGGCCGCCCTTGCCCCCCGAGCCACCCTTGCCGCCGGCCTGCCCGACCACTCCGGAGCTGGTGACCTTGACGCTGGACAGGGTCACGGTCGACCCGGTCGCGATGTAGATCGCGCCGCCCTCGTCCGCCGGGCCGGTGTCGGCGCGGGCGCCCGGGTTGCCGCCCGCGCCGTTGTCGCCGGCGCTGCCGTCGGTGCCGACGTCGCCGTCCGTCCCCGGGTTCCCCGCCGTACCCGGCGCGCCCGGTTCGCCGGCCTCACCGGCCGTGCCCGGCTTGCCGTTGCCGCCGTTCGCCACCGCGGCCGGGGTGAGGTCTCCCTTGGTGAGCGTCAGGCCGTTGACAGTCAGGGACCCGCCGGTCACCGTGAAGATCCGGACCTTGCCGCCGCCGCTGATCGTCACCTTGTTCTTATTGGCGTCGAGAGTGAGGCTGTCGCCCTTCGCCAGCGTGATCGGCGCGGTGAGCGTGATGGTGCCCGAGCAACCGAAGTCGATCTCACCGCCCTTTTTCGCGGCCGTGGTCAGGGCGCTCGCGGTGCACTGTTTGAGAGTGGTCGGGCTGCTCGCAACCGCGAGCGGGGCCGCATACAGCCCGACTGCGCCGACCGCCGCGACGGTGGCGACGAACGCGCCGTATGCCGCCAGGCGGCGGTGAAGGCAGGGACCCGCGAACGACATCACTAACCCCCGTAACAGGTCGTCGGTCAGGAATTTTTGCACGAGCCCCGGCCGATTTCAGCAGCGTTCCGAGTTTCGCTGCGCCTGCGGGTTATCCCTTGATGTGACGTGGCTTGGACCAGCGGCCGTAACCCGCCTTCGCCCGCGCCCTCACCGCACAGGTGTAGCGAACGCCGGCGGCGAGCTGCTTCACCACCAGCGGCGAGTGCTTGCCTGTTGCGATCCGGCGCGGGTGGTGCGTTGCCAGGCATCGTGCCTCATAGCCCTTGATCCGCGAACCCCGTGGCCGGGCCTTCAGGAAGCCCAGGTGCACCCGGAACTTCGTCCGGCTCACATGCACGAGCGTCACCCGGGTCGGCGTGACGATGCCGCGCTTGAGCTTGAGCGACCGCGGCGAGAACGTGATCCCGGTCGCATCGACCTGCGTCGAGTCCGGACCCGGTGTCACGACCACCGTTCCGGAGCCGATCGACGTCGATATCCCCGCCGGGTCGAGCGTCGACGGGTCGTCGATTCCCATGTCGATCAGGAACTGGTTGGGAATGGTGATGTGGAAGAAGCCCTGGAACGGCGAGCCGGCACCGGCCAACTCGTGCGAGTTCGCGAGGTCGACCGTGATGGTGAACGGGTCGCCGGTGATGTCCGGCGGGATGCCCGACGCCTCGACATTGGTCGACATGTCCATGCCGTTGAAGTCGCCCCATTGGCTGGAGTCGTTCCACTGCTCGAAGTCGCTGACCTCGCCCTGGAACGTCGTGACGTTGGCGCCGGAGGTGCTCGGGCAGCTCCACGGCCAGCTGGACGTCGTGCATTCCGCGTTGACACCCATCTCGACCGGGTTTCCGGTGAAGGTCACGTCATACGTGCCGTCGCCGTTGTTGACGCGGTCGATCGCCATGTTGTCGGCATACCCATCGGCCTCGCGCGGTTGGAATGCGACGCGAACCGTGATGCTCCAGGTGTGGCCCGTCTCTCCAGGCGCCAGCGATGCGAATTCGCCGTACGGCGGGTCGTTGACAACTGCGCTCGAGTCGCTGACGAACACCTGCGCCGAGTGTGCACCGAAGCCTGAGGTGTCGCCCACCGTCACGTCCCAGGTCGGGTCGCCATCCGAAATGGTGGTGCTATCGCGAGTAACCGACACGATGCAGGGGGCCGAGGTCGGCGAGGCGCACCAGCCATCGCCGGCCGTCCGAGGTGCTCGCGCGACGGCGCTCGACGCGGGAGTGGCTGCAACCATCGGCACGAGCAGTGCGCCCGCCGCCGCAACGGCTAGCCCGATTGCAGATCGGTGTCTCATCGGTCCCCCAGGGATCGTCGCTACCAAAAGAAAATCACGGAATCCCACGAAAACCTGGACCCGACACCGCGTGCCGCTATCAGGTTGCCTCACGACCTCAGGCGCTCGTGAGGATCACCAGTTGCTGGGTCGCACGGGTCATGGCGACATAGCGGTCGACCGCGCCCTCGATGCCGGTTCCGAAGGCCTCAGGGTCGACGAGGACGACCAGGTCGAACTCTAGGCCCTTAGCCAGTACCGGAGTCAGCGACCGCACCCGAGATCTCGCCCGGAACGCGGGATCGCCGATGACGCAGGCGATTCCCCCGGCGTGTGCGGTGAGCCAGGTGTCGATGATCGCGTCCAGGTCCGAGGCAGATCCGTGGACGACGGGAACGCCGCTACTGCGGATCGAGGTCGGCACATTGGCGTCCGGGAGCACGGCCTGGATGACCGGCTCGGCTTCGGCCATGACCTCTTCCGGCGTCCGGTAGTTGATGCTCAGCGACGCCAGGTTGATCAGGTCGAGCCCGATCCGCTCGAGCCGTTCCTGCCACGACTCGGTGAACCCGTGCCTGGCCTGAGCGCGGTCGCCGACGATCGTGAAGCTGCGTGACGGGCAGCGAAGCAACAGCATCTGCCACTCCGCGTCGGTCAGTTCCTGAGCCTCGTCGACGATGATGTGCGCGAACGGGCCGGCCAGCTGCCCGACGTCGGCGCGCAGCGGTTCGGTCTGGTCGACCAGGACATCGTGGAAGTCCTCCCCGCGCAGCATCGACACCAAGCCCTCGCCGTACTCATCACCCCCTGCATGGATCAGGTTGTCGAGGACCTGTGTCACGCGCTCTCGTTCGGCCGCGACGGCCGCGTTGTGCCGGCGCTGCCGGCGTGACGCATCCGGGTCGCCGAGCCGCTGCCGGGCGGCATCCAGGAGCGGCAGGTCGGACACCGTCCAGGTCTGGGGATCCGCGCGCTGCAGCCGCTGAACCTCCTCCGGGCGCAGCCAAGGGGCACACTTGCGGAGGTAGGCGGGCACCGTCCACAGGTCGCCGACCAGGTCGGCCGCCTCGACGAGGGTCCACGCCCGGTTGAGGGCTCGGCGCAGCTCCGAGTTCTGCATGAGCGACTTTCGGAGCAGGTCCGGGGAGGTCTGGTCGTCGGCGTGCTTGTCCAGCAGGATCGCGAGCAGCTCTTCCCAGATCCGCTCGCGCGCCTCGTTGTGCGGCGTACCGGGCTCCGGGGCATCGAAGGCCTCGGCCCACTCCTCGGCACTCAGCCAGATGTCGCCCCAGTCGGTCTCGATCATCATCCCTTTGGTGGGCGGCTCCTCGTAGATCCCCACGGCAGCCTCGATCGCCTGCACCAGGTCGGCCGACGACTTCAGTCGGGCCACGTCCGGGTCGGTCTCGACTGCTGCGGCGGCTCCCTCGGTGACCAGGTCGCGCAGGGTGCAGATCTGCACGCCTTCCTCGCCGAGGCTCGGGAGCACGTCGGCGACGTAGGCCAAGTAGGGCTGGTGCGGGCCGACGAACAGTACGCCGCCGCGGTGGTGACCGAGGCGCGGATCGGAGTAGAGCAGGTAGGCGGCGCGGTGCAGCGCCACGACGGTCTTCCCGGTCCCCGGCCCGCCGTCGAC
>CAYNDD010000295.1:0-4321 GCA_964395425.1 uncultured Frankiaceae bacterium
GAGTTGCCGGCCGAGTCGGTGTTGTTCTTGAACAGGTAGATGTCGCCGGCGATGCCCTCCTCGCGCAGCCGCCGCTCGGCATCCATCAGCAGGCCCTCGAGGGTCCGCTCCCCCGCCTTGTCGTGCGTGACGAGCTCGACGATGTCGTCGCACTCGGGGGTTGCGTACTCCGGGTGGGAGCCGACGTCGAGGTAGAGCCGGGCGCCGTTCTTCAGGAAGACGTTGCTGCTACGCCCCCACGACACCACCCGGCGGAACAGGTAGCGGGCGACCTCGTCGGGCGAGAGCCGGCGCTGGCCACGGAAGGTGCACGTGACGCCGTACTCGTTCTCCAGGCCGAAGATCCGCCGGTCCATGTCGTCAGACTATGGGCCACCGACCGAAACACCCCGCAACTTCGCACAACGGACACGTCACTCCGCGGCGAGCAGGGGGTCCAGCTGGGCGTCGGTGAGCCGCCGGAAGGTCCGCCGGGGCCGGGTCCGGTCGAGCACCGCAACCTCGAGTTGCGACGCCGAGATCGTCCGGTCGTTCTCACCGTCGGCGGCCGCGATCGAGGCGACCGCGAGGCGCAGCCCCTCGCCGAGCGGGATGTCGTCCCGGTGGCCCTCGCGCAACGCGGTCCCGATTGTCTCGGCCGAGCCGCCCATCACCACGGCGCCGTGCTCGTCGGCGACGCTCCCGTCGTAGGTGAGCCGGTAGAGCTGGTCCTCAGCGGGCGTCTCGCCGATCTCGGCGACGGTGATCTCGACCTCGAACGGCTTCTCGGCGCCGCTGGAGAAAATCGTGCCGAGGATCTGGGCGTAGGTGTTGGCGAGCGCCCGGCCGGTGACGTCACGGCGGTCGTAGGAGTAGCCCCGCAGGTCCGCCATCCGGACGCCGGCGACGCGGAGGTTCTCGAACTCGTTGTACTTGCCGACCGCGGCGAATGCGATCCGGTCATAGATCTCGGAGATCTTGTGCAGCGCGCTCGACGGGTTCTCTGCGACGAACAGGATGCCGTCGGCGTAGGTCATGACGAGCACGGCGCGGCCGCGGGCGATGCCTTTGCGGGCGTAGTCCGCCCGGTCCTTCATGATCTGTTCGGGCGAGACATAGCCGAAGGGCATCGTCACGGCGGTCAGGCTGCCTTTCTCGTCGGGTCGGTCGTGGTCGGATCGGTCATCGCATTGGCGCGTTCGGTCCGCCAGGAGTGTTCATCCGCTCGGCGACCACCTGCTCGGTCGTGGTCGCGACTTCCTGGTCACCGAGTCGCCGGAAGCCGTCCGCGGTGATGGCCATGATGACCGGGTAGATCCGGCGGGTGAGGTCCGGTCCGCCGGTCGCGCTGTCTTCGTCGGCGGCGTCGTAGAGCGCGTGCAAGCAGGCAAGGACGGCGTCGGCCTCGCCGAAGTCGTCGCGGTAGAGCTTCTTCAGCGAGCCACGCGCAAACACGCTGCCCGAGCCGACTGCATGGAAGCTGTGCTCCTCGTAGCGACCGCCGGTGACGTCGTAGGAGAAGATCCGGCCCGCGGTGGCCGGGCTGTCGGCCTCGAGGTCGTAGCCGGCAAACAGCGGGACGACGGCCAGACCCTGCATCGCCATCGGCAGGTTGTTGCGGATCAGCAGCGAGAGGCGGTTGGCCTTGCCCTCGAGGCTGAGGGTGATCCCCTCGATCTTCTCGTAGTGCTCGAGCTCGACCTGGAACAGCCGGACCAGCTCGACCGCCACGCCCGCAGTGCCGGCGATGCCGACTACCGAGAACTCGTCGGCCTGGAACACCTTCTCGATGTCGCGCTGGGCGATGACGTTGCCCATCGTGGCGCGGCGGTCCCCTGCCAGGATCACGCCCGAGGTGTGGGTGACACCCACGATGGTCGTGCCGTGCGGCGCCTCGATCGGCGTCGAGCCGGGGAACGGCTGCGCGCGCTTGCCGGGCAGCAGGTCGGGGGCATGGTCGGCCAGGAACTCGCTGAACGAGCTGTTGCCCGCGGTGAAGAAGGCGGCCGGCAGCGTGGTGCGGTCGGAGATGTCCACGCCGTCAGCCTGTCACGACTCGGGTCCTAATGCGCGCAAGGGTTCACCAACGGCGGACAGTCAGGCCGCGTGCCGCGAGTCGAAGCAGACCTCGATCACCACGCCCGGCGGCACCCGATGCTCATCCATGACCGGGGGCGGCGCGGGTGGACGCCGGCGGACCAGGTAGTTGCGGAGGTTGAGCAGGACTTCGATGTCGTCCCGCACGTTTCCGAGCGCCTGATTGCAGTTGAAGCAGAGCATCCCGCGTACGGCGCCGCTCGCGTGGTCGTGATCGACGTGCTCCGGGTCCGGCTTCCCGCAGCCGGCACACCGACCGCCCTGCTCCGCCACCATCCGGTCGACATCGACCTGCCCGATCCCATACCTCCGCCGCAGGTGACGCTCGCGGGTGCTCCCGTGGTTCTTGATGACATTCTTTCGGCAGCGGATGTTGTGGCAGGGCAGGCAATAGCGCCCGTAACCCCCTCGGCCGCTTCGATTGTGCGGGAAGTCGGCGAACGGCTTGACGGTCTCGCAGTCAGGGCACCATCGATGGCCCGGCGGAATCACCCGACGAGGTTTCACGGGTCGACCCTGCGCCTCTCGCGACTTGTGACGAGATCGCATCGAACGCACGTTCATGCAGTCGCGGCAATAACTGGACCGGCCGTCTCGGCGATCCTTGGCCGGTGGAAAGTCTCCAAGCAGCTTCAACGCCTTGCAATCCCTGCACAGCTTCATGGTTCCCCGTGTGGTCGAAAACCTAAACAGACATTAGGGTCTATTCCCCTCCTTTCTGGACGTAGCCCCTAACGAACTCTTCTGCGTTCGCTTCTAGGACATTGTCGATTTCGTCCAGGATGTCGTCGACGTCGTCGGTCAGTGCCTCGTGTCGTTCCTGCAGGTCAGAGGTGGACGCGTCCTCGACCTCCTCCGCCTCGCTCGTGCGCTTGGTCGCACGCTGCTGGCCGCCGTCATCACGGGTCGCCATGGAGCACCTCCGGTTGCGTCTTGATGCCCTGACGGTACCCGTCCGGGCCCACGATTTGCCTGCTTTGCGCACCATGGCGCGAGCGAACTAGCGGGCGTTGGTGATCTCGTCGACGAGCGCAGCCGCAGTGTCGCAACGCTCGAGCAACTCGTCCACATGCGCCTTCGTGCCGCGCAGCGGCTCGAGCATCGGCACCCGCTGCAACGACTCGCGGCCGACGTCGAAAATTACCGAGTCCCACGACGCCGCCGCGACATCGGCCGCGAACTTTGCCAGGCATCGACCCCGGAAGTAGGCCCTGGTGTCCTCGGGCGGCTCGGTCACCGCGCGGGCGATCTCCGCGTCGGTCAGCAGGCGCTTCATGGAACCGCGTGCAACCAGCCGGTTGTAGAGCCCCTTGTCCGGGCGGACGTCGCTGTATTGCAAGTCGACCAGATGTAGCTTCGCGGCGCTCCAATCGAGCCCTTCCCGGTCGCGGTAGCCCTGCAGGAGCGAGAGCTTGGCGACCCAGTCGAGCTCGTTGGCCAGCAGCATCGGGTCGTCGGCCAGCCGGTCCAACACGTGCTCCCAGCGTGACAGGACGTCGAGCGTCTGCTCGTCGGCGTCCCCGCCGTACCGGTCCTCGACGAACTTGCGAGCCTGCTCGAGGAACTCCGCCTGCACCTGCAAGCCGGTCAGTGTGCGACCGTCCCGCATCGACACGGCATGCCGGAGGGTCGGGTCGTGGGAGATCGCCCGAAGCGCCGCGACCGGGCCGTCGATGCCCAGATCCACGTCGTTGTCGGCGAACCAGCGCTCCTCGATCATCGACAGGACGAGCGCGGTCGTGCCGAGCTTGAGGTACGTCGAGATCTCGCTCATGTTGGCGTCGCCGATGATCACGTGCAGCCGGCGATAGCGCTCGGGATCGGCATGCGGCTCGTCGCGGGTGTTGATGATCGGCCGCTTCAGGGTGGTCTCGAGACCCACCTCGACCTCGAAGTAGTCGGCCCGCTGCGAGATCTGGAACCCGTGCTGATGGCCGTCCTGGCCGATGCCGACCCGGCCCGCGCCGCACACGATCTGCCGGGTGACGAAGAAGGGGGTCAGGTAGCGCACGATGTCGCCGAACGGCGTCTGCCGGCGCATCAGGTAGTTCTCGTGCGACCCGTACGACGCGCCCTTGTTGTCGGTGTTGTTCTTGTAGAGCTGGATCCGGCCGGCGCCGGGGATCTGCGCGGCGTACTCGGACGCCGTGACCATGACCCGCTCCCCCGCCTTGTCCCACACCACGGCGTCGCGCGGGTTGGTGACCTCGGGGCTGGAGTACTCCGGATGTGCGTGGTCGACGTA
>CAYNDD010000296.1:0-4308 GCA_964395425.1 uncultured Frankiaceae bacterium
AGCAGCCACATGCCGGTGACGACGAAGGCGCAGGCGGCGACGAAGAGGGTGACGAATCGGAGAGCATCGGCTACTGCCCGCAAAGCCCGAGCTTGTTCGAGCTGCTCAACGCCGACGAGCACATCGTGATGTTCGGACGCGGCATCGGCTTGTCGCGCACCGCTGCACTCGCGCGGGGCAACGAGCTTCTGAGGGAGCTCGACTTCGCGGCCGAACGCAACACCGTCACGACCCAGATGTCGGGCGGCACCCGGCAGAAGCTCAACCTCGCCCTGGCCCTGATGGCCGATCCCGGCATCCTGCTCCTCGACGAGCCCTATTAGGGGTTCGACCGCGGCACCTACGTCAACTTCTGGGACCACTGCCAGACCTGGGCCGGGCAAGGCAAGGCGATCGTCGTCGTGACGCACATGCTGGCCGAGCTCGACCGGGTCCACCGGGTGGTCGAGCTCAGCCCACATCCGCTGCGACCCAAGGTGCACCGATGAAGCGGGTCAACCGGGTCCTGATCATGGCTGAGATGCACGGCCGTGACCTGCTCCGACGGCACGTTGCGCTCGGGCTGCTGATGGTGCTTCCGGCCTCCTTCTATCTCAGCTCGGTCGGCACCGGGCGGGACGCGGTATCGACCGGCGGTGTGGCGATGGCGTTCGCGGTCGGCGGCGCCACGTTGTTCTCCGCTCTGTCGTCGGTCGACGTCGACCAGCGGCTCATTCTCGGCGGCTACCGGCCGATCGAGCTCCTGCTGGGCCGGATCGCCTTCCTCGCTCCGGTCGCGATCGTGATCGCCGGTGCGTTCACCGCCTTGATGGCCGGGATATCCCACCCGAGCAGCCCGGGCGTACTACTGCTGGGTGTCACCTTCGTCGGCCTGCAGTCGGTGCCATTCGGGATCGCGATCGCCTCGATCGTGCCCCGCGAGCTCGAGGGCACGCTCGTGCTGATCGGCGTGGTCGGTATCCAGCTCGCGGTCCAGCCCGACTCCACCGTCGCCAAGGCACTGCCGTTCTACGGCGCTCGACGGTTGATCGAGGAGAGCCTGGTCGGCCATGGACCGCTGGCCGGCCCGATCCTGCAGATCGCGTTGTACGGCACGGCGCTGCTGATCATCGCAAGGATCTTCATCGGCTCGCGGCTCGCGGTCACCTCCCACCAGCCGACCTGACCGGCCACGAAGGCAGCCGGGCGCGCTCGGCGCCGGGCGACGCGGCTCATCCTCGCGGCGAAGCAGATTCATCCTCACGACCGAAGCGGTTGCTGGACCGGCGTTCATACCGTGACGACATGCAGCAATCCCGCACATTCGGAGGACGTCCATGATCGAGGCGCGTGGCCTGACGAAGCGGTTCGGCGAGACCGTCGCGGTCGACGACCTCAGCTTCACCGTCCGCCCGGGCGTCGTGACCGGGTTCCTGGGCCCGAACGGTGCCGGCAAGTCCACCACGATGCGGATGTTGCTCGACCTGGACCTGCCCACGTCGGGAAGCGCAACCGTCAACGGCCGGCGCTATCGCGACCACAAGGCACCGATGTGCGAGGTCGGCGCACTGCTCGAGGCGCATGCCATCCATGACGGCCGGTCGGCGCGCAACCACCTGCGCTCGCTCGCGGCCACCAACGGTATCGGCCCGCGGCGGGTCGACGAGATGATCGGCCTGGTCGGCCTCGACTCGGTCGCCGGCAAGCGGGCCGGCGGCTTCTCCCTCGGCATGGGCCAGCGGCTGGGGATCGCGACGGCTCTGCTCGGCGACCCGGCGACCCTGATTCTGGACGAGCCCGTCAACGGCCTCGACCCGGAGGGAATCCTCTGGATCCGGACCCTGCTCAAGGCGCTCGCGGCCGAGGGCCGGACCGTCTTCGTGTCGTCGCACCTGATGAGCGAGATGGCCGTAACCGCGTCGCACCTGATCGTGGTCGGACAGGGCCGACTGATTGCGGACTCGAGCGTGGCCGACCTCACCGCCCAGGCGTCCAGGGATGTCGTGCTGGTCAGATCCGACGACGCGGCGCGACTGCGCGGGCTGCTGGCCCGCGACGGCGTGGGAATCACCTCCAGTGACGTCGACCGACTTGTCGTCACCGGACTGACCAGCGCGGCGATCGGGCAGATCGCCGCCCAAGCCGGGGTCGCCCTGGTCGAGCTGATCCCTCAGCAGGCATCACTCGAGGAGGCCTTCATGGAAATCACCAAGGACGCGGTCGAGTTCGACGCGATGGTGGGGCGCGACCGATGACCACAGCGACGATCGAGCGGGTCGGCCGTCCCGGCCACGAAGCAGTCACGATGAGCCGGGTGATCCACTCGGAGTGGATCAAGTTCAAGTCCTTGCGGTCGACCTGGATCAGCATCGCCGCCGCGTTGTTCGCGGCGGTCGTTCTCGGCATCCTGTTCTCTGCGCTGCGGGCGTCTCACATCGACCAAGGCAGCGTCGGCCCCAAGGCCCCGACGCACGCCCAACTGATCCAGGGCCTCGATCCCACCCTGATCTCGCTTCGCGGGCTCTTCCTCGCCCAGCTCGCGGTCGGCGTACTCGGCGTTCTGATGATCACCGGTGAGTACAGCACCGGCATGATCCGCGCCTCACTCACCTCAGTACCCCGCCGGGCACCGGTGTTGCTCGCCAAAGTGGCGGTCTTCGGCGGCGTGATCTTCGTGATCGGGACCATTGCCAGCCTGGTGGCGTTCCTCGGCGGGCAGGCCGCGCTGCACTCCCACGACCTCGGCGTGTCGCTGTCCTCCCCGGGGGCGGCTCGAGCGGTGATCGGCGGCGGGCTGTTCCTGATGCTCGTCGGCTTGCTCGGCCTCGGTTGCGGCTTTGCCATCCGCAGCACCGGCGGTGCGATCGCGACTCTGTTCGGCTTGATCCTGGTGCTGCCCCTTCTCGCGCAGGCGCTGCCGACCTCCTGGAACGACAACGTGAATCAGTACCTGCCGCTGCCTGCCGGTATCTCGTTGGTGACGACGGTGCACCAGAGCAACACGCTGGGGGCGCTCGCCGGTGGTTTGGTCTTCGCGGCCTATGCGGTCGCGGCGCTGGCGATCGGGATGGCCGTGCTGTTGCGTCGCGACGCCTGAGGGCGACACTGGGGACATGACCGGCACCGAAGGTCCCACCCTCGCTACTCGATGGTCGGCCCGGCAACACAGCGACAATGTCGCTGCCCGCGCATTGCTGACGGACCTGACCCTGGTAGTGGTCCTCATGGCGGCCACGATCGCGCAGGAGCGCCACCACCAACTGATCAACGGCGGTACGCCGAGCGGTCGGATTGCGCTCGGCGTTCTGCTGATCCTGCCGTTGATCTGGCGACGCCGCGCTCCGCTCGCCGTCTTCGCGGTGATCGCCGCACTCGCGTTCGCCCAGTGGCTGGTCGGACCGCCGCCGATCCTCGCCGACGTCGCGCTGCTCTGCGCGTTCTACAGCGTTGCGGCATGGTCGCCGACCCGCCGTGCACTATTGGCCGGAGGCGTCCTGGAACTGGGCGTCGTGCTCGCGATCGCTCGGTACGGCGGCCCGAGCCGCGACGTCATCCCCGGCTTCCTCCTGCTGTCCGGCCTGGTGACCGCCGCCGGCGCGCTCGGGGGCAACGTCCGGATCCGAAGTGCGTACCTGACTGCGGTCGAGCAGCGCGCAGCGCAGCTCGAGTTCGAGCGGGACCAGCAAGCCCAGCTGGCCGTCGCAGACGAGCGGCGCCGGATCGCTCGCGAGATGCACGACGTCATCGCCCACAACCTGACCGTTATGGTCGCGCTCACCGATGGTGCGGCGCTGACGCTGTCGAGCGACCCCGGCCGGGCGGCGGCCGCGGTGACCGAGGCTTCAGCTGCGGGTCGCGCCGCGCTGCGTGAGCTGCGCCGGGTGCTCGGGGTGTTGCGCGACAACGACGAGTCGGCCGCCCTCGCGCCTTCCCCGTCGATCGCGGACCTCGACGCACTTCTCGAGACGGTGCGACGTACCGGCGTCGAGGTGAGCTTCCGCACCCAGGGGCCACTGGACGGCCTCGGCGAAGGGCTGGAGCTGACCGTCTACCGTTTGATCCAGGAGGCACTGACCAACACGGTCAAGCATGCGGTCACCCCGTCGCGGATCGACGTCAGACTGGCCAGCACCCGACATCAGATCGCCTTGTCGGTGAGAGACGACGGCCAGCGGTCCACTACCCACCGGCTCGGCTCGGGCCAGGGACTGGCCGGGATGCGCGAGCGGGTAGCCGTTCATGCCGGCCGGGTCGAGGCCGGCAAGACGACCGCCGGCGGCTGGGAGGTCAAGGCCTGGCTGCCGGTCACATCGCTGACGGCCCGCTCCG
>CAYNDD010000297.1:0-4281 GCA_964395425.1 uncultured Frankiaceae bacterium
CACAAGTACATCTTGCGCACGTCCGCGAAGGTGCACGGCAAGAAGGCGACCTTCACCGGGACGTTCGAGCGCTTCCACCCGTGCGGTCTCGATGACGGTTACTTCACGAGCAACAAGAAGACCATCACGCTCACGCTGACGACGAAGTCCACGATCACGATCTTCAAGAACGAGTTGGACCCGTCAGCCACCAAGACGGTCACGGCAGCGCAGTTCCCGCACGCGTTCCGGAAGCGGATCGACGAGCCTCACTACCTCTTCTCCGGACCCAGGTCCGCGGTGAAGAAGCTCACCGAGCACTTCGTCTCCTAGCTTGCCGAGCCCGGCGCTGCGGGCGCTCGGCCGGGCGCGATACCGCCTGGTTAGGGTGCCTGATGCACCAGAATCGGCCGTTGCTGTCCGGAAGCTTCGGCATGGCCGGCAGCACGCACTGGCTCGCGTCCGCGACCGCGATGAGTGTGCTGGAGCGCGGCGGCAACGCCTTCGACGCGGCCGCGGCCGGAGGTTTCGTGCTGCAGGTGGTCGAGCCGCACCTCAACGGCCCCGGCGGCGAGGTGCCGATCGTGCTGTGGAGCGAGCGGGACCAGCAGGTGAAGGTGGTCTGCGGCCAAGGGGTTGCGCCGGCGGCGGCGACCATCGAAGTGTTCCAGCAGCTCGGGATCGACGAGATCCCGGGCGCCGGCCTGCTCGCCGCGACGGTGCCCGGCGCGTTCGGGGGCTGGCTGCTGATGCTGGAGCGGTGGGGCACCTGGTCGCTTCGCGATGTCCTGTCGTACGCGATCGGCTACGCCCGCAACGGCTACCCGGCGATCCCGGGGATCTGCTCGACCGTCGAGGGCGTCGCCGAGATATTCGGCGCGGACTGGCCGACCTCCGCCGCCCAGTGGTTGCCGGGCGGGCGGGCGCCGGTGCCGGGCTCGCAACTCCGGATCCCCGCCCTCGCGGACACCTACCAGCGGATCGTCGAGGAGGCCGAACAGAAGGCAGCCGACCGCGAAGGCCGGATCGCCGCGGCTCGGGCGATCTGGTACGACGGCTTCGTCGCCGAGGCGCTCGGCCGGTTCTCGACCGGGACAAGTTGGCGCGACCCGACCGGCGAGGAGCACAGCGGCCTGCTGACCGCCGACGACATGTCCGGGTGGCAGCCGACGGTCGAGGAGCCGGCGACGTACGACTACGGCCGCTACACGGTCTGCAAGACCCAGGCGTGGGGCCAGGGTCCGGTCTTCCTCGCCCAGCTCGCATTGCTCGCCGGGTTCGACCTCGACGGGATGGGCCACCTGTCGGCCGACTACCTGCACACCGTGGTCGAGTGCTCGAAGCTCGCGTTTGCCGACCGCGAGGCCTGGTACGGCGACGCGCCCGGGGTCGAGGACCTTCACCACAAGCTGGTCGACGAGGATTACGCCGCGTCGCGACGCGCGCTGGTCGGCGACACCGCGAGCTTCGAGCTCCGGCCCGGGGTCATCGACGGCCGCACTCCGGTGTTGCCCCGCCCGGTCGGCGCGGGGGCCGAGCGCGCGACCGGGCCGGGGCTCGGCCACCCGACCGTGCGGACCGGTGAGGTCCGCCGCGGCGACACCTGCCACATCGATGTGGTCGACCGTGACGGCAACCTGGTCTCGGCCACGCCGAGCGGCGGCTGGCTCGACAGCTCGCCGCACATCCCGGAGCTCGGCTTCTGTCTCGGGTCGCGGGCGCAGATGTTCTGGTTGCAGCCGGGACTGCCCAGCTCCTTGCGGCCCGGCACCCGACCCCGCACCACCTTGACGCCGTCGCTGGCGCTTCGCGACGGCGAGCCGTGGATGGCGTTCGGCACGCCGGGCGGCGACCAGCAGGACCAGTGGAGCCTGGCCTTCTTCCTCGCCGTCGTCCACGGCGGGCTCGACCTCCAGGCCGCGATCGAGGCCCCGTGCTACCACTCCGACCACTTCCCGAGCTCGTTCGCCCCCCGGGTCGCGCGGCCCGGTGTAGTCGCGGTCGAGGACCGGCTCGGCGCCGCCACGATCGAGGAGCTGCGACGCCGCGGGCACGAGATCGAGGACGCCGGCTCCTGGGCGCTCGGCCGGATGAGCGCCGTGGCGCGCGAAGGCACGGTCCGGCTGGGTGCGGCCAACCCGCGCGGAGTGCAGGGATATGCCTGTGGCCGCTGACCCGACGACCCCGGCCCGGCTGACGCTGCTGCCCGCGGTCGACATCACTGACGGCACCGCGGTGCGACTCGTGCAGGGCGAAGCGGGCACCGAGACGTCGTACGGCGAACCGCTCGACGCCGCGCTCGCCTGGCAGTCCGGTGGTGCCGAGTGGGTCCATCTCGTCGATCTGGATGCCGCCTTCGGAAGGGGCACCAACCGCGAGCTGATCGCCGAGGTCGTCGGCCGGCTCGACATCGCGGTCGAGCTCTCCGGTGGGATCAGGGACGACGCCTCGCTCGACGCAGCGCTTGCGACCGGGTGCGCACGGGTGAACATCGGGACGGCCGCGCTCGAACGACCCGAGTGGGTGCGGACCGCGATCGCCAGGCATGGCGACCGGATCGCGGTCGGGCTCGACGTGCGGGGGACCACGCTGTCGGCCCGCGGATGGACCCAGGACGGCGGCGAGCTGTTCGAGGTGCTGGCCCGGCTCAACGCCGTGGGCTGCGCGCGGTATGTCGTCACCGATGTCCGGCGCGACGGCACGCTGACCGGACCGAACCTCGACCTGCTGCGGGACGTGTGCGCGGCCACCGATCGCCCGGTGATCGCCAGCGGCGGGGTCAGCAGTCTCGACGACCTTCGTGTTCTGGCCGGACTTGTCGCCGAGGGCGTCGAGGGTGCGATCGTCGGCAAGGCGCTCTATGCCGGCGCCTTCACGTTGCCCGAAGCCCTGGCAGCCGTGCGCTCCGACTAGCGTCGGTCGGGTGCCGGTTGCCGTCCGCGTGATCCCGTGTCTGGACGTCGACGCCGGTCGGGTGGTCAAAGGCGTGAACTTCCGCGACCTCCGCGATGCCGGTGACCCGGTCGAGCTCGCCCGCCGCTACGCCGAGGAGGGCGCCGACGAGCTGGTGTTCCTCGACATCACCGCGTCGAGCGGCAGCCGGGAGACGACGTACGACGTGGTGCGCCGGACCGCGGAGCAGGTCTTCATCCCGCTGACGGTCGGTGGCGGCGTCCGTAGCGAGGCCGACGTCGACCGGCTGCTGCGGGCCGGGGCCGACAAGGTTGGCGTCAACACCGCCGCAATCGCGCGCCCCGAACTGCTCGGGGAGATCGCGTCCCGGTTCGGCAACCAGGTCCTCGTGCTCTCGGTCGACGCGCGCCGGGTCGGCGGCGACGGCACGACGCCCAGCGGGTTCGAGGTGACCACCCATGGCGGCCGCCAGGGGACCGGAATCGACGCGGTCGAGTGGGCGGTGCGCGGGCAGCAGCTGGGGGCCGGGGAGATCCTGCTCAACTCGATGGACGCGGACGGCACGACGGCCGGCTTCGATCTGGAGCTGATCGAGGCGGTCCGGGCGGTGGTGAGCGTCCCGCTGATCGCATCCGGCGGAGCCGGGGCCGCCGAGCACTTCGCGCCGGCGGTGGCGGCCGGCGCGGATGCCGTCCTCGCGGCCAGCGTCTTTCACTTCGGCACGGTCGGGATCGATGCGGTGAAGGTCGCGTTACGGGCGGCCGGCTGCGTCGTTCGCTGAACCGCCGCGATTGCAGCCTTCAGCGGACGAAGAAGTGCCAGCCGAGCCACCACCAGCCGAACGTGACGGCGACCCGGCCGAACCGTCGGGCTGAGAGCCGGCCGAAGACGTCGGCGAGCGAGGCCAGCCGAGTGCCGTCGCGGTGGGCGGCAACAGCCAAGACGACCACGGCGAGGACCACCGCGACGTAGACCGCGATGATCAGGTCCCGGCTCAGGCTCATCTCAACGCCGGCTCAACCAGTAGCCGAAGCCCAGCCACAACGCGAACCACAGCGCACGGGCCGGAGTCGGGTCCAGCCACGGGTTGACCAGGTCGCTGATGGTCGGGTGGTCGTGGTTGGCGCCGAGCACCAGGGCCAGGACCTCGACCACGGTGACTGCGACCACGGTCAGCCACCACGCGAGCCAGCCGGACCGGCTGCGGTCGGGGCGGACCGTCGAGGGTCGGCGGGCGCGGATCGCCACCGCGACCCCGATCGCGCCGGGGATGAACGTGGCCACCTCGGCCGGCCGGGTGAAGGTGGAGAAGTGCCCGGCGACCCAGGAGTAGGCGAGCACCAGCACGAGCACGAGTGCGGTGGCGCAGGGCCGGGAGCGCGCGCGCGC
>CAYNDD010000298.1:0-4247 GCA_964395425.1 uncultured Frankiaceae bacterium
ATCGCCGCGCTCGAGGCGTACGGGTTCACGAAGGTCGAGGTCGGCTGACGTAGCGAGGCTCAGGTGAGAACACGCTCGCCCATCCGGCGGTAGCCGTCCACGTTCGGCTACAACAACTCCCGATGATCGCAAAGTGCTTGCACAACACCGGTGCGAGTCTCGGCCCGCCCGACCGCGGACGCTTCTACGGCCCCGAGACCGTGTTCGAGCTAGAGATCGGTGGCGAGTATCCCGTGCTCGGCATGGGGATTTTCGAGACAACGCTTCTTGCCCTTGTCGTCGATGACACCCGGCGCCCCAACTGGCTACCGGCCGGCTTGTTCGAGTTCGGCTATCAACAGATTCCGGATGAATGGGAGTTCGTGTTACTCGACGGTGCGGCGGCCTCCGGCGCAGAGTCCGCCAACCGCTGGGTCGCAAGATGGGGATACGAAGAACTCGTGCGGAGCGAAAGCCACAGCGACGACCTGATCGAGCGCGATCCGGCGGCGCTGGACGTGTTCTTTCGGGAACTCGCCAAGACTGGAACTCGCTGGTGGACTCCGCCACAGACGTAGCGACCACTGCTCAAGTGACATTCCCGAGCACTGGCGCAGGCGATTGCCAACCCGCCCGCTTGCGCTCGGGTGTCCACGAAAGCGGAGACACTCCAGCGCAACTGGCCTCCGAGGCTGAGCGGTGGCGGCGGGACGCGCGATCTACTAGGGCGCCTGGGCGGTGAACGTCGTGTGGCCGCTGCAGGGGCCTGCTCCCTCGCTGTTCTTCTGCGTGTAGTTGATGGTCCCGGTGGCCGTCTTGGCAGTCGTGAATCGCCCGCTGACGGTGCTGGTCGTGGTCTTGGTCGGGGTACCATGCTGGCGCGTAATCGACGGGACGTTCTTGACCGAGAACGTGCCGGTGGCCGAGACCGGAATCGTCCCAACCAGGTAGTTGTTGTAGGGGTCGGCGTACGCGTTACCGGGTCCACCGATTCCGATGCAACCACCCTCCTGCCACTTGAACTCAAGCAGCTGCTTGCCGCTGGTCGAGACCTTGAAGCTGACCACCGCCTTGTAGCCGTTGTAGGGCTGCACCGACGTGAACCCGGTGAACGTCTTGCCCAGCGTGGGCAGTGCAGCGAGTGCGCCGACCGCGAGCGCCAGGCCCAGCGCTGCAGCGAGGGCGGCGATCAGTATCCGAGGTGTGCGCTTGCGACTCATGGCATCCCCTTCCGTCCAGCGTGACCCGAGGCGCACAGGGCAGCCACATACGCCTGGCCACGCACCGCGACTCATTCTCGGCGCAGTCGTCGGGAAACGACATCAGTCCTAACTACGAGTCGCGCTACCTCGCAGAGCGGGGCGGATTACGTACACGCCTGTCGGCGGGGCCCGCGCCGGGGGTCGTAGTTCTCCCGCGAGGGGTGTGCGCATCATTGCGGATGTGGTTGAGGCGGGCGGGTACGAGGCTTGGTGCTGTGTTGAGACTCACACCTTCTCGCGGGCGATGAGGAGCTCGCGGTGAAGATCGCGGCCGGCATCGCCAGTGTGCTCGCTTTGGTCTGCGCAGCGGGGTCGGCCGCGCGTGTTGCGGGTTCGAGCGTCGCTGCGGTGTCGCGCAACGTGGTGGTCGTGTCGACTACGTCCGACGCGCTGAACGGCGATGTGTCCTCGCTGTCTGCTTTGAAGGCGAAGCCGGGACGGGATGGGATCTCGCTGCGCGAGGCGCTGTCGGCTGCCAACCGGACCGGCGGTTCGGCGACCGTGTACATCTTGTTCAGCGCCGCTCTGAACGGCAAGACGATCGAGCTCCGGACGCCGCTGCCGCCGATCCACCGCGACCACTTCGTGCTGGAAGGCGTCGCGCCGAACGGGTCGCCCGCGCGGGTCACGCTCGACGGACGGCGTGTGACGGCGCGGAAGAACAACCAGGCAATCGTGTTGGTTCAGGCATCCGAGGTCACCGTTCGCTGGCTCCGCTTCACCGGCGTGGTTCCTTACTCGAATCCCGCCTCTCAGGAATTCGCGCTGCGCGTCGCGCCGGGGCCGTTCGTTGACCAGAAGAACCGCCCGACCGGTCCGCGGCAGATCGCGAACGTGCAGATCGTGGACAACGTATTCGACAACAGCGACGTTCCCCCGTCCGCCGGGCCTGCCGGCGTCAACGGGGTGACTGTCTACGGTGACTTCGCCGGCGTGAATATGCGTGTCAGCGGGATCACGATCGCGCGCAACACCTTCCTGCACTTCGGCGGATTCAACGGAGAAGCGGTCGGCGTGTGGGCGGCCGGCTCAGGCGAAAAGGTGCAAGGTGTCGTGACCGAGGACAACAGGTTCGACGAAGACACGTTTGGCATCGAGCTGGCCGAGCGATACCACGCGCCACTCCTGACAGGGACCAGGATCATCGGAAACACGTTCACCGGCGGCCAAATCGCAATCCCACTCGACTCGAACGCGACGAACGGAACGATCGATCAAACGCTGATCGAGGGCAACACGTTCTCGGGCGTGCAGGGGCCCGCGATCAATCTCAACGCCTCAGCCTACGAGCAGATCATGGGAGACAAACCCTACGGCGACGTGATCTCGAACACACAGATCGTCGACAACGTCATCCACACCGACTACACCGGCGTCGCCGGCATCTACATGGCCGCCGGCAACACCACCGCGTCGCCGCCGAATCGCGTCTCCGCGGTCACGATCGAGAACGACACCTTCGTGGACGACCAACAAGGGTCCCTTTTCGTCTCGATCCCGAACGGGTCGGGCGTGAGCGGCAACCAGATCACCGGCGTGATCATCCGCAACTCGATCCTCTACACGCCGGCCGGCCCGGCCATCGATCAGGGCGGTGAGCCGGTCAGTCAACCCCCGGACGTCGTGATGCGCTCTCTGATCAGCGGCCCCGGCTGGGCCGGCGCGAACGGCAACCTCACCGGTGACCCCGAGTTCGTCGACGGAGCTCACGGCGACTACCACCTCGCCGCCGCAAGCCCGACGATCAATGCCGGCGCAGCAATCGGCGCCCCCGGCTACGACCTCGACGGAGCCCGCCGCGACGCCCAGCCCGACATCGGCGCGTTTGAGTTCGGCGCCCTGCCCCAGCCCCTGCTCACGGTCACCGCCGAGCAGCTCGGCGGCAGCGGGACGGTCACGAGCAGCCCAGCAGGCATCAACTGCGGAACCGCCTGTAGCGCCCGCTTCGACCCCGACGCCACTGTCATCCTCACCGCGACAGCAGACAGGGGGTCGCGATTCCTCGGCTGGCAGAACGGATGCTCCGGCGCAGCCCGCTGCACGCTCACACTCAGCAGCGCCCAATCGGTCACGGCTCGCTTCGCGCCCTAGGCGATGGGCCGGGTACTCCAACTCTCTGACCGACGCCCAGCTTGTCGAGGGGTAGCTCTGCAGTCGACAGATCGACCGTTAGCGGCGGGCGAGCCGGCGGCCGCTCGGTGTGCCGGACGGCACGTAGTTGAGTTGGTAGTAGTGGTAGAGGGTTGACTCGTCTGCCTGGGAGAGCTCGTCGTTGGTCAGCTCGATGGTCGGTGCGTGTTTGACCTGCGCCTTCGACGCTGATACCCGGAGGTTGTCGGGGCCGATGGTTACTTCGTTCAGCGGCACAAACGTGAGGTGGCGTCCGATCAGGCCCTGTTTGACGGTTGCGAATTGAGGTTGATCGGTTTCGACGTCGAAATAGACGTCTTCCAGCCTGCCGATCCTTTCGCCGGCAGGATCGATCAGGTCCTTGCCGTGCCACTCCTTGAAGTCGCTATACGCGACGATCGGATTGGTCTCGATCTCGTCCACTCTCGACGCTTGTTCCTGAATCGGGCCCTCTTCATCGGGCTCCGTCTTCGTCGGGAGGTCGGTCGCCGGCGGCGATGTCGGTGCTTCGGTCATGTCTCCTCCAGTGGCTGAGATGTGATGGTCGGCCAGGCTCGTTCCCGGTCAGCGGCGGCCGGCTTGAAGAGAACCGTTTCGCCGCGCGCCTGAACTGCGATTCGGTCGGCGTCACCGCGCTGCTCGAGGAGATGGCGCGCGGCTTCCTCGATCTCATAGGCCCAGAGCCGGCTCAAGATCAGGCTCGAGTCGCCGGCGAGAGCAGTCAGGATGCCTCGCTGAGCTGCCTCGACGACGTGCTTGGGAGCCAGATGAGGACCGGCGAGGCCGCTCTCGTCGCGGGGGATGACAACCATCAACGACCTCATGTCGTGGATCGGCTGTTGGACGACGGCGACCAGGAGCGCGACGAGCGTGAGT
>CAYNDD010000299.1:0-4215 GCA_964395425.1 uncultured Frankiaceae bacterium
GGGCGTGGTCGAAGTCGAACTCCTCCAACGACTTGCGGGCGGGGAACCGGGCGGCACGGATCCGGCCCTCACCGCCGTGGCTCTCGCGGGCGGAGACTTCGCGTTGCAGGCAGGCGACGAGGAACTCCTCATGGGTCCAGGTCTCCGCCCGCGCTCGTTCTGCGAGCCGGCTGACGGACTCGCGCAAGGTCGGTGCCTTGAGTGCTTTAGTCAGGAAGGCGATCTCACTGCTCACATCACGAGCCGCGGTCTTGGTGGTGGCCATCACGCGACCGTCCCGTCGACGCCGAGGGCGGTGTCGTAGTCAGACAGCGACCGGATCTCGACCTCGGTGTCTGATGGTGGCCGGACCACGCTGAACCGTTCCCGGCGGAGCAGCTTGCCCGCGGCGACGTGCTCGGGGTCGCTGATCGTCTGGTGTTTCGCCCAGACCCGCTCGTGGTCGGCGACGGCACGACCATCGCAAAGAACCCGGACCCGAGCCAGGTCGGCGATGACCTCGATCCGCCGCCCGATGAGCGCCGGGTGCACCGAGTAGTCGTTGCCGTCCAACCGAACATAGTGATCGCGAGGCAGCCGGGTCGAGGTCCGCCAGCCCGTCGCGGGCGCGACCGGCGGCAACGCGAGCATCGCGCGGCGGTCGGCTTCGATCCGGTCCGCCGGTGCGCAACCCAACGCCCTGCGAGGTCGCTGGTTGACCACGGCGAGCCACTCACCGAGCTGGACGTTGAAGTCCGCTGGTGAGGTGAACGCGCGGCCCGGCAAGAAACTCGTCTCCAAGTAGCCGTTGGCTCGTTCGACCAGACCCTTGGCTTCGGGGTCGGCGGGCTTGCAGACGATGACCTTCGTGCCCAAGGTGCCGCGGAACGCCTGACAGTCAGCGGTCAACTCCGACCCGCCGCGTCGATACCGGCCGATCGCTCCCTCACCGTCCCAGACCAACAACCTCGGGACTGCGCCGAGACCGGCGATCAGCCGCCACCACCCGGCGAACAGATCCTCCGCCGACCGTGACGGGATCAGCAGCGCCGAGAGCCACCGCGAGTAGCCGGTGACCATCGTCAGCACCGGCAACAACTTCGCGGTCCTGCTCTGGCCGAACCCGACCGACACCTCGATATCGGGGAACCACAGGTCGCACTGCGCGACCACGCCCGCCTCATAGCTGGTCCGCGACGCCGGGTCCGGCGGGAGATAAACCGGCCGCAGCTCCGCGACCCGCGCCGACAGCGTCCGGATCGAGTGCTGCCAACGAATCCGCTCGGCGATCACCGTCGCAGGCATCGTGGGATAGATCTGCAGCAACTCACGGATCCGAGGCTCCGCCTCATCGGCCAACGACCCGACCGGTCGACGTGCATAGGCCGGCGGCCCATCACTGGCTAGCGCCGCCCGCACCGTGTTCCTCGACACACCCAACGTTCTCGCGATCATCTTGATCGGCAACCGCTCAGCCCGATGCAACCGGCGGATCTCAGCCCAGTCCTCCACGTTCAACACCCCTTCGTCCTCCTGGCTCGAATTTCGAGTCAGGTTTCACGGACAGGGGGTCAAAATTCGTTTGCCGCGCGGGGGTCAGTATTCAGTTGCCGCGGACACCCTAGATGTGGCGGGTGATGGGAACTCGGCGGCCGACATGGCACGAAAAGGGGGCTGCTCGCCGGGATCGCGTACCGAGATGCATTTGAGCGGCAATCGCGCTCCTTCCTTCGTGGTGATGTGTGG
Source organism: uncultured Frankiaceae bacterium (assembly GCA_964395425.1). GTDB lineage: Bacteria > Actinomycetota > Actinomycetes > JAFAQI01 > JAFAQI01 > DATAUK01. Next base: position 1,726 of record CAYNDD010000299.1, read on the forward strand.
CCCGCCGAGGCTTTGACGGCCGTCCAGTTCCTCTGCCTGCGCAGATATTACTTTGAATTGATAGACTTAAGCTATTCATACAAGGGACAACTATGGCCAGATTGCGGTTGTAAGAATCCGCAATGTGAACAGCCTCTGATCAAGCTGCTTTGCCGGCGGAGCCCGTTAGTCCTTTCGGACTGGCGGGCTCTTTCGCGTCAGGGGCCCGGTGACCTTGACTAGGCCGGCCCCACCACCTGTTGATCGAACTCTTGCCTGAGGAGGCATCTGATGCTGTCTGAGACCCGTCGTCATGAACGCGGCCACGCGTTCTACCCGCCCGCCGCCGCGCTCGCGGTGATTCCATCGCTGTACGCCACCGAGCACATCCCGACCGAGTCCAGGACGGTGTTCCTGCACTACTTCGTGCGGGACTGCGACTGGTGGATCGTCGAGCTCGACCCGGACACAGGGCTGGGGTTCGGCTACGCCTGCCTGCACGGTGATGCCGGCAACGCCGAATGGGGGTACGTCGACCTGACCGAGCTCGAAGCGCTCTACCAGCCGTCACAGCTGCAGACCGACTATCAGAGCCGGCCGACCCGGATCCTGCCCCGGCTGATCGTCGAGCGCGACCTGGGCTGGACCCCCCGCCCGGTGCACAGCATTGGGCTGCCCGGTTGGCGAGCTACCGGCTAAACTCCTATGGACAATCACGAATTCCCAACTGAGCCTGCGGAATGGTAAACTACCGGTATTCGCACAGCGGATAACCTGTGCCCTTATTAAGGGCCGGAAAACCGTATGTGAATAGCCTCCTCGGAGGCTCGTACTGTTTCTAGCCCGTTGGTCCTTTCGGACTGGCGGGCTTTTTCGCGTCTCCAGGCCCGGTGACCTTGCCTGACCCAGAAACGCGCTCCGTCATCCACTCATCGATCGGAAAGGAACCACCATGTCCAGCATCGACCCGGACAACATCCTGTTCGCTCCCACGACTCCACCACTACGGCTCGCCCCATCGCCCGCCACGGACGATCACCGCGCTGTTCTCGAGGTCCTACGACGCGTTACGGCCTCGGCACGGGGGCACCTCGAGCGCGGGGTGCGGTTCCTGTCCCGGTTCCCGCTACTCGTCCGGGCCACCGACTGGCTCACCGCTGCCCGCACCTGGCTGGCGCCGGCCACCGCCGTGGTCGCACGGTCGGGTGTCGCGCTGCCGGTCTGGTTAGCCACCACACTGCTCGTGCAGCGCGTCGTCGTCACCGTCGCCCGCCGGATCAGCCAGGCCACCAGGGTTGGGCTAATCGCCAGCGCGCGCATAGCCCAGCGCGGCCTGTCCTTGACCGGGCAGTGGGGCAAAGATCGGGCAGCCCGGGTCAGCCGTGCGGTCGAGCGCCTCGACAAGTCGATGACGACCTTCGCCCGGAAGGCGACCACGTGGGCCGGAGCCCTGTCGGCGAACCGATCGCACATCCGGGTTCTCCGTGATGTCTCGCTCGTCGTCGTGGTCGCCCGGCAGTTCCGTGCGTTGGTCCCTCCTCAGTGGCGGCTCGTCGTGACCGGGCTGAGCCTGCTCACCCTCGGCGGGCACACCCGGCGCTGGATCACCCGCACCCTGACCACCACGAAGGCCCTGCTGGGCGAACTGGCCAACGCATTCATCACACCCCAGACGGTCGTCGCCGCCATGCCGACCGGGACCGTACCGATCCGGCCAGTTCCGCAGCCTCCCCGCCGCCCACACCACCACCGCTAACCACACGTCGACCGGGCCGGGGCTTGCACTCGGCCCGGTCGGCCCGAAAGGAGCACCCATGTTTTGGTTCCTCGCGATCGTCGGTCTGGCCGCTGCCGCGGTCACCGGCTACACCCGGCTGCGGCAACGTGACCCCGACGCCGCCGACGCCCTCGCCCGCAAAATCACCGAAGCCACCACCCTGATCGTCGTCATCGCCCAAGCCGTGATGACCGGCCTGGAGGCGATGGCCCGCACCACCCGCCCGCACCTCGCCAGCGGACCGCGCGGCTACACCCGGGAGGACTTCGATGACTGACACCGAGAAGAAGGCAACCGTGACCGTTCAACGACGTGTTCGCCGGATCCCCGCCTCGACCATCCGACCGGACCGCGCGGGCCAGTTCCGCCACGACGTCGCCGCCCAAGCCGTCGTCGCCGGCAACCAGGACATCAAGGTCCTCGCCGTCTCAGCCTGCGCATCCGGCAACGGCAAAGGGCACATCGCTGTCAGGGTCGGTCGAATCCTTGTCTACGTCGAAGACAGGGATGCGCTTAACGCGTTCCGCGACGCCTGGTCACGCGCCACCGACCTCGCCGACTCAGCTTTCGGGCCGCTGTGGGTGACCCCGCAGAGCGAGACCGCGGCGCGGATCAGAAGAGACGGAGGGGCACCGATCTGCTGACTGACTGTGCCCGTCGCGATCGTCCCGCACCGGGGCGGTCGCGACGGGCCCGCAACCCATTTTGTCGTTGATGCTGCGGCTCGCGGCTCG
>CAYNDD010000300.1:0-4206 GCA_964395425.1 uncultured Frankiaceae bacterium
CAGCGCTGGGTACCGAGAGCGGTGGCTGTTGCTGCACGAACCGCTCGCGCACCACCGATTGAAGACGGTTGGGTCACACAATGGTTGCGACCGGGCTGGCCACCGTCTGTGGATGTGAGGATCCAGCGTGAACGACCGGACGGCCCGCCGGCTCGTCGGTACAGTCGCCCTGAGCGCGGCGCTTGCCGGTTGTTCGTCGTCCGGCTCATCGCCGGCAGGTACGCCACCCAGGGGTACGGCGTCAACCGCTGCCGCAGATCCTGTTCAGGTGTACCTCGACGCCGTCAACGCGCTCTGCGACGCGCTGCTGCCAAAGGTCGTCGCAGTGACGCACGGGGGCAGCATCGACGTACCGGTGCGCGAATACCTCGCGACCTGGCCTGCCCACAAACGCCTGCTCGACGGATTCGACACGCAGGTGGCCAGCATTCCGGTCCCGGCCGCCGCTCAGGGCGAGGCCGCCGCGTTGACCGCCTACGTTCGCTTCGCTGACCGGCTCGATGCCGCCCGGTTGGCCGCGGCACAGAAGGGCCGGGCCGCCTACGCCAAAGAGGTGCGGTCCGAGTCCGGTGCCGACAATGATCCGACTATCGCCGCGCTCACAGCCGCGGGCTTCAACGACTCCTGCACCGCGCGGTAAAACCCCCGACGGCCCTCGTTGGGCGGCTGGAGCTCGTGCCGGATGCCGCGGCCGGGGAGCACGAGACCCGGCTATCGTGCAGCGTGACCTTCACCATCGACGGTGCGCGTCAGGTGCTCAGCAGGACCCCGGACACGCTGGCGTCGCTGCTCGCGACGATCAGCGACGAGTGGCTCGACACCAGTGAGGCACCCGGCGCGTGGTCGCCGTACCAAGTCTGCGGGCACCTGCTCCACATCGAGCAGACCGACTGGATGGACCGGACTCGCACCATCTTGACGCACGGCGACGACCACGCGTTCGAGCCGGTAGACCGAGAGGCTGGCTTTGCCCGCTTCGCCGGATGGCCCGTTACAGACTTGGTGTCCGCGTTCGCCGATGCCCGGCAGGCGAATCTGGACGAGCTCGACCAGCTGGTCACACCGCAGGACCTCCTACGACGAGGACAGCACCCGGAGTTCGGTGCGGTCACGCTGAGCCAGTTGCTCGCAACCTGGGTGGTGCACGACCTCAACCATCTGCATCAAGCGGTGAAGACGATGGCGAAGCACTACACCGACGCGGTAGGTCCGTGGCGCGCCTACCTGCCAATCCTCGACCTGCCGTAGAAACGATCCGCCGGCGCGGCGTGGCCCGGCGCGGTTGTGCAGCCGTCACGATGGTCCTCAGAGTAGAGCTGCTTCACGCCTGCTTGAACACATCGCCAGTGCTTGACGAGGTCTTGAAGTCCCTGTCGTTGCTACCCGAAGGTCTCGAAGACGGCGGCTGTGTCGTCTCGCCGACGCGCAAGCTGCGCCGCCGCTTGCCGAGATCAACTACCTCAAGGATCGTCGCCGACTTCCAGGCCGGCGACTCCAGCCGAGAGGTAGCCGCAAGCTACGGACTACCTTCAGGGAACACCCGCGACCACCCTGAAGTTGATGGCTTCGGAGAAGGAGGGACGGGAGACAGGCAATGAGCGCAACACCGGCCGCACTGCCGGCATTGATCGCTACATACCAGGCCGCCCACGATCAACACGACATCGACGGGGCCCTAGGAACATTTGCCGAGGACGCCACTGTCCACGACGAGGATCATGACTGGGTCGGCGCCGAGGAGATCCGTAGCTGGCTGATCAAGACCAGCAATGAGTACACGTTCACCAGAACGCTGATCGACGTGTCATCCACGGGCGACGGTCACTGGCTCGTACGGAATCGCCTGGAAGGGAACTTTCCGGGCGGCGTCGTCGACCTTCGATACGACTTCACCCTCGACGACGAACACATCTCGCGGCTGTCAATCGCCCCATAACACTCACCTGCGCGCAGCGCGCCAGACCGAGTGGAGCTGAGGGTGGAGCTGCTTCACGCTTGCCTGAACACCTCGCCAGAACTTGACGAGGTCTTGAAGTCCCCGTCGTTGCCACCCGAAGGCCTCGACGACGGTGTAAACGTCACCTCCGCGCCGCGCAAGGTGCGAAGCCGCTTGCCGAGATCAACGATCTCAAAGATCGTCGCTGACTACCAGGCCGGAAGTTCCAGCTTGGAGCGTACGCCATAGATTCGCGTCAAAGGACGAGGTTCCTGACTCAGGTGCCAGGAAGTGCGCCGGGTTCGGCGCCTGCGAAGGCAGCTGCAATCCGGTCAAGGTGACGCGCCCAGAGCTGCCGATAGAAGGTGGCATCATCCGCACCGCCCCCGGAAACCTCGACCTTCACAGTTGTGCGGCCACCCGTCGGGGTGAACGTGATCTCAATCAGTGCAGGCGTCGGCGTCGCGTCGTCGGCTCCTTGACGTTCCCATTCCATGACCAGACGGTGCGGGCGATCCACTTCGACGTAGCGGCCGGCGACCACCGTTCCATCGAGGTCAAGGTGGAACGTCTCCCCCGGCCGTGGAGCCGTCATGAAATGAAGCGGTGGATGGCCTCGTTGGCGTTGTCCTGAAACACCGGGTTGGCGAGATCGGGCAAGATTTCCGCCTGGTTGACCAACGGACCCTTCAGCTTGTTGGCCGCGCTGGCGTAGAACGCGCCGCTCGACAGGGCCGGGTCGGTGACACCGTCGACGAGCCGCTTCGCGCCCACGTCGAGCTTGTGGGAGAGACCTAGAACGGGCATCACGTACTTGGCCGCCACCCGCATCGGCAGGGGAAGGCCGCTGGCGGCTCCGGTGCCGGTGGTGTTCCCAGGGCTCACGGTGATGAATCGGCGGTCGGGGTGCTGGCGGGCGAGGGAGGCCATCCAGAGGGCGCCGATGTACTTCGCCTGCGCGAAGGCCAGGTTGAAGTCAGGCTTTCGGCTGGCGAAGTAGCTGCCGTCGATGACGGTGGCGAGCTCGTCGGCGGAGGTTGAGACGAAAGATGGCCGCTTCATCCCCAACTTCGGAACTCCGGCGACTGCCTCACTTCCAACCAGGACCGCAACCTCGCCAAGCCGGTCATCGGCCAGGAGCCCTTCGAGGAGGACGGCGTGGCCGAGGACGTTCGTCGCGAACACGGTGGTGACCCCGTCTGCTGTCAGGCCTAGCGTCTGCGGGCCGATGACACCCGCGTTCATGACCAACGCGTCGATCGATCCGTCGAAGGACGCCAGGCCGGCGCGGACCGAGTTCTGATCGGCAACGTCGATGAGGACGGTGTCGAAGACCTTCCGGCCGGTCGCGGACTCGAGCTCGGCCTTTGCCGCATTCGCTCGATCTCGGTTCCGGCACGCCAGATAGATCCGGGCGAACTCTGGACGTAAGCCCAGTTGCCGGGCCACCTCCTTGCCGATCCCGGCGTTGGCGCCCGTGATTAGCGCCGTCTTTCCTGGGATTTCGCTCATTTGGATTCCCTCACCTCTTCTGTGGGGGTGGGGAGGCCGTCGAGCAAGCTGAAACGGGCATCCATCGCGACACCTCGGACATCGATCAGCTGCTGATATTCGGGCGAGTTGTACCACTCGAGGGCCGTCTCACGGTCGGTAAACCACACGAGTGCTCCTGAAGTGAGCGAGCCATCGCCGTGCAGGACTTCCCAGTTACCGGCGGCGATTACCTCACCTCCATGCTCTTTGGCTGTCCGCCCAGCAATGGCGGCGTATTTCTCTCCATAAAGATCCGGGTCTTTGACTGTGAATGCGACAACTACGTATGCGTCCATGTGGGTACTCCTCAGTTGTTAGTTGTTGGTTGTTGGTTGTGATCTGTTCTCGGTCTTCACTCTCAAACGTCGCCGCCGACCGGCGTTACGGCGCCGCTACTCGGCCTCCATCGACGGCATGGGTGACGCCGTGGACGAAGCTGGCATCATCACTGGCGACAAAGACGATCGCCGCAGCAAGTTCCTCGGGCTCAGCGACGCGGCCTGCTGGTGCGAGAAGTGCGAGTGAGTGCACCATCTCCTCGGGACTGCCTCCATCATCCGGGTGCGCGTCGGGCCGGGCGCAACCGCGTTGACCCGAACACCACTCGGGCCGTATTCGGCGGCCCATGCCTTCGTCAGCAGTTCGAGGGCTGCTCGGCTCGCGCCGTACATCGCCATGCCGGCCTGCCCGAAGCTGGCGACCATCGTGCTGACGTTGACGATCGAGCCCCATCCGCG
>CAYNDD010000301.1:0-4174 GCA_964395425.1 uncultured Frankiaceae bacterium
GTGCCGAGACCGGTCGCCATGTCGTAGCCCGGGCCGGCCGGGAAGGTCTCGCCGCCGGAAATGTCGAAGTCGTCGTTGTTGCCGAGCTTCACGTCGTTGAACGACGCCTTGTAGTCGACAGTGTTGGCCGCGACGGCATACAGCGACGGGGCGACGAAGCCGACCGGGCCGTTCGCCTGGCATCCGGTCGAGGCGTTGATCTCAGCCAGCATCCCGGCCCACAGCGGAGCGGACGACGACGTACCACCTTCGGTGGTCCAGCCACCGAAGGACGCGGTGTAGATCGTGATCGCGCCGGTGTATTCGTCGGCCTGCGCCGAGACGTCAGGGGCCTCGCGGCACAGGCTCGCGTCGGCCGGTGACTGCTTGCACGGCGTCAGCCCGAAACGGCTGACCGCGAGCGCGGCTGACGCCTTGTCCGTACCGGCGATGAACGGCTGCTGCCAGCTCGGCGCGCCCCAGATCGAAGATGGGCCGCCGCCGCTCGCGCCGCCGTCGCTTCCGTCGTTCCAGACCTGCTCCGCCGGCGGATCGGAGGCGTCGGTGATGGTGGTGCCGCCGACGCCGAGCACGAACGGCTCGCTGGCCGGATCGCTCTGCGAGAGCAGCGGCGCGATCGGCACCGGGCTGTCGTAGGCGCACTCGTCGGAGCCGGAGTCACCGGAGGAGTTCAGGACGGTCTGGCCCTGCAGCGCCGCCTGCTGGAACAACGCGTTTTCGGCGTTGATGTAGCCGGGCTGCAGGTTGACCTCGTCGATCTCGCAGAAGCCCCAGCTGCTGGTGACCACCTGGTCCTGGTCGGACTCGACCATCGAGTCGAGCTCGTCCATCCCGCCGGCGGTGGTGTTGGGCGCCTCATAGACGTCGATCGTCGCGTCGGGGGCGATGGCCGAGACATCCTGGATGTCGAGGATGGACTCGCCGCTGCCGGGTCCGTTGCCACCGCCGCCGTCGATGGTGATCGTGTGCAATCGGCTGAGCATCTGGGTGGCGGTGGACGACCCGAAGTAGCACTTGTCGAAGGTCGAGACGTCCTTGGTCGAGAACGGCTCGAGCTCGTAGATCCCGACCGTCTGGCCGGCTCCGAGGTCGCCCGCCTTGTAGAGGCCGTCGAGCCCGTACGCATGGGCGATCTGGGCATCGGTCAGCCCGCCGAAGTCCACCGCGGCCGCGGTCGCGTCGCTGCAGGCGGACGGCGCACCCGGCACCGGGCTGCCGACCGCCGGCGCCAGCGGCCGAACCGTAGCCGGGTGGGTGGCGTGCTTGAGACTGGTGGAGGCGCGGACCAGGGTGTCGAGGCCGATGACGCCGCTCACTTGGGAGGCGATGCTCGCCGGGAGCTGCACTGGCGACGTCGTCTCCATACCGGTCCGGCCGTTCGCCAGCCGGACGTCGGTGAGGGTGGTCCGAAACGCCGACTGGGCGGCCGCAGCGGTGCCGCTGAAGTGGACCAGCATGCCGTTGCCCGAGACCGACGAGACGGCGAGATGGCTGGCCGACAGCGCAGCCTTGACTGCGTTGATCGTCGCGGCGGTCGGCCCGTACGACGCGGCGAAGGACCCCTTCGAGATGTAGTGGTGGTAAAGCGGCGACCGTGGCTCCGATACCGCGGCCGCGGCCCGCTCGAGCGCCGCCGGGTCGCGCGGACGAAGCATGACCGCACCGGTGATCCGCCGGCCGGCGTCGACCGAGCCGAGCTGGCGGGCACCGAACGGCAGCCTGGCGGCCGGACTGACCCGGGCGTAGCCGGTCGACAGCGGCGTCATGGCGACGCCGGCCGTTGCGCCGGCCGGTGCGGGCGAGGCCAGCACCGCGGCCACCACACCTGCGGCCGCGCCGAGAACCACGATTCGCCGAACCGCCGCGCCGGCCGGACGGCCGACACCGGCTAGCGCGCTGTTCACCGGACGTCTCCCAGCCTTCGCCGACTCTTCTGCGGGCCAAACCGTGTCTAACCCGACCACACCCTGATCCGGTGCGCTAGCCAGACTTGCAGGATCTCACGTAACGATTCGGACATTCTTTGATTTCGGTAATCCCGGCCGCCGGGCATGTCGCCCGGCGACCGGGACCCGAATCAGGCCGGATCGCTGATGAAGAAGAACTGCTCCGACACACCCGCCAGCCCCCGGCCCTTGCTGGTGACGGCCTGGACCTTGATCTCGTAGACCCAGCCACCGCGCAGGCCGGTCACGGTCGCCGACCGGGCTGAGCCGTGCTTGGTGATCACCACGACGGTGGGCGGCTTCTTCGCACCCTTCTTCAGGCTGTTCGGTTGCGCGACCGCACTGACCCGGTACTTCGTGATCGGGCTGCCGCCGGTGCTCAGCGGAGCCTTCCAGGTCACCGACACCGCGGTCCCGTGCTTCTTGCCCTTCACATCCTGTGGCGGTGCGGCCACGCTGGACTTGTAGGTGAAGCTCGACGCCGCGACCGGCGCGCTCGGAGCGGAGTTGGTGAAGAACGTCTCCGCGGTCTGCACCCGGACGTGCACGGTCGATCCCGCCGTGCCGGGCGGCACGATGGCATCGATCTCGGTGCTGCTCCCGTTCGTCAGGATCTGCGGCAGGTTGGCCGCCTCGGCCACGTTCTTGCCGAAGCTCACCGAGAAGACGTCGGCGAGGTTCTGGCCGTGGATGGCGATCCGCGTGCCGCCCGACGCCGGACCCGACGTGACGCTCAGGCCGGTGACGATCGGCGCGCCCGGTTGGTAGAAGTCGTACAACGAGTGGTTGAACGACGACTCGGTGTTCGGCTCGGAGCAGAACGTGACCGTGCACACCGACACCAGGAACACCCCGGGGTTGTTCTCCGGCGTGGTCGCGGTGATCGACGTATCGCTGTTGGCCGTGTAGCCGGACAGCTGGCTGGTCGCGACGCCGAACTCGAGGTAGATGTAGGCGATCTGACCGCCGTCGGCGGCGCTGACGCCCTGGAACCCCGAACCGGTGATGCCGACCTGCGTGCCACCGAGGTCGGAGCCACCCTGCGGTGAGAGACCGGTCACCCGCGGGACGCCGGCGTACTTGAAGCTCGACGGCGCCGAGACGCCGGCCAGGGTCTGCACGCTCAGATTCGCCAAGCGTGGCTCGTTGGTCGGGTTGTGACCGAAGAGCACGACCTGGATCTCGGTCGGGCTGAGGCTGACCGTCTGGAAGTCCTGGCTGGAGTTCACCGACGGGTCGCCCACGAGCGCCCACAGGTAGCCGAGCGAGTCGAAGCCGGAGCCGTCGATCGTCGCGATCGTCGTACCCTGCTCACTCGCCCACACCGTCGGGTCACCCGCCGACGTGGTCGTCACCGAGGTGATGGTCGGCGTCGGCAGGTAGTCGTACTCGGTCTCGGCCGGGACGACCTCACAGGTGGTCTCCGTGACACAGGCCGGCACCGTGTTGGTACCGGTGGTGCCCTCGAACGGGGCGCCGGTGTAGGGGATCCGGATCGTGTCAGTGGAGCTCGAGCCGTTGGCGTTGGTCACGACGACCTGCGCCTGGCAGACGTCGTTGGCCTCGTCGTCGCCGGACTTGCAGACCGTCGTACCGGATGAGTACGCCGGCACCGTGACGGTCAGCTGGTTGGCATTGACGACCGTGACGTCGGTGGCATCGACCCCGCCGACCGTCACGTCGGTCACCGCGTTCGGGCCGCTGGAGAAGAAGCCCGAGCCGAAGACCGACACGGTGTTGCCGCCGGCCTGCGGGCCGCCGAAGGACATCACGCCCTCAACCGACGGGACCGGCGAGCCGGTGTCGGTCTCGACGTACAGCAGCTCGCTGTCCGGGTCGTTGCCGACCGAAGAGCCACTGGGTCCGGTCACGCTCACGAACGCCCGCCCGGACCCGTCCTGCGGTCCCTGGCTGCCGGTCAGCGCCTGGTCCCCTGACGGGATCGTGGTGACGTGGATCGTGGTGTCGTTCGCCACTGACCAGTCGCCACTCGGTACGTCGTAGCCGCCGACCGACAACGCGGTCGCACCGGTGAAGCCGGTGCCCGAGATGGTCAGCGTGCCGCTGGGAGTGCCGCCCGCGAGCACCGTGGCCGGTGACAGCGAGGTGATCGACGGCCGGGATGCCGGTGGGGCGAGCGCACACAGATAGCTCGCCAAGCCGGCCTGCCCGGTCGGGCCCGACAGCATCGGGGTGCCGAGACCGGACGCCATGTCGTAGCCGGTCTT
>CAYNDD010000302.1:0-4165 GCA_964395425.1 uncultured Frankiaceae bacterium
AGCAGGAGTCCGAGGTCGAGCGCTTCCGGGAGTTCCTCGACCAGATATCTCCCGAGGACTTTGAGACGGACGTTCCATAGTCAGTCTCAACTATGGGTTGAGAATAAGGACGCGCCGACCGAAGCATTGACGGAGGCACTCGGCATGCCTAGCGTCTCCCCGGTAATTCCAACCGTGGTGTTTGACGGCTGACAAGAGCAGTTCTCGCGCTTGGTCGGAGGCAGTGAGTGGCAAACGACGGCACACGTGGCACGCAGGGAGCATTGTTCGGCCGCGAGCAGGTCGGGGGCGACCCGATCGGCTATCGCGGTCCCACGGCGTGCTCAGCCGCCGGAATCAGTTACCGCCAGCTCGACTACTGGGCCCGAACCGCGCTGGTCGAGCCGTCGGTGCGCCCGGCGAGTGGGTCCGGCAGCCAGCGGTTGTACTCCTTCCGCGACATCCTGACCCTGAAGGTCGTCAAGCGGCTGCTCGACACCGGGGTCTCGCTGCCGAACATCCGCCTAGCCGTGGCCCACCTCCGCGAACGCGGGGACGAGGACCTCACCGGGATCACGCTGATGAGCGACGGAACGACGGTCTACGCTTGTACGTCGCCGGACGAGGTCATCGACCTCGTGCAGGGCGGCCAGGGCGTGTTCGGGATCGCCGTCGGCCGGGTCGTGACCGAGGTCGAGGGCCGGCTGGCGGAGCTGCCTTCCGAGCGGGCTGAGCCCGACCCGCACGCCGCCACGAGTGACGAGCTTGCGGCGCGCCGCAAGCGCCGCAGCACCGCGTAGCCGCGGGGTTCGCTGCTAGCGTCGAGGAGTCTGATCACCCCGCACGGGAGAGACCTCGGCACGCCAGTCCGAGGCGCCGAAGGAGCAACCTCCCCGGAACCTCTCAGGCAGACGGACCGCGCGGGCAGGGCACTCTGGAGAGCAGGCGCACGATGCGTCTCACCGACGGGGCAAGCCCGTGACTCGGCGTTGTCACGACGCCGGTCCGGGTGACACTCTCAGGTTCCGGTGACAGAGGGGGAGCCAGCGCCACGCCGCCCGGCGTGCCGGCCCCGGAGGCTCTCATGACGCCCGACCCGACGGCTCGTTTCGCTGATCGCCACATCGGCCCGTCACCCGACGAGCAAGCCAAGATGCTCGCTGTCGTCGGGCAGGGCTCGCTCGGCGATCTGGCCGCCGCCGCCCTCCCTGAAGCGATCCGCAGCACCGACGCGCTCGCGGTTCCGCCGGCCGGCTCCGAGGCGGAGGTGCTCGCCGAGCTCCGCGATCGGGCCGGTCAGAACCGGCTCGTCACCTCGATGATCGGGCTGGGCTGGCACGACACGATCACGCCACCGGTCCTGCTCCGGGGGATCCTCGAGGACCCGGGGTGGTACACCGCCTACACGCCGTACCAACCAGAGATCTCCCAAGGCCGGCTCGAGGCGTTGCTCAACTTCCAGACCCTGGTCTCGGACCTGACCGGGCTGCCGGTCGCCGGCGCATCGTTGCTCGATGAGTCGACAGCAGCTGCTGAGGCTATGTCATTGTGCCGACGTAGCTCTAAGTCGACAAGTGACCGATTCATTGTCGACTCCGGCTGCCACCCCCACACGCTCGGCGTGCTGCACACCCGCGCTCAGCCGGTCGGTCTCGAGCTGGTGGTCGCCGACCTCCGTGCCGGCGTTCCGGACGGCGATTTCTTCGGGATCCTGGTCGCCTATCCGGGCTCGACCGGCGAGGTAGTCGGACTGGACCCGGTCGTCGCGGCGGCGCGCGAACGAGGTGCCCTGGTCGCGGTCACGACCGACCTGCTGGCCCTGACCCTGCTGCGATCGCCAGGGGAGTGGGGCGCGGACATCGCGGTCGGCTCGGCCCAGCGCCTCGGCGTCCCACTCGGGTTCGGCGGCCCGCACGCCGGCTTCATGGCGGTGCGCGCCGGCCTCGAGCGCGGCCTGCCCGGCCGGCTGGTCGGAGTCAGCGTCGACGCCGACGGCGCCCCGGCCTACCGCCTAGCCCTCCAGACCCGCGAGCAGCACATCCGCCGGGAGAAGGCCACCAGCAACATCTGCACCGCCCAGGTCCTGCTCGCCGTCGTCGCCGCCTGCTACGCCGCCTACCACGGCCCAGGCGGCCTGACCGCCATCGCTACCCGGATCCACGGCCACGCAGCGCGGCTGGCCGCTGCCCTGCGCGCCGGCGGCATCGAGGTGCCGGCCGAGGTGGTGTTCGACACCGTGACCGCCCACATCCCGGGTCGCGCGGACGAGGTCATCGCGGCCGCGCTGGCCCGCGGGATCAACCTGCGCCGCGTCGACGCCGACATGGTCGGGGTCAGCTGCGACGAGTGCACGACGCCTGAGCACATCGCAGCGGTCCTGGCCGCGTTCGGCGTACCGGGGGTGCCCACGGGGCAGGCCGGCTCGATCCCGGACGAGCTACGACGGACGACGCCGTACCTGACCCACCCGGTGTTCTCGGCGCACCACTCGGAGACCGAGATGATGCGCTACCTGCGCCGGCTCTCCGACCGCGACCTCGCGCTCGACCGGTCGATGATCCCGCTCGGCTCGTGCACGATGAAGCTCAACGCCGCAGTCGAGATGGAGCCGATCACCTGGCCGGAGTTCGCCGGGATCCACCCGTTCGCGCCGCTGGACCAGGCCGCCGGGCACCTCGCGATCATCCACGACCTCGAGCAGTGGCTGGCCGCGATCACCGGGTACGACGCGGTGTCGCTGCAGCCCAACGCGGGGTCACAAGGGGAGTTCGCCGGCCTGCTGGCAATCCGCGCCTACCACCGCGACCGTGGCGACATCGAGCGTGATGTCTGTCTGATCCCGTCGTCGGCACACGGCACCAACGCGGCCAGCGCGGCGATGGCCGGCATGCGGGTGGTGGTTGTCGAGTGCGACGACGCCGGCAACGTCAGCCTCGACGACCTGCGGGCGAAGATCGCCGCCCACCAGGACCGGCTCGCGGCCATCATGGTCACCTATCCGTCGACGCACGGCGTCTTCGAGTCGGGCATCACCGAGCTGTGCGGGCTGGTTCACGACGCGGGCGGCCAGGTCTACGTCGACGGTGCCAACCTCAACGCACTGGTCGGGCTGTCGAAGCCCGGACGGTTCGGCGCCGACGTGTCGCATCTGAACCTGCACAAGACGTTCTGCATCCCGCACGGCGGCGGCGGACCCGGCGTCGGCCCGGTGGCGGTCCGTGCGCACCTCGCGCCGTACCTGCCCAACCATCCGCTCGTGCCGTCCGCCGGCCCGGCAACCGGCATCGGCCCGATCTCCGGTGCGCCGTGGGGCTCCGCCGGCATCCTGCCGATCCCGTGGGCGTACATCCGGCTGATGGGCCCGGACGGGCTCACCGAGGCGACCGAGGTCGCGCTGCTGTCGGCCAACTACATCGCCCGGCGGCTCTCGGCCTACTACCCGGTGCTCTACACCGGCCGGGGCGGGTTGGTCGCCCACGAGTGCATCGTCGACGTGCGCCCGATCACCAAGGCGACCGGTGTCACCGTCGAGGACATCGCGAAGCGGCTGATCGACTACGGCTTCCATGCGCCGACCATGTCGTTCCCGGTGGCCGGCACGCTCATGATCGAGCCGACGGAGTCGGAGAGTCTCGCCGAGCTCGATCGCTTCTGCGACGCGATGATCGACATCCGCGCGGAGATCGAGCGGGTCGGGTCAGGGGAGTGGCCGGCCGACGACAATCCGCTGCACAATGCGCCGCACACCGCGGCGTTTCTGCTCGGCGAGTGGACCTCGCCCTACGAGCGGGAGCTGGCGGCGTACCCGCAACGACGGTTGCGCCAGGACAAATACTGGCCGCCCGTACGACGGATCGATCAGGGGTACGGCGACCGCCACCTCACCTGCAGCTGCCCGCCGATCGAGGCCTACGCCGAGTAGGCAAGTCCGCCGATCAGGCGGCGGAGACGGCGGCGAGGAACTCGGCCCGGCGCTGCGGCTCGATCACGCGGCCGTCCGGAAGCAGGTCACCTTCGTCGTCAAAGGTCACGACGCCGTTGCACAGCAGGCTCCAGCCCTGCTCCGGGTGGCTCGAGATCACCCGCGCTGCGTCGCGATCGACGGCATCCGAGGACGGGCAAGCCGGCCGGTGTCGGCACATCGGGTGCCTCCGCTTCGAGTCGTATGCCGGCAACGGGCGATGCC
>CAYNDD010000303.1:0-4155 GCA_964395425.1 uncultured Frankiaceae bacterium
CAACGCCCAACGTCAAGCCGATCTGCCGGGAGGTCGACGCGATCGCGGACGCGACGCCCGCCTGCGCCCGCGGCATCCCCGAGACCGCAGCGGTCGTGATCGGTGCGTTGACCAGACCGAAACCGAGCCCGAGTACGACGTACGCCGTGAACAGCACCACGAACGACGTGGTCGGCGTGATGGTCGCGAGCATCGCGCAGGCGACCAGAATTCCGAGGCCGGACACCATCAGCGGCAGTCGAGGCCCACGGCTGCCGACGATCCGGCCGGAGATCGGGGACGCGATCATGATCACCAGTGCCAGCGGGAGCGTGTCGAGCCCGGCGTCGAGCGGGGACAGGCCGCGCACGTTCTGGAGATACAGGGTGTTGACCAGCAGGAAGCCGCCGAGCGCGGCGAACGACGCCACGGCGGTGAGAGTCGCGCACACGAACGGCACCGAACGGAAGAACCGAAGGTTGATCAAGGGCTCCGCGCGGTGCGTTTCCGCGATCAGGAAGCCGACCAGAGCAGCGGCTGCGATCGCGAGAGCCGCCAGGATCAGCGGTGACGACCAGCCCCGCCGCGGTGCCTCGATGATGGCGTAGGTCAGCGTCGCCAGCAGGACTGCCATCAGCGCCTGGCCGGCCGGGTCGAACCGGCGCGGACGCGGTGCGCGCGACTCGGGGATATAGCGCAACGCGAGCACGATCGCGATCAGCCCGACCGGGAGGTTGATCCAGAAGATCGACCGCCAGCCCGCCGACGTCACGAGCACGCCACCCACAACCGGACCGAGCGCCATCGAGATCCCGACCACGGCTCCCCAGACGCCGACCGCCTGTGCACGTTCGCGCGGCTCGGTGAACGTGTTGGTGATGATCGACATCGCGACCGGGTTGAGCATCGACCCGCCGATCGCCTGCACCATCCGGAAGACGACCAGAAACACGAGGCTCGGCGCGAGGCTGCACAGCAGCGACCCGAGGGAGAACACGATCAGGCCGATCACGAAGGTTCGCTTGCGGCCCAACCGGTCGGCGGTCGACCCGGACAGCATCAACAGGCTGGCGAGCACGAGCGTGTAGGCGTCGAGCGTCCACTGCAGGCCGGAGATGCTGCCGTGCAGCTCGCGGCCGATCGAGGGGAGCGCAACGTTGACGATGGTCACGTCGAGCCCGACGATCAGCAGGCTCATGCAGCAGATCAGCAGGATGCCGATCCGCCGCCCACGACCCAGCTCATGGATCGCCACGTCGGGCGCCGACCCGAATCGAGTCGTCGCTTGTACTTTCATCATCGTTATAGATCTATCATGAATTCCGAGTAGGTCAAGACCTACTGGCGGTGGACGCCTTCGGCCGGCATTGCTAGCCGGTGCCGACGTCCTCGGCCGATCGGCCGATGATCGACCGGTACGCCCCGGGATCAGTGGCGCCCTCGGTGTTGATCAGAAGCACAGTTGTGTCGTCGTCCCAGCCGATCCGATCGAGCGCGGCCCGACCGTCGTCCGATCCGAGCAGCCCCACGATGCCGGCCAAACCCGCGGCCCCGGACTCGCCGGACACCACCGCCTCGTCGGCGAGCCGGCGCATCGCGTCCCGTGCCAGCTCGTCGCCGACGGCGACGAACACGTCGATGCCGGTCTGCATCAGCGGCAGCGCGAGCGGCGACGACCGCCCGCAGTTGAGGCCGGCCATGATCGAGGTGTGCGGCCCGGGCACGTCAACCACATGACCGGACGCAACCGACTCCCACGCGCACGCCGCGCTGGCCGGCTCGACCGCGACGAGGGCGGTCGTCGGCTCGGCAGCGGCGCGATAGCGCCGCACGGCTGCAGCAGCGAGCGCTCCCACCCCCACCTGGACGGCGACGACATCCGGCGCCCGGCCGACCTCGCCAAGCGCGTCGTCGATCTCCCAGAAGATCGTGGAGTAGCCCTCAATGACGCGACGCGGGATCTCGTCGTACCCGGGCCATGCGGTGTCGCTGATCACCAGGACGTCGTCGGCGGCGAGTGACGCCGCCTGCTCGACCGCGTCGTCATAGCTGCCGTCCACGACCTCGACCTGCGCGCCCTCCGAGGCGATGCCGGCGATCCGGGCATCGACCGTCCCGGCGGGGACCAGGATCCGCGCACCGAGACCCAACCATCGCGCCATCCGTGCGACTGCTCGACCGTGGTTGCCATCCGTGGCCGCGACCAGGCTCAGCGGATCCTTGCCCGCCAGCCAATCGCGAACCTCGTCCAACTCGGTCCAGTTGGCGGGCAGGTCGGGGTGTCGCCCGAGCACCGCCGACCAGGTCGCCCATGAGGCCCCGAGGATCTTGTAGGACGGCAACCCGAACCGCTCGCTCTCGTCCTTCAGCCAAACCGATCCGACCCCCAACGCGGCGGCGAGGGCGGGCAACCGCCGAAGCGGCGTCGGACGGTAACCAGGCAGCCGTTGGTGGAAAGCCAGCGGGGTGCGATCGGCCGGCGCGAAACCGCCCGCCTCAGCCCGGCCGCGGGCGGCCGGGTTCTCCAGCACCCGCACCACCGAGTCGGCCTGCTCCATCGGCATCGCCCCTAGACCGCGAGGTATCCGCCGTCCACGACCAGGCACTCGCCGGTCATGTACGCCGCCGCGGGTGAGCACAGGAACAGAACCACGCCACTGATGTCCTCGGGGGTGCCTTGGCGACGCAACGGAATGGCCTCTTCCAAGGCTTTCCGCGCACCGTCGGGATCGGACTGATGCTCCCAGTACGCATCGTTGAACGGCGTCTCGACCCAACCCGGGGCGATCGCGTTCACCCGCACACCCTGCGGGCTGAGCTCATCGGCAAGGGACCGGACCAGCGAGACCAATCCGCCCTTGGACGCGTGGTACGCGGGCATGCCCGCATGCCCGCGGAAAGCGCCGGTCGAGGCGGTGAACACCAGCGCGCCACGACTCTCGCTGAGAAACGGTGCGGCCGCCTGGGCCAGCAAGAACGGCGCCCGGAGGTTCACCGCCAGGTCGTGGTCCCAGGTCTCGGGCGTCCACTCGGCGAGGGGCAGCGCCCGCAGCCGCGCGGCGTTGCCGATCACCGCATCGAGCCCGCCGAAGGCGTCCACCGTCGCGTGCACGGCTGCGGCCGGGGCATCCGGCTCGGACAGATCACAGCCGAGTGCGCAAGCCTCACCGGGAAGGTCCTCGGCGCAGACCGCCGCCGCGCCCGGCCCGTCGAGATCAGCAAGGAGGACCGAGTCGCCACGCGCACGAAAAGCGCGCACGGTGGCGCGACCGATCCCGGTCGCCCCGCCGGCCACCAGGACGCGAGACGTTGTCATCTGCAATCTAGTATACAGTATCCAACCTTCCTGAAGGAGATCACCGTGGCCGGCCGCGAGCTCGTCCGAGGGCGGTTGGGCGCGGTCAGCGCGGCCAGCCCGCTCGCAGTCGCGGCCGGCATCGAAGCGCTCGCCAACGGCGGCAACGCGGTCGACGCCGCAATCGCCGCCCAGGCCGTGCTGACGGTCGTCATGCCGGAGGCGTGCGGCCTCGGTGGCGACGCGCTCCTCCTGGTCAACGACGGGCGCACGGTGACTGCGGTCAACGGCACCGGCGCGGCCGCGGCCGGCGCGACGGAGGCGGCGACCGACGGCGGCGCATCGGTCACCGTGCCCGGGCTTCCGCAGGCCTGGACCGAGACGTCGAGCCGGTGGGGTCGGCTGCCGCTACGGGAGGTGCTCGCCGCGGCGATCGCCCTGGCGGAGCAGGGCGCCGCAGCATCGGCGGCCACGGTCGCGGCTGCCAATGCCCAGCGGGAACGACTGGTCCGCGGCGGCGCCGGCGAGTGGGCCTGGCTGACAGCCGCCCCCGGCGATCTCGTTCGCCAACCGATCCTCGCACAATCCCTCGGTGCGATCGCGGCCGATGGCGACCGGGCCTTCTATGCCGGCGCGTACGCCGATGCGATCGCCGGCGCGGTTGCCCGCACCGGTGGCCACCTGGCCGGCACCGACCTGGCGCAACACGCCACCCCGGTCCTCACCCCGATCTCCGTCGCCTGGTCCGGTCAGACCGTCCACGTCCAGCCACCGATGAGTCAGGGCGTCCTGCTCGCATTGGCGCTGTCGGCAATCGAGGAAGGCTCGTTCAGCGGCGGATCGGCCGCCGATCTCGTCGCGCTGATCGGCGCGGTCTTCAC
>CAYNDD010000304.1:0-4137 GCA_964395425.1 uncultured Frankiaceae bacterium
TGCCGAGCGTCCGCGGCGACCTGTTGTGGAAGCTCGGCCGCGTCGACGAGGCGCGTGCTGAATTCGAGCGCGCCGCCTTGCTGACCGAGAACGCCCGAGAGCGCGAGCTGTCCGAAGCCCGCGCCCGCGCCGCAGCCGGCGTCGAACCTGGAAGTGCGAGTTAGGCGCCTTCGAAGGTGTCGGGGTCGGGGCCGACCCGCTCGTTGCGGTTCAACGCGCTGATCGCCGCCATGTCGTCGCCGGAGAGCTCGAAGTCGAAGACCGCGATGTTCTCCCGGATCCGCGCCGGGCGGACCGATCGGGGAAAGACGATGTCGCCGCGTTGCACATGCCAGCGCAGGACGACCTGAGCCGGCGTCTTGCGCGCGCGCCCGGCGATCTCGCCGATCGTCGGGTCGTCGAGCACCCGGCCGCGACCGATCGGCGACCACGCCTCGACCGCGATCTGCTGCTCGGCGCAGACCGCACGCAGCTGGTCCTGGGTGAGGTACGGGTGCACCTCGATCTGGTTCACCGCCGGCGTGACGGTGCATTCCTGCTCGATCCGGCGCAGGTGGTTGGACTGGAAGTTCGACACCCCGATCGAGCGCGCCCGTCCGTCCCGGTAGAACTCCTCGAGCGTCGCCCAGGTCGACACGAAGTCGCCGCCGTACCGGGTGGGCAACGGCCAGTGGATGAGGAACAGGTCGACGTAGTCGAAGCCGAGCGCGGCGAGCGAGGCATCGAACGCGCGGCGCGCATCGTCCGGCAGGTGGAACCCGTTGTCGAGCTTGCTCGTCACGAACACGTCCGCGCGGTCGAGGCCCGACTTGGCGATGGCCTCGCCGACCTCGCGCTCGTTGCCGTACATCTCGGCGGTGTCGATGTGGCGATAGCCCGCCTCGAGCGCGGTCAGGGTCGCCTCGACGGTGTCCGACGGCTTCACCTGGAACACGCCGAAGCCGAACTGCGGGATGCTCCGCCCGTTGTTGAGGGTGATCTCGGGTACTGCAGTCATATCGTGCGACTCCCTAGGCGGCCGGCGATCCGGTCGCGACCGTCTGTGACGAGCTCGAACCGGCCAGGAGCAGGTCGACCGCCTTCTCGGCGATCATGATGACCGGCGCATTGGTGTTGCCGCGGGTCACGGTCGGCATCACCGACGCATCCGCAACCCGCAACCCACTGACCCCTCGTACCCGCAATTGGGGATCGCAGACATCGGTGTCGCCCGATCCCATCGCCGCGGTGCCGGCCGGGTGGTAGATCGTCTCGCTCTTCGCCCGCAGGAACTCGGTCAGCGCCTGGTCGTCGTCCGCACCGTCTGCGGGCAGGAAGCGCCCACTGACGTACGGCGCGAGCGCCGGTTGCGCGGCGATGTCGAAGCAGACCCGAAGGCCGGCCAGCATCCGATCGAGATCCGCGCGCTCGGCGTAGTAGTTGGCGTGAATGTGCGGTTTTGCGGCCGGGTCGGCGGACCGCAGCGTGATGCTCCCCCGGCTCTCGGGCGTGAGGAGGTACGGCGCCAGCGCGATGCCGTGCCCGGGCGGATCGGTGAAGCCGTGATCGAGGAACATCGCCGGCGCGAACAACAGCTGGATGTCCGGTGCCGGCAACGACGGATCGGTCCGGATGAACCCGCCGGCCTCGGCGACGACCGAGGAGAACGGTCCGCGCCGGCGCAGCAGGTAGTTGGCGATGTGCTTGATGCTCTTGTCCGCGCCGACCATCGTGATCGGGTCCGGGGTGTGCCACGCGCCACCGGCGACGACGTGGTCCTGCAGGTTGCGCCCGACATTGGGCGAGTCGACCACGACGTCGATCCCGTGCGCGCGGATCTCGTCGGCCGGCCCGATCCCGGAGAGCAGGAGCACCTGCGCAGAGCCGATCGCGCCGCCGGACAGCACGATCTCGCGATCCGCCCGGAACACCTGCCGTCGCCCGTCGACCAGCGCCTCCACCGCGGTCGCACGACCACGCTCGACCACGACCCGGCTGGCCAGGGCTCCGGTCACCACCGAGAGGTTCGGCCGGTTGAGCGCGGGCTTCAAGAAGGCGGTCGCGGTCGAGCACCGGCGCCCGCTGCGCTGCGTCGCCTGGTAGATCCCGATGCCATCCTGTGTAGCGCCGTTGAAGTCCGGGTTCAGTGCCAACCCGGCCTGGCCGGCCGCCTCGACGTACGCGTGCGAGATCAGGTGTGGCGATCGCTGGTCGGAAACGGTGAGCGGGCCGTCGGCGTTGTGGAACGGCGACCGGCCGCGCTCGTTCCCCTCGGACCGCAAGAAGTACGGCAGGACGTCGTCGTACCCCCAGCCGTCGCAGCCGCCGTCCCGCCAACCGTCGAAGTCCGCCCGGTTGCCGCGGATGTAGATCATCGCGTTGATCGACGAGGATCCGCCGAGCACCTTGCCCCGCGGCCAATACATCTCGCGGTCGTCGCAGCCCGGCTCAGGGTCGGTGGAGAAGTCCCAGTCGACCTCGGTCCGGAACAACTGGCCGAAGGCGGCCGGGATCGAGATGTTGCGCGCAGTGTCGCGGCCGCCGGCCTCCAGCAGGGTCACCGAGACCGAGGGATCCTCGGTCAGGCGGGCGGCCAGCACACAACCCGCGGATCCAGCGCCGACAATCACATAGTCCGCCATGCCGCGAGCCTCTCACGCGTACTGATTGGCGATCAGGACCACTTCGCGGACGTACCACCAGGCGTGGTTGTAGGCATAGATCGCGTCGTCGAGCGACTGGCCGCCGCGACCGGCGCCCGCCGCGCACAGGTAGCGCGCGGCCGAGAAGACCGCGTCGACCGGATCGTTGATGTCGGCCTTGCCGTCACCGTCGGCGTCGTAGCCCCAGACCGCCCAGGTGGACGGCAGGAACTGCATCGGGCCTTCGGCGCCGGCCACCGACCGGTGGACGTCCCGGCCGTTGCCGGTCTCGACCGTGCCGACCGCGGCGAGGACCGTCCACGGCAGACCGGGGCAGGTGACCGCCGCCCGGCGGTACAACGCGAGGTACGTCGGCGGGATGGTCGAGAGCGCGTAGCTGCTCGACAGCGACTGGTTGACCGGCGCGACCCGGGTGATTTCCACGGTCGCCTTCGGCCCGAGTGCGGTCCGTACGTCGTCGCGCAACGTGGTCACCGAGAGCTTCGGCGCCGAGATCAGGACCTCGCGGGCGGGCGCGAAGCCGAGCGTCGCCCCGGCGCTCGCGGACAGCAGGGCCTGCGCGCCCGGCAGGCCGATCGTCGCGAACGCACCGATCCGGAGCCGGCCGGTCCTCCCGCGGGCACCTCGGGCGGCCAGCGTCGCGCCGAGCCGGTGCCGCAACCGGCGGCTGTGGGCATAGGCCACGGTGAGCTCGCCCCTGGCAATCGACTGCCAGAGCGGCGTGGAGGACGCCGTCAGCGACGGGGTGAAGCCGCGGACCGTGCTGAGCGGCACGCCGAGCACGTGCAACCTGGTCCCGCCGACCCGCACCACGCCGCGCGAGACCACCGCCACCGTCCGCACGCCGGTCATCGCACTCAGCCGGCCGGTGGCGCCGATGCCGGCGGCGTGCGACAGGATCACAACGGCGTCGGGCGGGGTGAGCCGGCGAAGCGGCGGGACGGTGAGCGCAGCCGGAGGTGTGGTCGCCTCGACCGGCGTCGGGGTGACGGCCGCGAGGGTCGACGAGGCGGCGACCGCCTGCTGCGAGTTGGCCCGGATCAGCGCAACGGCGACCGTGCCGAGAACCGTCCCGACCAACAAGACGGCTGCGCTGATCCAAACCACCGTTGTCGCCTTGCGGCCGGTGGGCATCTCAGCCTCCTGTCGTCCCCTCGGTCGGCGCCCCATCCGCGTTTGCGGCCACCAATACATGATGCAGCACGTCGAACAGGATCGGGTTCGCGGCGAGGGTCGTGTGGTTGCCCGGCGGCCGCCCGGACAGCCCGTCGACGCGGGCACCGGCCTCGCGGGCGATCAGTGCCCCGGCGGCCCAGTCCCAGGGGTGCATACCGGCTTCGTAGTACGCATCCACCCGGCCGCTCGCCACGTCGCAGAGGTCCAGCGCGGCTGAGCCGAAGCGCCGGATGTCGCGAACCGCCGGCAGCACGCTCGCGATCGTCCGGGCCTGGACGGTACGCCGGCCGACGTCGTAGGCGAAGCCGGTCGCGAGCAG
>CAYNDD010000305.1:0-4091 GCA_964395425.1 uncultured Frankiaceae bacterium
CGCCGCTCGTGACGGCGGTTGACAGTGCGGACAGCAGGCTGGCGTCCAAGCAGTCCTGCGCACCGACGAAGAGGATGTCGGCGCCCGGTGCCATCGCGTGCGAAGACTCGACGTCGAGGGACTGCTCGGCGTACCAACCACTCGCGTCACACTCGTCCTCGTTGCCGACGGTCGACGGTTCGGCGTTGAAGAACTGCGACGACGACAGCTGGTGGCCGGGGTCGTTCTTCGAGAAATACGTCTGAGCGTCGGCCAGCAGCGTCGGCGAGTCGTAGGCGTCGACGATGGCAAGTGCCACGCCGGAGCCGTCGATGCCGTGGTTCAGGTCGCTCTGGATGCCGTACGCCGTACGTAGCTTGTGCGGACCGTAGCCGCAGATGTCGTAGGCGTTGCCGGTGTACGGCGCGTACAGCGACGACGCGTCACTGGTGTCGGTCTGCTGACCCCAGTAGGACGAGCACGGCTTCGGGTTGCGGAAACCAGCCGGTGGTGCCGGCTCGGCGTCGGCCGACTTGGCGTTGGCCTTCACGCTCTTCGGCATCCGGGCCAGCGACGGGGTGTTGACGTACTGGTTGACGCCGACGACACCGGCGACCGCACCCGAGATCGAGGTCGGGATGGTCAAGGTCTTGTTGGCCAGCCGAACGGTGTGGCCGTTGACCCGGTACATGCCGAGGCCGGTCCCGAACGCCTTCTCGACCTGCTTCGCGGTGCCGGACGCGCTGACGAACAGGTGGGTCCGCGGCACGGCGCCGACCGTGAAGCCCTGACCGCGAAGCCAGGACTGCGCACTGCGAATCTCCGCGGTGCTAGGTCCGAAACGGCGGAGCCACTGCGCGTCGGTGAGGTAGTGGTGGTAGCTCGCCGAGCCCGGGCTCGACACGTTGCGTACGAACGCCCGTGCCCCTGCAGCGTTTCGCAGCTTGAGGGTCAGGTCAAAGCTGACCCTCGCCCCGGCCGCAACCTTGCCGTGCGGCTTGCTGCGTTCGGCAGCCGGACTGATAGACCCGCGTAACGCGGCCCTATGGCTTGTGCCCGCCGCGGATGCTGTGGGGATTCCCACCGCAACCGCACCGGCAGACATGGCGAGCCCCGCTGCTCCCAGCGCGACCCATGATCGGGCAGATCTCATGGATGCCTCCCTCTCCGGCTCGGACATGCCGGACGTCGTCCCTACGCCCTGTTAGCGGGGACGAAGGGAACTTAGACCCCAAGACGTTCGAGGACAATCCCGGCCTTACGGAAGTGACCAACGTTACAGATTTAGACATAAGAGGCGGTCTGATCCGGGCGTCCGGCCGGCGGGGCATTAGATTCCGGTCGTGCATGCCGAGGACGACGAGGCGGTTGCCGGCGCGCGAGCGCTGGCCGAGTACTGCCTGCACCGGTTGATGATCGACGCTCCGCTCGACCGGCCGATGACGCCGGGCGAGCTCGAGGAACTGGTCGGGCAAACGATTACTGCGGCGGGCATCGGCGCCGCCGAGGCGCTGCGGCTGTGGGCCGACGTGCTTGCCAAGGCGTGCCTGTCCGTCGACCACCCGCGCTACCTGTCGTTCATCCCGAGTGCGCCGACGAAGGCGGCGGCGGGGTTCGACATGTTGGTCGGCGCGTCAAGCGTGTACGGCGGGTCGTGGTTGGAGGGCTCCGGTGCGGTCTATGCCGAGAACCAGGCGCTGCGCTGGATCGCGGATCTGGCCGGGCTCCCACCCGAGGCCGGCGGGGTCTTCGTCCAGGGCGGCACGGTTGGCAACCTCTCGGCGCTGGTCGCCGCGCGTGATGCCGCCCAACGAGCGCGGGGCGGGCGGCCGGCCCGGTGGGCGGCGTGCATCACGGCCGAGACCCACTCCTCGGTCCGGCACGCGCTCGAGATCGTGATGGACGTCGATGTGGTCGAGGTGCCCGGCGACGAGCGCGGCCGCATGGTCGGCACCGCGCTGGCCAAGCGGGTGGGGGAGATCCCGGCCGAGGTCAGGGACGGGATCTTCGCGGTGGTGGCGACCGCCGGCACCACCAACCTCGGCATCGTCGACGACATCGCCGGCATCGCCCGAGTGACTCGCGACAACGGCTGGTGGCTGCACGTCGACGGCGCTTATGGCGGTGCCGCGCTGGCCGCACCGAGCGTGCGTGCGCTGTTCGACGGGATCGAGCGGTGCGACTCGTTCATCGTCGACCCGCACAAGTGGCTGTTCGCGCCGTTCGACTCGTGCGCGCTGCTCTACCGAGATCCGGCCCTGGCACGCGCGGCCCACACCCAGCACGCCGGTTACCTGGACCCGATCACCGTCGAGGGTGAGTGGAACCCCTCGGACTACGCGGTTCAGCTCACCCGCCGCGCCCGGGGGCTGCCGTTCTGGTACTCGCTGGCGACGCACGGCACCGACGCCTACCGGGACGCGATCGAACGAACCCTGGAGGTGGCCCGCGCGGGCGCCGAGCTGATCCGGGCGGCCGAGCACCTCCGGTTGCTGATCGAGCCCCAGCTCACCGTCCTGATCTTCGAGCGGCTCGGTTGGGAGCCGGCCGACTACCGCGCGTGGAGCGCGCGGCTACTCGACGAGCAGGTGGCGTTCGTCACTCCGACCACTCACGCCGGCCAGGTGTGCACCCGATTCGCGATCGTCAACCCGCAAACCACCGAGGACGACCTTGCGTTGATCATCGAGTCGATGAAGCTCGCGTCCTAGACCGGCCCGCCTTCTGTCATTGGGCCGGCGCGTGGATGAGCTTCTTGTTCACGAACTCGTCAATGCCCAGCGGACCGAGCTCGCGACCGACGCCGGAGCGCTTCGTCCCGCCGAACGGCAGGTCGGCGCCGCCGCCCTCGGGCTCGTTGATCCACACCATGCCGGTGTCCAGCCGGTCGGCCAGCTCGATCGCGGCCGGGACGTCGGTGCTGTAGATCGCGCCACCGAGCCCGTAGGACGACGAGTTCGACAGCGCGACCGCCTCGTCAGCACTGCTGACCCGGTAGACGACCGCGGCCGGCCCGAACAGCTCCTCGTGGTACGCGCGCATGTCCGGGGTGACGTCGGTGAGCACGGTCGCCTCGACGTACGCACCCGGGCCCTCAGGGCGACGACCGCCGGTCCGCACGACGGCGCCCTTGCTGACCGCGTCCTCGATCTGGGCCATCAGGTTCTGCGCGGCTTGCTCCGAGGACAGCGGGCCGTAGTTGGTCTCGGGGTCGGTGGGGTCACCGGTCTTCAGCTCCGACATCGCTTGGGTGAACTGCTCGACGAACTCGTCGTAGATGTCGTCCATCACGATCATTCGCTTCGCGGCGTTGCACGACTGGCCGGCGTTCTCCATCCGGGCCGCGACGGCGTCTTGGACGGCCTGCTTGAGGTCGTTCGTGCTGAGGAAGATGTACGCGTCGGAGCCCCCGAGCTCGAGCACCACCTTCTTGAGGTTCTGGCCGGCGACCGCGGCGACAGCGGTGCCGGCCCGCTCGCTACCGGTCACCGAGACGCCGGCGATTCGCGGGTCGCCGATCATCGCCGCCGCCTGCTCGTTGCTGATGAACACGTTGATGTAGGCGTCGTGCGGAAGGCCCGCGTCGTGGAACACCTGCTCCATCGCCAGTGCCGATTCGGGGCACTGCGGAGCGTGCTTCAGGACGATCGTGTTGCCGATCATCAGGTTGGGCGCGGCGAATCGAGCGACCTGGTAGTAGGGGAAGTTCCACGGCATGATGCCGAGCACCGCGCCGATCGGCGACTTGCGCACCCACGCCTCGCCCGGGGTCTCCGACGGCAGCGGCTCGTCCTTCAGGAGGTCGGCGGCGTTGTTGGCGTAGTAGCGGTAGATCTCGGCGACGAAGTCGACCTCGCCCAAGGCGTCGGCGGTCGTCTTGCCCATCTCACGGGTGATCAGGGCGGCGAGGGAGTCGCGGCGCTCCTCGTAGAGGTCGGCGACCCGGTTGATGATCGCGGCCCGATCGCTCATCGCGCTGGTGCGCCAGGACGCGTACGCCGCGCTCGCGCGCGCCAGGGTGTCCTCCACCTGGTCGTCGGTCGCGAGCGGGAACTCGCTCTCGGTCTTCCCGGTCGCCGGGTTGACCACCTTGTATTCCACCGCTGGGCTCA
>CAYNDD010000306.1:0-4058 GCA_964395425.1 uncultured Frankiaceae bacterium
CTCGGCGCCCGGCTGGTCTGTCCGGGCGACGAGGAGTGGCCACCCGGCCTGTCCGACCTCGACCACCATCACGCCGACTGCCTCGGCCTGTGGGTGCGCGGCCCGCTGTCGTTGCGCGAGTCGTGCGAGCAGGCGGTGGCGATCGTCGGCACCCGGGCCGCGACCGACTACGGCCTCACGATCGCCGCCGACCTCGGGGTCGGTCTGGCCGAGCGCGGGTGGACCGTGGTGTCGGGGCTGGCGTTCGGGATCGACGCGGCGGCGCATCGAGGTGCACTCGCCGCGGACGGTGCCACGATCGCGGTGCTCGCCTGCGGCGTGGACGTCGCCTATCCCCGCGCGCATCGCCCGCTGTACGACAAGGTCGCCGCCACCGGCCTGGCGGTCAGCGAGCATCCGCCCGGTGCGGCGCCACAACGAGCCCGGTTCCTGGTCCGCAACCGGCTGATCGCGGCGCTGAGCGCGGGCACCGTGGTGGTCGAGGCGGCACCGCGCAGCGGGGCCCGCTCGACGGCTCGGCACGCGGGTGAGCTGTTCCGGCAGGTCATGGCAGTGCCGGGTCCGATCACCTCGACGTTGTCCGCGGGCTGTCACCAGTTGCTGCGCGATCGGCCGGACACGGTCCTGGTCACCAAGACCGATGAGGTCCTCGAGCAGGTCGGTGCGCTCGGCGAGTTCGCCGAGCGGGTCAGCGGGCCGGTGCGACGCCGCGACCTGCTCGGCCCGACCGTGAGCCGCGTGCTCGACGCGGTGCCGGTGATGAAGCGGGCCCCGGTGTCTCGGATCGCGCTCACCGCCGGCATGACCGTCGACGCCGTCGCGGCCGCGCTCGCGGCCCTGGCCGTGCAAGGGCTGGTCGAGGCCGAGGGCGACCAGTGGGGGATGACCACACTCGGTCGACGCGAGCGGCGCGCCGACTCGACCCCGGATGCCGGCGCCGAGCTCCCACTGGGGTGGTGGTGAACCGGGTGATCATCGGAGCACGGCCAGCGTGGTGGCTTGACGCGCGCCCGCCGCGACCGCAGCGTGGTCGGTGTGGACGCGGCCGTGGACCTCCCGTCCGCCTTTGCCTCGGTTCAGGAGCGCTATCTCGACCACCTCACGTTCGAGCGCGGGCTCAGCGAGCACACCGTGCGGGCCTACGCAGGCGACGTCGCGAGCCTGCTCGACCACGCGGTCCGAATGCGGTGTGAGGATCCGTCCGACCTCACGATCGCGATCCTGCGGTCGTGGCTGGCGAGGCTGCACACCGCGGGCGCAAGCCGGGCCACGCTGGCCCGCCGGGCGGCGGCCGCCCGCGGGTTCACCGCCTGGGCCGCCCGCGACGGGCTGATCGCGGCCGATCCGGGCATCCTGCTGGCCTCGCCGAAGGGCCGGCGACCGCTCCCCGAGGTGCTCCGGATCGACGAGGCGGCGCAGGTCATGCAGGCCGCGGCCGACGACACCAGCCCGCGCGGGCTGCGCAATGCCGCGATTGTCGAGCTGCTCTACGCCACCGGAGCCAGGGTCAGCGAGCTGTGCGGGCTCGATATCGACGACCTGGACGATGGTCGGCGTACCGTCCGCCTGCTGGGCAAGGGGGCCAAGGAGCGCACCGTCCCGGTCGGCGAGCCTGCCGCGGTGGCGGTCGGCGCCTGGCTGAGCCGGGGCCGGCCACGCTTCGCCACGCTCGACAGCGGACCCGCCCTGCTGCTCGGCGCCCGCGGCGGCCGGCTCGATCCGCGGACCGCCCGCCAGGTGGTCCACGAACGCCTCAGGGCGGTCCCGGGGGTGGCCGATCTCGGCCCGCACGGGCTGCGGCACACCGCCGCGACACACCTGCTGGAGGGTGGAGCTGACCTGAGGAGCGTCCAGGAACTGCTCGGTCACGCTACCCTCGCTACAACGCAGATCTACACACATGTGTCCATCGAGCGACTGAGGGCAACGTATGAGCGGGCGCACCCCAGAGCGTGATCAAGTGACGCTCGAGCCCGACGACGCGAAGCCAGATCCGGCCGCGGTCGACGCGGCGATCGCTGAGCTGTGGCGGGAGTACAAGACCACCGAGGAGCCGCAGCTGCGCGAGCGGCTGATCCTGCACTACTCGCCGCTCGTCAAGTACGTCGCCGGGCGGGTCGGCGTCGGCCTGCCGCCGAACATCGAGCAGGCCGATCTGGTCTCCTACGGCATCTTCGGCCTGATCGACGCAATCCAGAAGTTCGACATCGAGCGCGCAATCAAGTTCGAGACGTACGCGATCAGCCGGATCAAGGGCGCGATCATCGACGAGCTGCGGGCGATCGACTGGATCCCGCGCTCGGTGCGCTACAAGGCGCGCGAGGTGGAGAAGGCGTACGCCGCGCTCGAGTCGCGGCTGCACCGCACCCCGAACGAGGCCGAGGTCGCCGAGGAGCTGGGGATCAAGCTCGAGGATCTGCACTCGATCTTCTCCCAGGTCTCCTTCGTCAACGTGATCGCGCTCGACGAGCTGCTCAACGTCGGCGGCGAGCGCGGCGACAAGCTGTCGCTGGTCGACACGCTCGAGGACACCAAGGCCGAGGACCCGGTCGCGGCGTTCGAGACCGAGGAGACGAAGTACCTGCTCGCGCGGGCGATCAACACGCTGCCGGAGCGGGAGAAGATCGTGGTGACCCTCTACTACTACGAGGGCCTCACCCTCGCCGAGATCGGCCAGGTGCTCGGCGTCACCGAGAGCCGGATCTGCCAGATGCACACCAAGGCGGTCCTGCAGCTGCGCGGCAAGCTCGCCGACCAGAAGGATTGATCCGCCGGCTCGGCCCCACCGAGTGGGAGCTGCTTCGCGACGTCCGGCTCGCCTCGCTGACCGACGCACCGACGGCGTTCGCCTCGACCCACGCGCGTGAGGCCGCCTTCGACGAGGCGACCTGGCGCGAGCGACTGGCCGGAAACGCGTGGTACGTCGGGACCGACCCCGGCTCCGGGCCCGAGCTCGTCACGGGCATCGTCGCCGGTCGTCATGACCCGAGCTCCCCGCCGGACCAACGGCACCTGATCGCGATGTGGGTGGCTCCATCGGCCCGCGGCACCGGGCTGGCCGTCGATTTGGTCGAGGCGGTCGCTCGGTGGGCTCGCGCGGACGGCGCCACCGAGCTCACCCTCGGAGTCACCGCCGGCAACGATCGCGCCTCGGGGCTCTACCTCAAGTGCGGCTTCGTTGCGACCGGTGAGACCTTTCTGCTCGACAACGACCCATCCCGGCCCTACCACCTGTTCTCCCGCTCGTTGGACCCGGCCACGAGCTAGTCGAACGGGAGCAGGCGGACCTGCTCCAGGCCGAGCAGGGCGAGCGGATCGAGGTAGTCACCGCCCCGCAGCAGGCCCCAGTGCAGGCATGCGGCCGGCCCGCAGTGCGACCCAGCCAGCGTCAGCCGGCCCAGCACCGCGCCGGCCGACACCTGTTGGCCGCGGTGGACCTGGACCCGCAGCGGCTCGTACGTCGTCCGGAGCGGGCCTGATGTAACGCTCACGACGCCGACGCCGGCGACCACCCCGGCGAAGCTCACCTCGCCGGTCCCCGCGGCCCGCACCCGCTCGCCGACCCGGCCGGCGAGGTCGACGCCACGGTTGCCCGCCAGCCAGGGTCGCGGCGGCGGGTCGAAGTCGCGGACCACCCGGTCGGGCCCCGGCCGCAGCGGCCACTGCCAGCCCGGAGGTGCCGGCGTACCGGGCGCCCTGAAGGATGCCGCGAAAGCGAAGCCGAGCAAAGCTACGACGAGCCAGCGAGCACCCATCCCTGCACCTCCGAAACGATCATGAGCGCGCAGACACCGCTTCGGGCCCGGCCGGAGCGAGCTGTGGACGGTCCGCGCCGCTGTGGACGTAGACTGACCACAGCGATCCGCGCGAGCGGGTCGACTTCGCACGCAACCAGACCGCCCGGATCCTCACTCGGGCGGGGCGCGCCGATCGGTCCCCAGCGGGTCCGGTGCGCCGGCGGCGTCAGGCGTGACGGCCGACCGGCCGCCGCGAAGAACCGGGAGGAGCACAACCATGGCCGTCGTCACGATGCGCCAGCTGCTCGAGAGCGGCGTCCA
>CAYNDD010000307.1:0-4040 GCA_964395425.1 uncultured Frankiaceae bacterium
CGCCCGGATCAGGAATCCGTGTGCGACGGCAACGTCGAGGGCGCGCCAGGCAGCCGATCGTTCCGGCGGCAGCGCCGCGGCCAGCTGGGCCGGATCGGGTTTGGTCAGCAACCACGCCCTGGTGCCGTCGGTCACGACGAAAGCGCTGCCGTCCAGCCCGGCCTTTGCCAGCTCGTCCTCGCTCGCGCGCACCCCGCCGGCGACCTCCGTCACCTCGAAGCCGGTCGCGGCGAGCTCGATCGCGCGCTCCGGCGTCAGCCCGGGTACGGCGCGATGGATCGCGTGCACCTGCGGGCCGAACGCCGAGCCGTCGACGAGGAAGGCCAGGCCGAAGTCCCACGGGCCGCCGCCCGAGCCGTCGGCGTGCCGGAGCGCCTGATACCGCAGGTAGGTCGCGTACCGATGATGCCCGTCCGCGATCACCGCTCTGCGGTCGTGGAGGTCATCGGCGATCTCGGCCAGCAGCTCGGGGTCGGTGATCGCCCACAGCCGGTGCCGGACCCGATCGGCGGTGGTGACGTCCACGAGCGGATCGTCGCGATCGACTTCGGCGACCGCGCGACCCGTGGCGCCGCCACCGTCGTAGACCAGGAAGATCATTTCCAGGTCGGCCTCGGTGGACACCATCAGGGCGAGTCGGTCGGCGACCGGGCCGGCCATCGTGTTCTCGTGCGGCAGCACGATCGCGTCCTCGGCCGGGGTCAGCGCCACGCCACCGACCACTCCGCGTTGGGTGTGGCCGTTGTCGCGCTGCTCGTACACGTAGAGGGCGGGGTGTTCGTCGGCGCGCAGCACACCGGCCGAGCGCCACTGTGCCATCAACGCGTTGGCAACGGCGTAACGGCTGCCGCTGTCCGGCGCGCTGCCGGGCTCGTCCCGCGGGAGGGTCAGCCGCACCACGTTGTGCGGCTCCCGGGCCTCGAGCGCGCTGCGCCCAGCGTCGTCGATCACGTCGTACGGCGGCGCGAGCACGTCGGCCAGCGCGACCCGAGCCGGGTCGTAGCGGAGCGCGCGAAACGGCGCGAGGATCAGCCCGTCCGGGCGGGGCAGCGGGTCGCCCGCGTGGCTCGTGTCCATATCGGCGATGCTACGGCGAGGCCCGGATCCCGCGGCGGCCCGCGTAGTCGCCGCGGCGGCGTCCGCGCGACGAGGTCATACGGCGGCGGGAGGAGGGGTGCTGACGGTGGCGGACCAGCCCGTACCGGCCGGCCTCATCGCCAGCGATGGGTCGCTCCGTAGCCGGCACGACCTCCTGCTGGTCGACCTCGACGGGGTCGTCTACCTCGGCGCGGAGCCGATTCCGGGCGCCGCCGACGCACTCGGCGAGGCGCGAGCGGCCGGCCTCCGAGTGATCTTCGTGACCAACAACGCCTCCCGGCCACCCGGCGCGGTGGCTGAACAACTCACCGGGCTCGGCGTTTCTGCCCACGCCGGCGAGGTGATGACCTCGGCGGTCGCCGCAGCCGGGATCCTGGCCGGCGAGCTGGATGCGGGTGCCGCAGTCCTAGCGGTCGGGGGCCCCGGCGTCGCCGACGCGCTCACCGCCGTCGGTCTGCGGCCGGTGAGCAGCGCCGAGGACCGTCCCGCGGCGGTGCTGCAGGGGTTCGGGCCGGAGGTCGGGTGGCGCGCCCTTGCCGAGGCCAGCGTCGCGCTTCGCGCCGGTGCGCGCTGGGTCGCCACCAACGACGACAAGACCCTGCCCTCGCCCCGGGGACCGCTGCCCGGCAACGGCTCGCTGGTGGCCGCCCTCCGGACCGCCACCGGTCTTCACCCGCAGGTGATCGGCAAGCCCGCGCCGGCCCTGTTCGGCGCGGCATTGCGGGCCGGCGCCGGCAAGCGTCCGCTGGTGATCGGCGACCGGCTCGACACCGACATCGCCGGGGCGCGCGCAGCCGGCCTGCCGTCGCTACTGGTCCTGAGCGGCGTCTCGACCGCTGCTGACCTGCTCGCCAGCGATCCGGCCTCGAGACCGAACTACCTCGGGCGGGACCTGCGCGCGCTGGGCATCGACCATCCCGGCGTACGAGTCGACGGTGGCCTCGCGACCTGCGGCCGGGCCCGCGCACACCGCACCACCGGGCGGCCGGCCGTCGACGAGGCCGACGGCCCACCCGCGACCGCCGGGCCGGATGGGCTCGACGGCCTGCGCGCGCTGTGCGCCCTGGCCTGGTCCGAAGCCGGCGGTGATCGCTTGCCCGACAATCGCATCAGCGAGTACGACGAGGCGCTCCACCAGCTCGGGTTCGACTGACCGGCGCGATCCGTACGCTCAGATCAACCCGAGCAATGATCGTAACCGCAGCATGTCCCGCATCGGCGCCGACACCTGGACCCGCCCGCGCAGCCACGCGCTGAGGAAGTCCTGGCGGCCGTCGGCGAGGTCGACGAGGTCGTCGCTGTGCACCACGATCCTGACGTCGGCCGATCCCGGCGCCGGATCAGCACCGTCGTGCAGGGTGATGTCGTGGACCCCGGTCTCGTCCACCAACGCGCTGAACGAGACGTTGAGGTCAGGCACGGTGCACGACACCGACCGGCGCGGCAGGTGCCGGGACCGGCTCTCGGCATCCAGGCCGTCCAGCGAGGCCGCGAGACCGTTGAGTGCGGACCGGCACTGCTTGACGGTTGCCATCAGGTGCCGACCGTCGTGCTCGGCATTGGCCACACGGCACGCGACGTTAGCGCACGTGGAGCCAGAGGTCGGATAGCGTCGCGGCGATGGAGGATCAGGTGGGCATGGCAGAGCAGAGCGAGTCGACCGGTGTCCCGGCCGCGGACTCGGCCCTCGCACGGCTCCGGGACATCGAGACGGCGCCGTTGGAGGATCACGTCGAGATCTTCGACGACGTCCAGCGGCGGCTGCACGAGGGACTGGCCGAGCTCGACGACGAGCAGTGACATGGCCAGGAAGGCGCGGCTGGACGCCGAGTTGGTCCGTCGCGGCCTGGCCCGATCGCGCCAGGACGCGGTCGAGCTGGTCAACGCCGGCCGGGTCCGGATCGCCGGCATGCCCGCGCTCAAGGTCTCTACCGGCGTCGATCCGGCCACCCCGTTGCGGGTCACCGGGTCGCACGCGGAGCAGGTCGTCTCGCGCGGCGCACACAAGCTCGCCGGGGCGCTCGATCACTGGCCGGAGCTGCTGGTCGAGGGCAGGCGCTGCCTCGACGCGGGCGCATCGACCGGAGGGTTCACCCAGGTCCTGCTCAGCCGCGGCGCGGTGCGCGTGGTGGCGGTCGACGTCGGCTACGGCCAGTTGGCCTGGTCGCTGCGGGTCGATGACCGGGTCCAGGTGCTCGACCGCACCAACGTCCGTGACCTCAGCCCGACCGACATCGGCGGCCAGGTCGAGCTCATCGTCGCCGACCTGTCCTTCATCTCCCTCACGGTCGTTCTCCCGGCTCTGGCCGGCTGCCTCGCGCCCGGCGGCGACTGCCTCGTGATGGTCAAGCCGCAGTTCGAGGCCGGGCGCGGCGCGGTCGGCCCCGGCGGCGTGGTCCGCGACCCGCCCACGCGGGTCGCCGCGGTCCACCAGGTGGCACTCGCCGCCCACGCCCTCGGCCTCGGCGCCGCGGGGGTGACCGCGAGCCCGCTGCCCGGCCCGGCCGGCAACGTCGAATACTTCCTCTGGCTTCGCACCGATGCCGACGAGATCGACGACGCCGCGATCGAGGCGGCAGTGAAAGCCGGCCCGCAGTGAGCCCCACAACGAGCGAGGAGTCGCGGGCGGTTCTCCTCGTCGCCCATGCCCGGCGCCAGTCGGCGATCGACGTCGCCCGCGACCTTTCCCGTCAGCTGTGTGCGGCCGGTGTCTCGGTCCGGGTGCTGGAGGACGAGGCCGCCATCCTCGACTGCGCGGGCACCTTCACGGTGCCCAGCGGGCCGCAGGCCGCCGAGGGAGCGGAGCTGGTGGTGGCGCTCGGTGGCGACGGGACGATCCTGCGCGCTGCCGAGCTGGCGCGCTCGAGCGGCACACCGCTGCTCGGGGTGAACCTCGGCCACGTCGGCTTCCTGGCCGAGGCCGACCCGCTCGCCATCGACGT